>CAZVRY010000080.1:0-10208 GCA_964629545.1 uncultured Verrucomicrobiota bacterium | reverse complement strand
TAAACTGCCCGCCCGCCTGCTGCCCCCCCGGCAAGGGCAGGTTGATCGGATTCGAATCCGTCCATCCCGTCCGCTGCGCCGCATCGAAATTGTCGATCACCCGCGCCATCACCGGCAGCGCGCAGGCTAGGGAACAGGACACCAACCAGGCGCGCAAACGCCCCGGACCCGTCAGAAGCAAGGAGGATTTCATAGATGCAATGGGGTTACGTGGTTTCTGGTAACCACTTCCCCATACGGTAATTCGGAAGTCAATCCTTTTTGACCCCCACTGCCTCCCCTCCGAACAAAACTCCCTCGCCTCCGTCCGCCGGAGGCGAGGGAAGTCGCAAAACCACCCCCCACCGCGACCACTCACCGATACTTCAAGACCACCGTCCCACCCGTCACCTCGATCGATTCAATGGTCAATGCACTGCCCGCGGTCAATTGGTAGAACCGCGCCGCCCCGGAAGCCGGAAAGGTGATCGTCTTGGCAGCCTCATTCACCACCGCCCCGGTCTCCTCCGCATACGGCCCCGCCACCGTCGCCGCGCTCAGCGCCTTGATGCTCGGCAGCACCGGCGCCGGCACCAGCAGCAGGTAGTTGATCGCCAGCTTCCGAATGTCCTCCCCAGCCACCCCGGCCATCTGCAACCGCAACGTGCTCGTCCCCGATAGCTGGAACGACTTGCGCGCCCCACCGTCGTCCAACAGCGGCACGTAAACGTAGTTGTAACGCGCCATCAAGTTCGGCACCGAAAACGTGCCCAGCTTCGTCGTCGCCTGATCCGGTTGCGTCGGATCCCCCGTCACCTGGTGCAATTCCACCGGCGCCGCCCCAAACGAGGCCACCCGCAAATAGGCCTGGTAATTCCCCGCCTCGAAGGCCCGCGTGTAATTCAGCCACTCGCCCGGCTCGGTCCGGCAAACCACATGCTCCACCATCTGGTGCACCGCGTACTTGCTGCGCACGTGGTCGCTGTAGCGCGCCAACCCCGCCGGATCATAGTAATCCTGCACCTCCGGATACATCCCCGCACACGTCCCCACCGCATCGCCAATCCGAAACTCATAGTACGGCGAGTCCGGGGTCGACCGCGTATCGTGAAAATCCACCCCCTCCACCCCCGCCAAATCCAAATAACCCACCCCATTGCCGCCGATCTGCGAGGGCGGCGTGTTCGTGTCGAACCCGGACACCGCAATCGGATCCGGCTGGAATTTCCCGTTGTCGTAATTGTACTCCTCCGCCTCGATCACCTTCACCCCCGCCGACGTCAAGTAAGCCTCCGTCAACGTGTCGAACCAAAAGGTGTTCTTCGACGCCTTCGTCCCGGTCGTGTCCACCACCTCGATCTCCCCCATATACACCGTGTTGGCCGCGAGCACACTGCCCGGCAGGCTGGCCGTTATCGCGTTACCCCCCCCGGTAATCGTCAATTGCCCCGAGACATCCGCCCCATTCAAGCGCAGCTTCGTCCCCGCCACGTTGATCTGATCCGCCCCGTGCGTCTTGGCCGTGAAACTGATCCCCGCCGCCGCCGAGTGAAAGTTCTGAAACCGCGCCGCCGGCACCCGCGTGTCCACCACCGGCGTGCCAGCAATCGGATGCGACAACGCCGGCGCCGCCGCCAGGTTCGGATCCGTCGCCCCCGCGTAATAATTGTCGATCGTCACGTCCGTCGTGCCCGTCTGCCCCTGACGGCTGAACGACAGGAACCCGCAAGCCCCGGACAGGTAAGTCGAATCCTCCGCCTCCAGCGTGATCAACGGCCGCGTCAAATCGTAATGGTCGTAAGCCTTCGCGATGTAACGAGCCCCGACCCCTTGGAAGACAATCCGATACGAACGCCCCGGCACAAACGTGATCTCCGCCACCGCCAACGTCCGCGTCGCGAAACCCGGATTCACCACGTTGATCTGAAACTGCCCCTGGCGCCGGTTCCCGGGGTTCTCCCCATATTGCGAGGTGTCGTAATTGCAGATCATGCCCTGCGCCACCGCAGGATTCAGGTTGTTCACCACTGTCCCCGTGTTCCCATCCGTCATCCGGGCAAACAACACCACCGCCTGGTTCTTGTCCGTCCCCGGCCAGGCCACCAAATCAACCGCCACCACAAAGTCATCGTAAGATTCCATCCGATACCACAACCCCACCGCCGGCGCCGCCCCCGGAACCGGATTCGCCTCGATCCTCAACCCCTTGCCCGTCCCCACCGCCGGAAACGTCGTCGTCACCAACGCCGGATTCAGCGCAGCCAGGATCCATCCCCCCGCTGTCAGATCGGCCGGCGACGAATAGGCATCGAAGTTGTCCGATTGAGCCACCGCTGCACCCGGAACCAGCAGGGCCGACCCCAAGCCCAGGGCCAGCCACCCACGCGCACACAACATAGCTTTTCTCATAGGATTTCTTAGCGATTTTGAGTTGAACCAGAAGCTAATGACCCAGACTCACCCCAGTCAAACCCATTCCGACCGCTCTCCACCATCACGCCCATGCCTGGACTCCGCCCGGTTTGGTCCTTGGGATCTGGTCCGTGGGATCGAGCCCCTCTCCCTGACCCGCGAACTCACCGCCCCCTGCCCCACTGCCTTACTGCCCCACTCCCCCCCTGGCCGACCGGCCTCCCGACCCCATCCCCATCCCCCTTGCCCCCCCCCGAACCCTCCACTACGCTCCTCCCATGCCGTTACCTCCCGATTACCACGTGCACACCCCGCTGTGCCGCCACGCCACCGGCACCCCCACCGAATTCGCCCAACGTGCCCTCGCCGCCGGCTTGACCGAAATCGGCTTCTCCGACCACAACCCCATGCCCGAAGACGACTTCGACGACTGGCGCATGCGCGCCGACCAACTCGACACCTACGTCGCCGAGGTTGAACAGGCGCGCCAGACCCACCCGACCCTCACCATCCGCCTCGCCCTCGAAGTGGACTACCTGCCCGGCCGCGAAGATTGGATCCGCGAATTGCGCCGGCGCCATCCCTGGGATTACTTCATCGGCTCCGTCCATTACCTCGACCCCACCTGGGACATCGACAACCCTCACCGGCGCGACGAGTGGAACCGCCGCGATGTCCTCGAAGTCTGGTCCCAATACTTCCACCTCCTCACCCAAGCCGCCGCCTCCGGCCTCTTCAACATCATCGGGCACCCCGACCTCCCGAAGAAATTCGGCCACCGCCCGGACCGTGACTGCACGCCCCTCTACGACCGGTTCCTCCGCGCGGCCAAGTCCGCTGACGTCGCCATCGAAATCAACACCGCTGGGCTCCGTAAAGACTGCCGGGAAATCTATCCCAGTCCTCATTTCCTCCACCTGGCCTCCCGCTACGGCCTCCCCCTGACTTTTGGCTCGGATGCGCACCATCCTCCCGAGATCGGCGCGGACTTTCCCGCCGCCCTCGACCTGGCCGCCCGCTGCGGGTTCACCCACTACTGCCAGTTCATCCAAGGCCAGAAACAATACATCCGCCTGCCCTCCTAAGCCGCCGTGCCCACCATCACCCTCACCACCGACTTCGGCCTCGACGACTGGTTCGTCGGCACCATGAAAGGGGTCATCCGCTCCCTCGCCCCCCAAGCCCACGTCATTGACCTCACCCATGCGATCCGCCCCGGCGACCTCCCGGCCGGGGCCTTCGCCTTGGCGGCCGCGTGGCGCTACTTCCCCCCGGGCACCATCCATGTGATCGTCGTGGACCCCGGAGTGGGAAGCAGCCGCCGCGCGCTGGCGATCCGCGCCCACCGCCACCTGTTCCTCGGCCCCGACAACGGCATTCTCTCCCTCACCCTCGACCCCCTCCCCCGCCGCCACATCCGCAGCCTCCAAAACCCCGCCCTCTTCCTCCCCAGCCTCAGCCAAACCTTCCACGGCCGCGACGTCTTCGCCCCCGCCGCCGCCCACCTGGCGCGCGGCTTCCCCTTCTCCCGCGTCGGCCCCTTTCTTGCCAACATCCTCGAACTCCCGCGCCCCCTCCCCACCCGCCAACCCCATGGCCTCCAGGGAGAAATCGTCTACCTCGACCGCTTCGGCAACGCCATCACCAACTTGCCCACCTCCTGGCTCCCCACACCGCCCTCCCCACGAACCCGCGTCCACGCCGGACGCCGCTTCCGCGCTCCCCTCGTCGCATGCTACGCCGCCGTGCCGCCAGGTCGCCCCCTCGCCGTCCCCGGTTCCACCGGCTTCCTCGAATTAGCCGTCCGCGAAGGTTCCGCCGCCCAGTCTTTCCACCTCCAACGCGGCCAAGCGGTTTCCGTCCGCCTGTAACCTGCATATTTCACACTCGCTTGGAACAGGCCACCGCCTGACTAGCTTCGCGACCGTGCCCCTCACCCCTTCGCTTATCTCCCCAACCCCTTGCAGCGAAGCCATCCAACGGGGTTGGGGAGAGGGAGACAGGGAGAGGGGGTATTCGGCCTGTGAACAATACGGGCTAATGGTCTGTGCAAGATTAACTTCCGATTCTGGCGGGAGCCCCCCCGGGCCAGCAGCCAGACGCGAGGGAGGAATCCCGCGACCGCGGGACAAGGCGATCCTCGACCGACCGAGCAACGCCGCCGACCTGGGCACGGCGCAGGGGTCAATCGCGCCCGTCCCCGTCCGACCGTCGCCGCTTCCCCGGACGCCCCCGGTAAAACAGACACACCACCAGCGCGAACACAAACCCGCCCACGTGCGCCCACCAGGCAATGCCCCCCAAACCCCGCTGCCCCGCCGATAAACTCAGCGCCCCGTTAAAAAACTGAATGAAGAACCACCACCCCAAAAACAACACCGCCGGCAACTCGAAAAACGGACCCAAAAAGAACGGCGGCACGATCGTCACCACCCGCGCCTTCGGATAAAACCGGAAATACGCCCCCATCACCCCTGCCACCGCCCCGCTCGCCCCAATCGTTGGAACCATCGAGGTCAGGTTCGTGTAGATGTGAAGCAGGGCCGCCGCCACCCCACTCGCCAGGTAGAGCGCCAAATAGCGCCCTCTCCCTAACCGCTCCTCCACGTTGTCCCCGAAAATCCACAGAATCCACATGTTCCCTATCAAGTGCACCCACCCCCCATGGAGAAACATCGAGGTCACGAACGGCGTCAACTGGTCCGTCACCGCAAAATGCCGCGAGATCTCAGGAATCGAATACCGCCCCGGCACGATCGCCAACCATAGCAAGGCCCGATCCAACCGCGGCCCTAAACTCAACTCCCAAAAAAACACCGCCACATTCACCACCACCAACGCCAACGTCACCGCCGGAAAGCTCGATGACGGATTGCGATCGCGCAGCGGTATCACGGAACATCAGGCAAGCAAGACCGATCCGACGGCATGGATCCGGCCTAGACCCAGGCACCAGTGGGCCCCTCGACCTCCATCGCGCTCGGCCCGCCCCCAGCCATCAACGGCAACTCCGGATTCCTGAAGTCGATTCTCGCCAAACCAAGGTAGTGACGAAAGACCTCGGTGTTCGCTATGAAACCCGCAAGCCGCTCCGCCCCAGGCCCAACCGCCGTCAATGGCACGAAGTCCGAGGTGTGCGACCCGCTCACCCACCCCACCCCATAATAGTTGCCCAGTAACTGCCCCAACTGATACTCGGGCGAGTTGGTAAGGTCGTAAAGCGCCTTCCCCTTCCTCGCTATATACGGCGCCAATAACTCCAGCTTCGCTTCCGGCGCCCTATATCCCGTCGCCTCGAAGATCACCTCCCCCATTTCCGCCGTCGTCTTCGCCTTCGACAGCATCCCCGACATCCCCTCGAAGGAACGCCGCCCCCGAGCCAGATTCGAAAACAACAACACGCTGTCCTTGTAGCCCGACCCCGCCCCGCTCACCCCCGGATTGCCATTCCCATGGTCCGTCGTCACCACCAATAACGTGTCCGGATGACGCCGCTGAAACCCCAAACACTCGTCCAGCGCCTCGTCAAACGCGATCATGTCCCCCAACGCCGCCACCGCGTCACACCCATGCGCGCCGTGATCCACCCGCCCCCCCTCCACCTGCAACACAAACCGCTCCTCCCGCTCCAACCGCCGCAACGCCGCCGCCGTCATCGCCGCCAGCGTCGGCACGTCCCGACGCAACCCCTCGTCCCCCATCTGATCCACCGTATACGGCAAATGCCCGTCCGCAAACGTCCCCAGCCATCGCCCCTCACCCGGCGCCCGCGCCAACTCCTCCGCCTTCTCCATCACCGTGTAGCCCGCCGCCCGAAACTCCCCCCGCAAATCCCGCTTGTCCTTCCGCTTCGCCGATTCGAAAAACTTCCGCCCCCCTCCCAATAACACCTCAATCCGCCGATCCAAATACTGCGCCGCTATGTCCTGCCCCGCATCCCGCGTCAACCCGCTCGCCACAAAACCCGCCGGCGTCGCATGGGTGATCTCCGTCGTCGTCACCAACCCCCGCTTCCAACCCGCTTCCCCCATCAACTGGTACAACGAGGTCAACGCCCGCCCGTCCGGCAACACGTTCACAGCCCCGTTCACAATCCTTGACCCGCTCCCCCAACTCGACGACGCCGCCGAGGAATCCGTCACGGTCGAATTCAACGACCGCATGTTCATCCATGCATTCACCACCCCGGGCCGCGACGCCAGCGCCGTCCAACTCAAACCCCGCCGGCGCCGTAACACCGAAAAGTAATCCGCGCAGGTCAGCGTCCCCATGCTCATCCCGTCCGCCACCAAATGCAGAATCCGCTTCGGACGCTGCCCCCGCCGGGGCCCAGCCTCCGCCGAGCGCACCACGCTGGCCGACCCCCACCCGGCCGCTGCCACCAGGCCGGAACGAGCAAGAAATCCACGACGCGTTACAGACATGCGTGCAAGCTAGAAACCCCCCTCCACTTTGCCAATCAACTTTTTCGTGACGATCACCCCCCGCCGGCTAAGGGCCTGTGCAACACTAACTTCGAGTTGTCATTGCCCAGACCCTAAGCCGCGTACAACGCCGCCACCTGATCCCAATCAACCACATTGAAAAACGCCGCCACATAGTCCGCCCGCCGATTCTGATACCGCAAATAATACGCATGCTCCCATACGTCCACCCCCAAAATCGGCACCCGCCCCTGCGACCACGGATTGTCCTGGTTCGCGGACGCCTCCACCTTCAACCCCTTCCCCTCCCGCACCAGCCACGCCCACCCACTCCCAAATTGCCCCAACGCCGCCTTCGTAAACACTTCCTTGAACCCACTCAACGACCCCAAGCCCGCCTCCAACGCCCGCCGCAACTGCCCCCTCGGCTCCCCTCCCCCACCCTTCTTCATCCACTTCCAAAACAAGGTGTGATTCAAATGCCCACCCCCGTTGTTCCGCACCGCCATGCGAATCCCCTCCGGCACCCGATCCAAATGGCGCACCAACTCCTCGATCGACTTCCCCGCCAACTCCGGATGCCCGGCCACCGCCTTGTTCAAATTCGCCACATACGCCGCATGATGCTTCCCATGGTGAATCTCCATCGTCCGCGCATCGATGTGCGGCTCCAACGCGTCCGCCGCATACGGCAACGCCGGCAAGGCAAACGCATCCCCTCCCGCCGCAGCCCCCCGCGCCTCCGACGCCACCCCGACGCCCACCCCCACCGCCGCTGCCCCCAAAGCCGCCCGGCGCAACGCCTCGCGCCGCGTCATGCCACTCATCGTATCGGTATCATTCATGGCCGCCAACGTGGTCCAAAACCCGCCCCAACGCAAGCCACCACCGCAGCCCTCCCCGCCTGGCTCTCCCGCCCCGTCTCGACCACAGGCCATGAGATCCGCTGCCTTTGCTTGCCAGCCCCTCCCCCCTTTGGAAACATCACCCCATCATGCCGCCCACGCCGGGCCCAAGCCAAAGCGCCGAAGACTACCTCGAGCGGATCCACGAACTGATCGAGAACAAGGGCTACGCCCGCGTCGTCGATATCGCCTCCTCCCTCCAGGTCAAACAGGCCTCCGTCACCAACATGGTCCAACGCCTCGCCGAAGCCGGCTACCTCCACTACGTCAAATACCGCGGCCTCGTCCTCACCGACAAAGGCCGCACCGTCGCCCGCCGCGTCCAAGCCCGCCACCTCACCCTCGCCCGCTTCTTCTCCCTCCTCGGGCTCGACGACGAAACCCAGCGCCGCGACATCGAAGGCATCGAACATCACCTCAGCCCCGCCACCGTCGGCTGCCTCGCCGACCTCGCCCGCTTCTTCGAAGATAACAACGACCTCCTCCGGCGCTTCCAGGAATCCCGCCGCCCCCAACGCCCCACCCGCCCGTCCCCCTCCCCTTGAACACTGCCCCCCCGCCCAACGCACCCGACGAGCCCCCGCTCCCCCCACTGCCCCCTTGGCGCGACCTGCTCCTCCTCGCCCAAAAGGAAGTCCGTCAAACCCTCGCCGCCCTCCCCCCCGAACTCCAACAGGCCACCGCCCAACTCCCCGTCCTCTTCGAGAAAATCCCCACCCGCCGCCACGGACCCGGCGTCGAACCCGACACCCTCGGCCTCTTCATGGGCCCCGAGCGCGCTGACGCCCAAACCAGCCACGGCCAACTCTCCTCCCATGTCGTCCTCTTCCTCCATAACCTCTGGGACATGACCGATGGTGACCCCGACGCCTTCCGCGAAGAAGTCCGCATCACCCTCATGCACGAACTCGGCCACTTCCTTGGCCTCGACGAGGAGGACCTCGAAGACCGCGGGCTCGGCTGACCCGCCTGGCAAGGCGCGCCTCAGACCGGAAACCCGGGCCCCTGTGCTCACCTCTGTGCGGTGATCCGGCCCGATCCCCCGCGCCCAGGCCCAACCCTCACCCGGACGGCCTCCTTCCCATCGTCCCCCGCGTCACCCCCAACTGGTTAATCAACCTCAATTCCCTCCAGAGCTCCGCCCCGCTCACCTCCCCGCGCAGCAAACGCCGGTAATTCCCCACCGTCCGCCGAACCTCCTCCGCCCCCTCACCCAGAAACTCCAGCCGAAACCACCGCACCCCCAACCCCAACAACCGCCCCGCAAACTCCGCCCCCGTCTGCGCCACCCCGTTGAACACCGTGTTCCGACAACCCGCATCCGCCTTCACCGGGTGCTCCGCCCCCACCCGGTCCCGCAACCGCAACTCGTGCACGTCACACGGCCGCCCACAGTTCGTAAAATCCGTCCCCTCAGTCAAAAACGCGCAAAACACACAGTGCTCCATGTGGAACATCGGCATGTGCTGGTGAATCGTCACCTCGAACCACCGCGCCGGCGCCGTCTCCAACAACCCCTCCAATTGCCCCGCATTCAAGTCATACGACGCCGTCAACCGCTCCAACCCGAACCGCTCCATGAAATACTCCGCGGCCAAGGCGTTCGCCACGTTCAACGAGTAGTCCCCCACCCGCCGCTCCCCCGCAAACCATCCCAAATGATCGTAGTTCCTCACCAAATACCCGTCCGCCTCGCTCGCCCGCACCTGCCGTAAAATCCACTCCTCCCCAGGCTTCGTAATCCGCGGCGGCGCCACCCAAATCGTCCGCCCCCCCTCCCCACCGCTCCCCCGCACCCTCGCTACCGCCTCCCGATATCGCTTCGGATCCTCCAACTCACAGTAAATCGTCCGAACCCCCGCCTCCAACACCCCCTCCAACTGCGCCAGCGTCCGAACTAATACCACCAACTCCGCCTCCCCATCCCCAGCCGTATCCCCCACCCCCGCCCCCTCCACCTCCCCCACCTCCAGCGCCCCCTCCTCCAACCGCCAACGCCCCGACCGAATCCGCATCCCCTCCAACCGCGCCACCACCTCCCGCCGCAGCCGATTCAGCTCGCTCACCGGCACCATTCCCCCTGCCTCCCACTGCCCCCGCACCTCCCCCAACCGAAACGGCGTTCCCCCCAAACGCCCCATCTGCTCCCGCAACCGCTCCACGGTCAACGGTTGACGCGTCGCCGCCACCATCGGCATCGACGAACACGCCTCCGCCTCCAAACCCTCTTCATCCCTCCCCACCACCACCAACGGCTCCCCCACCCTGCCGCGCACCTCGAATTCCAACGGACGCTGATACCGAACCCCCTCGCCCGTGAACGTCTTCCGCAACCGCCCCTCCAACGCCGGATCGCTCGTCTTCCAAACCTTGTCCCCCACCCCCACCCGCGACCAATCGATGTCCCCACGCCCAAACCCCACATACATCACCCCACCCCCTCCAACCCCTCTCACCTCGTAAACCCGCCCCCCCTCCTCCCTCTCCT
>CAZVRY010000079.1:15910-25720 GCA_964629545.1 uncultured Verrucomicrobiota bacterium | reverse complement strand
CCCCAGGCCACGCCACCGAATCCGCCATCGTCAGCCGACGAAAACCCTCAATCCGATGAAACGTCAGATAGTTCGCATCGTGGTTGTTCCGAGCTCCCCCCTCCTCATCGTCGAACGCCGTCCGCACCACCGCAATCAGGTCCTCCCCCTCGAAATGCCAGTCCGGATACTGAAACCCATGCCGCCCCACGTCCGGATGGTGCAGCAGCACGCAACGCACCTCCCATTGCCGCAGGTCACGCGACGACGTCAACGCCAGCGTGTTCCGCACCCCCGCCGGCTTGCCCGGCCCCGGCCAGTTCGTCGGCACGATCGTCGCCAGCGACCAATACCGGTCGCTCACCGGATCGAAACGAATCGTGAACTTCTTCGCCCCACCCGGGAAATCGATGAAGCCCGTCGCCGGATCAAAGCGCATCCCTCGACCATCCTCCGCCACCTCGATGATCGCCGCTTTCTCCGGCAATCCAGCCGTGTCCACCCGCAGCACATTCACCAACCGCCCCTCCCGCGTCACCACCACGTTCCCTTCCAGCCAGGCGTTGAACGCCCCCCCCAGCCACCGCGCATCCCTCGACGCCGGCTCCGACAAGACCCAGTTGCCCGCCGCCAACAAATCCGCGCCCGCCGGCACCGACATCACGTGCGCCCGGTAACGCTTGCCCCACTCCGTGCCGCCCATCGCATCCTCGAACCCACGCCACAATCGCCCCCCAAACTCCACCACCGGCACCGGCGCCGTATGATACTCGCCCTCCGCCGTCAGCACCCCGCTCGCCCGGTCCCTCGCCTCGGTCCACGTCCGCCCCCCGTCCGCCGACCGCCGGATCACCACCCGGCCGTGGTGCTTCTCCGTCCCCATCAAATACGCCGCTCCCCGATGCGTAAAGACGTTCGCCCAAAACAACGGCTTCACCCGCGCAACCTCCCCCCACGTCAACCCCCGATCCTCCGACCGAAATACCACCGTCGTCGCCGCCACGTGCTCGTCGCTCCTCGGCCCGAAAAAGTCATGCGAGGCCAAATAAGCGCCGTCCGCCAGCACCGTCAGACTCGGCGACCCAATAAAGCGGCCCGACGACTGCGGGCTGTGATGGATCACCACGCCGGGCGGGCGCTCGGGCGCTGTGGGCGCGCCCCGACCTCGCAACGGCGCCGTCGTCGCTTGGGCGGCGCTCACCCGTGCCGGTCCCAACCCCAGCCCGGCCCAAACCAGTACCAGGCCAAACACCCAAGCCTCCCCCATCCGCGCCGGAACGTACCATCGTAGTATCGACATCGGCCCCATCTCTACCCCGTCCCCCCCTCCCAGAGCAAGGCCCCGCCTCGCCCCGCCAGTGGTTCTCATTCTGGAAAACACTCTCCCTGAACGGTCACCCCTCACCCCGTCTCTCCCCATCACCCAGCCCCGCCACCGGCCCGGCCAGTCTCCCCATCGCACCAACCCTACGGCATAGAAACGGAACGGCCGGACGAGAGTCTCTCGTCCGGCCGCCATGCACTCGAATTCCCGGCGAGCGCGCCAGATGGGAAACCGCGCCTATTCCGCCGGCGGCAGTTTGCCGTCCCGATAACTCTTGAGCGTCTCCTGCAGCGAGGCCTTCATCTCGCTGTCCGCGACCGACACCGCCTCTTCCTGCACCTTGATCGCCTCTCCCTTTTTGTCGCGCATGAACAGGGCCCGCGCCAGCGTGTCCAGAATGGAGGCATCCTTCCGATCCGAGGCCTTCACCCCGCGCTCCGCCATGAGTTGGGCCAACTCCAAGTCGCGCTTCTCCAGGTCCTTGTCCGTCAGGATGGTCCAGGCGATCTGGTTCTGCAGCATCGCATTGCCCAGGTTCTCGTCGCTGGCCTCCCGCGCCACTTTATACGCCGTCGCGTAGTCCTTCTTCTTGCAGTGAATGGCAAACCAGGTCGGTTTCAGCATTTTCCGTTGCGCCTCCGGAAGCAACTTCTCGATCTCCAGGAACGCCTTCTCGGCATCCGCTCCCCGGCCTTCGTTCATCGCCGCTGAGAACGCCGGCGCCAATTCCTGAATCTTGGACTCCCGGGCTTGCTCCTCCGCCGCCTCCGCCGCCGCCTTCTTCAGGTCGTAGGTCCCCGCCAACACCTGCTCGATCGTCGGCGCCTCCAGCTTCATGGGATGCCCCATCCAGACCACCAAGCCCTCCTTGTTAACCAGGAACGCCGACGGGATGCCATTCTGCCCGGCGGCAGCCATCCAGGTCTCCGCCATCCGACCGCGATCATCCTCATTCTCCTTGCGGTCCAGCGCGACGCGATAGGTCATCTTGCTGCCCATCTCTTTCACGAACGGCCCCACCTTCTCCTCTTCGCGCTCCCAACAGTCCTGCCCAATCACCACCAGCCCCTTGTCCTTGTACTTCTCATGCAACTCGTTCAGGTGCGGAATGCTCACCCGACAAGGGCCACACCAGGTGGCCCAAAACTCCACCAGGTAAACCTTGTCCTTCTCGAATTCCTTCACCGGTTCCCCCTGCACCCACTTGCCCACCTGCAACTTCGGCGCCTTATCCCCAACCTTCAGGGTCACTTCTCCCGCCCACCCACTGCCCTCAGCCAAGGCCAGCAGCAATGCCACCACCCACGATGTTCTCATATTCATAATGTTGATTCTTCTTCCTGCCTGAGGCCCTAAGGAGGAAGCCGCCTCCAGCCGAGGCGGCTCCCGGACCCCAATTTCAGTTTGCCGAGGTGTCTTCTCCTCTGCTTTCAGCCGGGTTGCCAGCACTATTTCGCCGCCAACACCTTTTCGATGGCCGCGTCCTTTAACTCCATCGGATGGCCAATCCAGGCAATCTTACCCGCCTTGTCCACCAGGAACGCCGCCGGAATGCCCTTCTGACCCGCCGCCGCCATCCAGTTCTGAGCCATGTAACCAGCATCCTTGCTGTCCTTCTTCTGATCCAACACCACTCGATAGGTCATCTTCGCCCCCATGTCCTTCACAAACGGCGCCACCTTGCTCTCATCCCGCTCCCAGCAGTTCTGCCCAATCACCACCAAACCCTTGTCCTTGAATTTCTCATGGATCGCGTTCAGATGCGGGATGCTCGTCCGACAGGGCGGACACCACGTCGCCCAAAACTCCACCACATACGCCTTCCCCGCCTCGAAGCTCTTCACCGCATCCCCCTGCACCCACTTCCCACCTCCCAACTTGGGCGCCGGATCCCCCACCTTCAATGTCACCTCCGCCGCCTGCGCCAACCCCAAACACGCCGCCAACGCCGCCACCACCCAAGCTCTCGTCTTCATGTTGTTCCATTCACGCGGGACGATCTCCCCGCACCACGCGCCATCCCGCAGACCCGTCGTGCGCCGGATTCAGGTCCGTTACAACCCCGCACTTCATCCACGCCCCATCGCGGGGCTGCCTGGACTTAGACCTGAAACCGCCCCCCACTTAACACCTAAACTCCCCCCTTTTCAACCCCCGCCCCTGGCCCCAGACCCCTCGCAAATCATAATTCATAAATCATAATCCATAGATGATTAATTCCCCTTCAACTCCTTCACCCGAATGCGCCGATACTCCATTTGCCCGCGATCCCCCTCCAACCCCAGCGGACCCTCCGCCGGCACCTTGAAGGCCGCCTCCAACACCTCCCCATTGCACGTGCAATAAGCCTCCCCCCCACGAACCACCACCTCCACCTCGTTCCAGTCCTGCGGACGATACCGCGTCAACTCCCGATAGGGACCCGCTAAGACGTAGTCCCGACACTGCAACTGCGGCCCCCGAATGAAAACCCCACTGTCCGCGTTCGGCGTCGCCCGGAATTCCAAGCGCAGAACAAAATCAGTCCGAAATGTCCGCGCCGTCCATAATTGCTGAATCCGACTCCCCTCGGGCGGCGTTGTCACAATCAGCCGCCCGTTCCGCGCCACATACCGGCCATCCGGACTCGCGCTCAACCCGTCAAAGCGATTCGTCCGAAACCCCCACCCCGTCAGATCCTTTCCATTGAACACACTCTCGAATCCAGGCTCCGGCTGGAACGTGTCCGCCTCCGTCTCCAGGAAACCCAGCGTGGCCAGAATCGGCCGCAAGGCCGCCGCCCATTTCGCATACCCCAACGCATTCGGATGCAGCAAATCCGGAAACTCCTCCTTGCGCGCATCCCCTTGCGCATCCGCAAACAGCCTCCACGTCTCCACCACCGTCACCTGCCCATCCCCTTTCACCGCTTCCCCATAAAGCTGGTTGATCCGTTTGATCTGGTCCGCGGGACGCCGCATCGATGCCGCGCTCGGAAACACCTGGCACAACACAATGGGCAGCTTCGGGTCCTGCCGCTTCAACGCCGCCAAAATCAACTTCAGGTTCGACGCCACGGTTTCCGGCGACGCCTTCTCCTCGAGGTCGTTGGTCCCGATCAGCAGCACCACCGCGGCCGGGGCCAGCGCCAGCACGTCGTCCTCCAGGCGGATTAGCACCCCGCGGGTCGTGTCCCCGCTGATCCCGCGATTCGCCACCTTCAACCCCGGAAAGGCTCCCCCCAGGTCGTCACCCCAACCCTGGGTGATCGAGTCGCCCAGAAACACCACCGCCCCGCGGTCCTGCGCCACCCGCTCCGCCCAGGCCGTCCGCTTCTCCAACCACAGCTTCTGAAACCAATCATATCGCCGGATCGGACCGGCTCCAGGCAAGCCATCGTCTGACGCTGGGATCGCCCATCGCGATCCCACCGCCGCCGCCTGGCCCAACGCCTCCGTGCCCAATCCCAGCCACGCCACCATCACCATCCACAAGATCATCTTCATATTCTCAACCAGACCCTTCCCCCCCCTCACCGCCTCACTGACTCACCGCCTCACTGACTCACTGCGCCGTCCAGCCGCCGTCGATCAAGATGTCCGTCCCCGTGATGAATCCCGCCTCCTCGCTGCACAGATAGACCGCCAATTGCCCCACCTCTTCGACCCTGCCCCACCGACCCAACGGAATCCGTCCCAAGAACCACGAACTCAGCTCCGGGTTCTGCAACAGCGCCGTGTTCATCTCCGTCGCGAACGGGCCCGGACTAATCCCGTTCACCGTGATTCCCTCCCCCGCCAACTCCAGCGCCAATGCCTTCGTCAACCCCATCAACGCCGTCTTGCTCGCGCAATACGCCGTCCGACCCGCAATCGCCACATGGCTCATGATCGAGGTCAGGTTCAGAATCCTCCCGTAACCGCGCCCCTTCATCGACGGCACCAGCGCCCGGCACAGGAGAAACACGCTGGTCACGTTCGTGTCCATCACCCGCCGCCACTCCTCGAGCGTGAACTCGGTCAGGTTCTTACGCAGGTTCATCCCCGCATTGTTGATCAAGATCTCAATCGCACCCCCCGCCAACACCGACGCCGCCAAGCCCTCCACTGCGGCCTCCTCCATCAAATCCGCCTGATGCACCTCCGCCTTCCCCCCCGCCGCCGCCACTTCCGCAGCGACCGCCCCTAACTTCTCCAAATCCCGCGCCACCAAGACCACCGACGCCCCCGCCGACGCCAACGCCATCGCCATCGCCCGCCCCAATCCCCGACTCGCCCCCGTGATCAGCGCCCGACGTCCTGCCAGCTTGCCCGTTGTCATGCCGCCATCCTCGGCATTCCACCACCATTGGCAAGCCCGCGCAGCAGCCCGCGCCTGCCCCACCCCCCAGCCCCCAATCCGCCCCGCACTCGATCGCACTCCGCGCTTCCCGCTTGTCTTCTGACCGATTTAAGCGACACTCCCGCACCCATGAGCGAACCCGCTCTCGAACTCGCCCACGTCTCCAAGCGCTTCGGCGAATTCACCGCCGTCCACGACGTCAGCCTCGCGATCCCCCCCGGCTCCATCTACGGTTTCCTCGGCCCGAACGGCGCCGGCAAAACCACCACCATCCGGATGATCCTCGAGATCATCCGCCCCACCAGCGGCACCATCCGCGTTCTCGGCCAACCCTCGGCCCTCCTCGTCCGCGAGCGCCTCGGCTACCTCCCCGAGGAGAAAGGCCTCTACAAGAAAATGAAGGCCTGGTCCATCATCGCCTACTTCGCCTCGCTGAAAGGACTCGGCGCCCGCGCAGCCAAACGGCGCGCCTTCGAGTTGCTCGAACGCTACGGCCTCAAAGACTTCGCCGAAGCCCGCACCGAAGCCCTTTCCAAAGGCATGGGCCAAAAAGTCCAGGTCCTCGCCTCCATCGCCCACGACCCCGAACTCGTCATCCTCGACGAACCCTTCTCCGGACTCGACCCCGTCAACCAACAGGTCATGGAAGAAGTCATCCGCGACCTCGCCCATCGCGGCCGCACGGTCCTCTTCTCCACCCATATCATGCAGCACGCCGAGCGGCTCTGTGACCGCCTCCTCCTCCTCAGCCAGGGACGCAAAATCTTCGACGGCACCCTCCCCGAAGCCAAACGCCACGTCCCCCGCCGCGTCCGCCTCGAAACCAGCGACTCCCCAGACCCCCTCCGCCAGGCCGACGGCGTCCTCCAACTCCGCCCCGCCCCACCGCCCGAAGACCCCGCCTCCGTCGCCGCTCACCCCGACGCCCCCACCGTGCTCTGGGACCTCGAACTGCGAGAACACGTCGACCCCCAAACCCTCCTCCAAACCTGCTTCGCTCGTGGCATCAGACTCCGCCGCTTCGAATACGTCGAACCCAGCCTCCACGACGTCTTCATGCATCTGGTCGGCCCCGAGGGACGGGAGGCCCGCTTCCGATGAAATACGCCCTCCTCGTCGCCCGCCGCGAATTCGTCGAGAACGCCCGCACCAAAGGCTTCTGGATCGGCCTCTTCCTCTTCCCCGCCATGCTCCTGCTCTTCGGCATGGTCCCACGCTTCCTCGAGAGAAAGGCCACCCCCACCCGCCACTTCCTCCTCGTCGACCAAACCGGCGAGTTCGCCCCCATCGTCGACTCCCGCCTCGCCCGCCTCCACCAACGCAAGATCCTCCAAGCCCTCACCGAACACGCCCTCAAATGGGCCAAGAAACCCGCCGGGTCCCAAGCCAAGACCGACCTCGAATCCCTCCCCGCCCCAGGCCAAGGCCCCGAACGAATCCTCGACGAGTTCGCCGATTCCAACCCCCAAGCCCTCGACCTCTTCGCCCAAAAAGGCGGCCAAGACGCCGTCCTCGCCCAACTCAAACCCTTCCTCCGCGACGACGCCCCACCCTTCCGCGAACCCAAACAACTCTATATCCGGATCCCCGCCCCCTCCGACATCGACCCCGCCGCTCCCCTCACCCAACTGGCCGAACAACTCAAACCCTACCTGCGCGGCGACCGCCGCCTCGACGTCGACGGACGCCCCGAGAAGCTCTTCGCCGCCATCCTCATCCCCCACGACCTCACCAACCGCATCGCCCGCCCCGGCCAGCCCCCCACCCTCGATCCCGCCCGCCGCCAAGGCATCCAATACTGGGCCGTCAACCTGGCCGACCTCGGCCTCCCCGAGGAAATCGAACGCGGCGTTAATGCCGAGATCCGTCAGCGCGAATACCTCGGCCGGGGCATGGACCCGGAGGTCATCCGCACGGTCGAACATACCTCCGTCCCTCTCGCCAAACTTAACCCCAAGAAAGAAGCCGGCCAGGAAGCAGTCAGCATGGCCGACTATATCCGGCAATGGGCCCCCAGCGGGTTCGTCTACCTCCTCTGGGTCGCCATCTTCAGCGTCGCCCAAATGCTCCTCAATAATACCATCGAGGAAAAATCCAACCGCATCATCGAAGTCCTCCTCTCCTCGGTCACCCCAGGCGAACTCATGATGGGCAAACTCATCGGCATCGCCGCGGTCGGCCTCACCATGATCGGCGCCTGGATGACGATGCTCCTCGGCTTCCTCCTCTATAAAGCAGGCCCCGAGGCCGAATTCGCCCGCCAACTCCTCCAGGTCATCCGCCACTCGAACCTCCTCCCCGCCTTCGCCGTCTATTTCCTCCTCGGCTACCTCCTCTACGCCGGCCTCATCCTCTCCATCGGCAGCATCTGCAACACCCTCAAAGAAGCCCAAAACTACATGGCCGTCGTCATGCTCATCCTCATGGTCCCCATGCTCACCATGATGTTCATCCCCAAAGACCCCAACGGCCCCCTCGCCACCACCCTCTCCTGGATCCCCCTCTATACCCCCTTCGTCATGATGAACCGCGCCACCGCCGATCCCCCGCAACTCGAAGTCGTCGGCACCATGATCCTCCTCGCCGCCACCACGGCCCTCGCCCTCTGGCTCTCCGGCCGCATCTTCCGCACCGGCATCCTCCGCACCGGCCAACCCCCACGCCTGGTCGAACTCATCCGCTGGCTCCGCGAGAAATAGCCCCCCCGCCCACCCTCACACCCCCACGCACCATGCAAAGCAAAGCCACCACCGTCGCCCAATACCTCGCCGAACTACCCCCGGAACGCCGCCAACTCCTCGAAGCCGTCCGCCAAGTCATCCTCGCCAACCTCGACCCCCAACTCGAGGAAGGCATGCAATACGGCATGATCGGCTACTATGTCCCCCATCGCGTCTTCCCCGCAGGCTACCACTGCGACCCCCGCCAACCCCTCCCCTACGGCGGCCTCGCCTCCCAGAAAAACCACTGCTCCTTCTACCTCATGTGCCATTACGCCGACGCCGCCGAACGTGCCCGCTTCGAAAAGGCCTGGGCCGAACGCGGCAAGAAACTCGATATGGGCAAGTGCTGCATCCGCTTCAAGAAAATCGAGGACCTCGCCCTCGATGTCCTCGCCGATAGCCTCCGCCGCCTCCCCGTCCAAGACTACATCGCCCGCTATCAAGCCAGCCTCGAAGTCAACCGGAAGGCCAAGGCCAAAACCGCCTCCCGCCAAACCAGGCCACCAGCAAAGAAAAGCCGAAGGGCCTAGCGAGGCGTGACCTCAGACCCGCTCCGGCCCCCATTTTCGTGCAACGCGCCTTCGCCGTCTGGACCCCAATTTCCACGCCTCGCTCTGTAGAATCCTTGCCGGCAGGAGGGACGGGACGAGAACTTGACTCGACTTGATCAAGTTCTGGGCGGCAAGGATTCTAGTGTGGGCTCTCACCCCGGAGCCCGCACATCACTTCCACTCCGCCGTCACTTCCCGCGCCCCCGGCGGGACCCCATGCGTCGTCGTCTTCCCCCCTGCCCACCTCACTCTCAGCTCCCTCGGCACCCCCGGCGTCGCCAAGACCACCGTCAACCCATCCTGCGACCCATACCCCCCGCCCCCGTGCAACTCGCGGACCGGCCCCGCGCCACCGCCGAATTCCAACCACACCTGCGCTCCCACCCCGCGCGGATTCCCCACCGGCCCCCGCAACCTCACCCGCAACCCCGGTTGCCCCTGCTCGTTCCGAAATACCCGCGTCGTAGCCCCGTTCTGAGCCACCACCAGGTCCGGACGCCCATCCCCGTCAAAATCCGCCGTCGACGCTCCCCGCTGCTCCCCATACACCTTTACCCCAGACTCCTGCCCCGCCACCGACCTGAACCCCCCACGCCCGTCCCCCCGCAACACCAAACCCCGCCCCGCATCCAACCGCACCTCATCCGCCCGCACCGCAAAAAAGTTCTGCGCCAAAAAAACATCCTCCGCCCCATCCCCATCGAAATCCGCCACCACCACCCCAAACGCCGCACTATGCTGCGCCTCGTCCGGCAACCGCCTCACCTCGAATCGCCCGCCCCGATTCATCGCCACCACACTCGCTAACTCCCGCGCCACCAATTCCCGCGGGCGGCCCCCCCCCCCCCCCCCCCCCCCCCCCCCCCCCCCCCCAGCCCACCCCCCCCCCGGGGGCCAACCCCCCCCCGCCCCC
>CAZVRY010000079.1:12793-15900 GCA_964629545.1 uncultured Verrucomicrobiota bacterium | reverse complement strand
CTAACTCCCGCGCCACCAATTCCCGCGCCCGCCCCCGCCCCTCCCCCAGCACCTCCGCCACCCCAGCCTTCGCATACGCCTGGTGCGTCCCAAACCGCGCCCGGACCGACGGCATCGCCCCGCCCACCACCAGCATGTCCCGGTGCGGCACGACCTGACCCGACTCCGCATCGAACCGCGCCTCCACCAGGTCCCACGTCCCCTCCCCATCGAAGTCCCCAGAATACAACCGAACCGGCTGCTCCGCCGTCGCATGGTAAAGCGAGTTCAACCCCCAATTCCCTGCCACCACATCCATCCGACCATCCCCGTCGAAATCACCTGCCCCCACGCTGCTCCACCAACCCGAGAGCGAACCCAACCCCCAGGCGTCCGTCACGTCGCTGAACTTCCCCGCCGCATTGCGATAGACCCGCAGCGACCCCCACTCGACCGCCAAGACCAACTCCGCCCACCCGTCCCCATCCAAATCCGTAAACACCGCTCCACTCACCAACCCAGGCGCCCACGGCTGCTCGGCCGCCAACCGCAACGCCCCCCCGTCGTTCAACATTAACCGCGAAACCGCGGGCTCCGGATACCTCCCCGGCACCACTCGCCCCCCAACAAATACATCCAAATCCCCGTCCCCATCCACGTCCGCCACCGCCACCGGCCCCGGGGAGGCGTCCTCCATCTCCAACGGTATTTCCTCAACCCGGAGATCGCCCGACCTCGTTCCACCAAGCCTCAGTAAGACCGCACGGTTCGTGGCGCCCCCTTCCCACCTTGCCAACGCCGCCACCAACCCCTCCCCTCCATCCCCACCCACAAAGGCCGCCAATCCCACCACATCCTCCCGCTGCCCCCCGAACGCCGCCCCCGACTCCCACGCCGTCCACCCGCCTCGCCCATCCCCCCGATAAACCCCCAACGCCCCACCACGCCCCGTCCCCAGCACCAAATCCTCATGCCCGTCCCCATCCGCGTCCACCCACGCCACCCCAGGCCCCAACTGACTCAACCGCCGATACAACAACGGTTGCACCGCAAAATCATCGAACGGGTCCTCGTGATGCCGATGCCCTAACCGCTCCGACACGTCCGTAAACCATGTCACCCCCGCCGGAACCGGCCCCTCCGCCCGCGCCGGAACCCCCGCCGGGCCCTCCGGTTCCTCCACCACGTACAAATGGTCCGCCTGCACCCGCTCCACCAGACTCCGCAGCCCGCTCCGCCACCGGACTTCGATCGACATTTCCCCCCGCCCAACCCCCGCCCCAAACACCCGCAATGCCTCGTCCCCTGACAAATATCGCCCCCCGGCCATCATCTCTTGGCTCTGCATCGGCACGACCCCACCCCGCAGGATAATCCGCGCCCCGAGACCCTGGGTGTTCGGTGACCGCCCCTTCAGGCGCACGGCCACCCGCGGGGCCGGACTGTCGTTGCGATAGACCAAGGCCGGCGCATTCAGACAATTCAACACGACGTCCAAATCCCCGTCCCCGTCCAAGTCCCCAAAGGCCATCCCGTGCGTCACCTGGGTCGAGCAGAACCCCCACGCCGCCCCCGTCTCCTCGAATCGGAGGTCACCCCGATTGCGGAAGATGAAGTTCGGCGTGGGCAGCGCCGGGAAGAGGAACAGGTTCTTGCGCGATTCCGCCACCGATTGCTTCCCCAAACGCGCCGTCGCCTCCATGGTGTCCAAGTCCTGCGTGTCAAACGCATGACCAGTGCCCAGGAACAAATCCTCATACCCATCCAAGTCGGCATCCATAAACGCCGCCGTCCAGGTCCAGTCGGAAGCCTCCAATCCCGCCCAACACGCCACCTCCGCATACGTCCCATCCCCACGATTCACATACAACCCATTCCGCCGATACTGCGGCACATCCTCGATCTCCCCAATCCCCCGCGCCGGCGCGTTGGTCACCCCCATCTGCGTCATGCGCAAAAAGTGACGGCGACTCAGCATGTCGCTCACAAAGAAATCATCGAACCCGTCCCGATTCACATCCGCAAAGTCCACCGTCATCGAAAACGCCGGGGTGTGCCGAATCGCCAGCGGATCCACCGCCCGGAACCGCCCCTGCCCGTCGTTGATCCAGAACCGGTCCGGCGTCTGGAAGTCGTTCGTCACGTAAATGTCCGGCACCCCATCCCCGTTCACGTCCCGCATCGTTACCGTCAACCCCATGTCCCACGGCACCGCCGCCAACGGCTTGCCACGCTCGTCCAAAAACGCCCCCCCCGTCCACGGCACCGCAGTGAACCGCGCCCTCCCGTCGTTCAACGCCAGCCGATCCGGTTCCCCTAACTCGAACATCGCATTGCCCACGATCCTGATCCGCTGCCGATACCTCCCCGTCACCACCATCTGCCCATTCACCATCCGAAACCCAAACGCCCCCCCGGTCCGTAAAATCGACGTCTCGCCGTAATTGGCGACATACACGTCCACCGTGCCGTTCCCATCCACGTCCCCAAACCCAAACGAGGTCGCCCCGTAATCCGAGGCCAAGCCCGCCGCCTGCACCAGGTTCGTGAATCGTCCTCCCCCCTGATTCATGAACAGCGCATGCGGGCCCCCACATGAGTTCACCAGCAACTCCAAAGCCCCATCCCCGTTCAAGTCCGCAAACGCTGCCCCCGTCGCCGCCAGATTCGTCAGCACCGCCCCCGCCGCCACCGTCCCGTCCTCAAACCGCCACCCCCCCACATTCCGATACAACGTCGAACGCCCCTCCAGCGTGCACAGAAAAATATCGCACCGCCCATCCCCATCGTAATCCCCCAACGCCACCCCTGCCCCATTCATCAAATTGTGGTTCCCCGTCGCCCGCTCCACCGTCAGCCGATTCGTGAAACTCACCCCCACCCCATCCATCAAGGTGAACCCCGTCCGCCCCTTCCGCTCCACCACCAACGGCACCGCCCGATACCCTCCGCCTGCCCCCGCCCCGCCCGCCCCCCCCCCCCCGGGCCCCGCCCCCCCGCCCCCCCCCCCCCGGGGCCCGGGCCCCCCCCGGCCCCCCCCCGCGTGGGGCCCCCCGGGCGGCCGCCCGGGCCCGCGGCCCCGCCGCCGTTGCGGACACCCTGGCCCGGTTCGGCGGATCCCACCACCG
>CAZVRY010000079.1:0-12783 GCA_964629545.1 uncultured Verrucomicrobiota bacterium | reverse complement strand
ACTCCCCCTCCCCAGTCCCCTGCGAGACGCCCAGTGTCGAAAGTGAGGACACCCCCAGCCCGACCTCCCAGGACGGGAGCAACGTCCATCGACACGACTCCACCGGCCTCAACCCGTTGGGGTTCATGAGGATGTGATGCTGTTGGGGAGGGCACGGCGCCCAGTATCCCGAAAATAGCCCCCCTCCGCAAGGAACTTGGCTTGCAAATTGCGTCGACTTGCGCTGTCTAGTCTTTGCAAAAGCGCCGCCTGCCTGATGTCGCTGCCCCAACACAAAATCCTGCTCCTCGACGACGACGAGGAGGTCCTTGAGGTCTATCGGGAGATGCTCGCCCAACTCCCTAGCAAACCTGAGGTACGCACCGCCACCTCCGGCGCCCGCGCCATCACCCTCCTCGAAGCCGAACCCTTCAACCTCCTCATCTCGGACCTCAACATGCCCAAGATGGACGGGCTGCAGGTCCTTACCATCGTCCGGCGACGCTTCCCCCAGTTGCGCACGGCCGTCCTCACCGCCGTCGTCGATGAACAGTTCCGCGCCCGCGCCTATGCGATGGGCATCGACCTCTACCTCGAAAAACCCACCAGCCATAAGGAAACCGCCTTCTTCATGGATTGCGTCGAATCCCTCCTCGGACGCGAGGAGGTCGGCGGATTCCGCGGAGTCCAGAGCAAGAGCCTGGTCGATATCATCCAGCTCGAGTGCCTCTCCCAAAGCTCCTCCGTCCTCAAGATCACCAACGGCGTCCTCGAAGGCCGCATCTGGATCCAAAACGGCGAGATCATCGACGCCGCCGCCCAAGACCTCCTCGGCGAACAGGCCTTCCAACGCATCATGTCCTGGAAAACCGGCAGCTTCGAAACCCTCCCCGCCGAACCCGAACGTCTCCGCTCCATCTTCAATTCCTACCAGGGCCTCCTCCTCGAATCCGCCCAAGCCCATGACGAGGCCCAAGCCGAACCAGAACCCCCAGCCCCCTCCCTCGCCGCCGCCTCCCCCCTCGCCCACCTCGGCAAGTTCAACGGGGTCGAGTTCGTCATCGTCCTCCGCGACTCCGAAAAAGAGAAGTTCGAAGCCTGGGGGCTCGAAATCCCCGAGAAACTCGCCACCTGGATCCGCACCTCCTGGCAACGGAGCCATCACCTCGGCGAATCCCTCCAAGCCGGCGAACTCCATCGCCTCGAAGGCGTCGGCCTCCACCACCACCTCGTCGTCGAACGCCATGGCGACCAACTCCTCGGCGTCGGCTTCGGCCGCTCCCAATCCCTCGATATCGTCCGCGAAACCATGAAACGTGTCGTCGCCGCATGGGCCTCCTGAACCTCTTCGCCAAATCCGAAGCCGCCTCCCTCCAACGGCTCCCCTCCGGCAGCTTCTCCGTCGACGCCGAAGGAAATGTCGTCGCCTCCACCCTCCCCCAATCCTTCCCCGCCGCCCACGTGCGCGAAATGATCCACCTCGTCACCTCCACCTTCCGCGAAGCCCGCGCCAGCGGCCTCCCCCTCGCCGAGCTCAACCTCGATTACCGCGCCCTCCGCCTCTGCGCCCGCGAACTCCGCGGCGGCGCCATGATTTTTGTGTCGCCACGCCGCCTCGGACAGGGATAACGTCTCTCAGCCACGCGAGGCCACCTATGGACAAGAAAAAACTCGATCACCTGGTGCTCCAACTGGAGAACTACCTCGAGTGCTGGAAACAGTTCAACCACTACGTCGCCATGGCCCGCACCAAGAAGTTCGGGCCCGAGGACGAAAACCAATTCCTCGAAATCAAAAGCGTCATCGCCCAAGAACTGGAACTTATCCTCGCCTCGATCGAAGCCGAGAACCCAACCAAAGAACAAGTCCACGCCATCCTCGAAGAAGCCCCCTCCATCCGCTACGTCAGCGAAATGTCCGAACCCAACGTCCGCGGCCTCGAAAACCGCTGGCACAAGACGTTCATCGGCTGGCAGTCCATCCTCGGCCAACTCAAGGTCAAACAACGCCAGGTCGACGACACCTCCGGCTGGCTCTCCCTCTTCAGCCGGAAAAAATAAGCGCGGCGCATCCCCCAAGGGCCCCGCGCCGCGCTCGCCACTCTCCTTCCCTCAAGGCCGACGCCGCACCCCCAACGCCAACGCCGCTAACCCTAACCCTCCTAACGCTAACACCCCGGGCTCCGGCACGGCCACCACTTGGCCCCGAATCTCCCCGCCCCCAAACGCCGCACTGTGAATGTTCACATACGTCGAACCCGCAACCATCCACCCCTGCTGCTCCGCCGTCAGCGGCGCCGTGGTCCCCTGCAATAACCCCGCCCGCGTCCCATCCGGCGTGTTCACTAACCCCACGATCACCCCCGCGTTAAACCCCGGAAATGACGCCGCATTCCCATGAATGTGCGACGCCGTGTAATCCCCCACCAACCCCGCGTAACTGATGCTGTAGGTCACCGTCCCGTCCACGTTCAAGGTCAGCGACCCGCTCCCCGTCGCCCCACTGTTGCTCCCCGTCCCCACCTCCTGCGCGGAATCCAAATTGACCGTGAACAGGCTCTGCGCCTGCCCCGCCGCCATCCCACCCACCAACAACGCCACCGCCAGTGCTGCATCTCGTTTCATCGTCGTCATGCTTGATCCGTTCGTCGTTCGTTTTGATTGACCCCGGCCCAGGCTACTCGTAAGTCAGGCTAAGTCAAGTCATGACCCTAACTCACTCCTAATCCTCCCCCCTCCCCCGCGTCACCCTCCTTCCCCGACCGCCCCAATCCCTTCCCCACCACCACCCAACCCCATGAACGATTGGATCGGCCCCCTCCTCGCTACCCTCGCCGTCGCCGGCTTTTTCCTCCTCCGGCGACTCGGCCTCATCAGCCCCGCCGAAGCCCGCCGCTGGCACCAGGAAGGCGCCCTCGTCATCGATGTCCGTTCCCCAGCCGAGTTCGCCCAAGACCACCTCCGCCAAGCCATCAATGTCCCTCTCGGCGAACTCAAAACCCACATCCGCACCGTCGCCCCAGACCCCTCTCGCCCCCTCCTCGTCCATTGCCTCGGCGGCGGCCGCAGCACCCTCGCCCGGCGCCTCCTCCAACAGGCAGGCTACCAGCGCGTCCACAACCTCGGATCCCTCGCCCGCGCCCGGCGCCTCCTCGAATGACCGCTCACAACCCCCCAAACAGGTGCTCCAACGTAAGCACCGCGTAGGCCGTCACCAGGTTGGGATCCTTCTCCCACCACCGATTCTCCGGGTTCGACCACGAACCGTCGGTCGCCTGCAAGTTCAACAGCCGGCGACTCAGCTCCCGGCGCCAACTCACCCGCCGCCCCTCCGCCAGCTCCAGATCCCGCACGCCCAAGACGGCCAGCGCCTTGCTCATCGTGTGGAAATAATAATACAACCCCTGCTGGCCCATCCCAGGGTTCTCCTCCAGCGTGTAATTGCCTCGTAACCAATCGAACACGGCCTTCACCCGCGGATCATCCCGCCGCAAATCGGCATAAATGTAGCTGAGCAACCCCGCGTAGCTCACGCTCCCGTAAGAGCGGAGCGCAACCCGACCCGTCGCCTCATTCGTCACCGCCCCCGCCATGCTGTGCCCCGGATAGTAGACAAACCCGCCCCGGTTCGCCTCGTCGCCCGAGACCCACGCCTCCCGATTGTGCGATGGCAGGTTCTGACAGCTCTGAAGAAAATGGCGCACCGCCTCCCAGTTCAAGTCCGTCCCCCCCGACCGTTCCTCCGCCTCCCACACCGCCCGCGCATAGTAAATCGCCTCCAAGGCCTGCACCGTGTTCCCCATGTCCGAATGCTCGTACTTGGACCCATAGCCCACCCCACCATCGAACGGCGTGTCGATCTTCCCCGCCTCCCCCAAGTCCCGCTGTAACCCCACCAGAAACGCTCGAGCCCGCAAGATCGCGGGATGATCCCCCGCCTCCCTCGACGCCAACAAGGCCATCAGGCAGAGCGACGTGTTGTAGGTCACCAGGCTCCCACGGTGAATGCTCCCATCCGCCTGAATCGAGCCCCGCACATGCTCGTATCCTCGCTGCACCCACCCCGGCTTCACCCGCCCCGCCTCCGCCCCAGGATCCCCCTGCCACGCCAATAGAGCCAACGCCGTAATCGCCGGATGCTCCGGCGTCGTCCACCATCCATCCGCATTCTGACGCGCCTCCAGCGCCGCCAAACCCCGCCGGATCGCATGCTGCACCTCGTGCCGATAGGACACATCCTGCCCTAGCGGCGCCTGCCCCCAAACCCAGCCCGCCCAAAACAAGCCCATCACCCCCAACCCGATGCCCCTCCACCCCCATCCCCACCACCTGCCGCCCCAGTCCCTCATCACGTCGCTCATAACTTCAAGCCCGCCAAGTAACGCTCACAATCAATCGCCGCCGCACACCCCATCCCCGCCGCCGTAATCGCCTGCCGATACACATGATCCGCACAGTCCCCAGCCACAAACACCCCCTCCACACTCGTCTGGGACCCCCCGTGACGCACCACATAACCATTCTCGTCCAACTCAACGTGCCCCTTCAGCCAGTCCGTGTTCGGCGCATGGCCAATCGCCACAAATACCCCCGCACTCTCCTGCACTCGCTCCTCCCCCGTCTTCACCTGCCGCAACCGCACGCCCGTCACCTTGTCCTGGGCCACATCCAACACCTCCGTCACCACCGTGTCCCACACCGGCTCAATCTTCGCATGCTGCAACACCCGCTCCGCCATGATCCTCGAGGCCCGCAGCCTGTCCCGCCGATGAACCAGATACACTCTCGACGCGAACCGCGTCAGGTACAGCGCCTCCTCGCACGCCGAATCCCCCCCGCCCACCACCACCAACGGCCGATTCCGAAAGACCGGCAACGCCCCGTCGCACGTCGCACAATACGTCACCCCCTTCTTCTCCAATAACCGCTCGCTCTCCAACCCCAAATGCCGATGCCCCGCCCCGCTCGCCACGATCACCGCCCGCGCCTCCCGCCGCTCCCCGTCCACCGTGAGCCCGAACGGACGACCCCCAAAATCCACCGCCTCCAGCGTCCCATAGGACATCCGCGCCCCAAACCGCTCCGCTTGCTTCTGCATCCGCGCCATCAACTCATACCCATCGATCCCTTCCGGAAACCCCGGGAAGTTCTCCACCACGCTCGTCGTCGTCAGCAATCCCCCCGGCATCGGCCCCGCCAATACCAGCGGGTTCAAATTCGCCCGCGCCGTGTACAGCGCCGCCGTCAACCCCGCACAACCCGTCCCCACGATGACCACCGTTTCCATAAGAGCCGCCAACGTAGTGCCCAGCCCCCCCTTTGGCAAACCGGATTCGTCCCCCCCTGATCCGCGCCAAGGCAACCGGACCAACCGCGGCCACCGCAAGGTGCTCAGGGGATGCCTTGGGACCCCGCTGGCATCGTCCCAACCCCGTCCTCACCCGATCACGCGAAGACGCGACGGGGCGCGGGAGACGGGACGCCCCCTCACTTGCCCAGGCCTCGCTTGCTGGCCCGCGCAAACTCAACCACCTGACGCACCTCCGGCAACGGCGGCACCTCGGCCTCGATCCGCGCCAGCGCATTGGGCATCGTCAACCCCTCCCGGAACATGATCCGATAAACCTGCTTCAGCGCGTTCACCACCGCCTCCCCCGCCCCGTTCCGCTCCAACCCCACCTTGTTGATCGTCCGCGTGCGCGCCGGATTGCCGTCCGCCAACATGTAGGGCGGCACGTCCTGCACAATCTTCGAACAGCCCCCCACGATCGACATCCGCCCGATCCGGCAGAACTGGTGCACCGCCGCCACCCCTCCCAGCACCGCATAATCCTCCACCACCACATGACCCGCCAACGCCGCCAGGTTCGACATCACCAGATGGCTCCCCAGTTGCACGTCGTGCGCAATATGCACGTAGGCCAACAAATGATTGTCATCCCCAATCACCGTCGCGTCCCCCTCCCGCGTCGCACTGTGCACCGTCACCGACTCCCGAAATGTGTTCCGATCCCCAATCCGCGTCCACGTCACTCCCCCCCGCCACTTCAAATCCTGGGACTGCAACCCCAGCGAGGCAAACGGGTAGACCACGTTGTCCTCCCCCAGCACCGTGTGCCCACCGATCACCACGTGACTCAACAACCGACACCGCGCCCCCAACACCACATGCTCCCCCACCACACAATAGGGACCAATCTCGCAGTCCGCCCCCACCTGCGCCCCCGGATGAACCACCGCCGTCGGATGTATCATACGTCCCCAGCCTCCCAGCCTACTGCTCCATCAGCATAAAGGTGACCTCCGCCTCGCTCACCGGCTCCCCCTCCACCCGACACACCCCCTTCGCCCGGCCAATCTTCCCCCGCGCCTTCGTCAACTCCACCTCGATCACCAACACGTCCCCGGGACGCACCGGCTTGCGCCACTTCACATTCTCCGCCGACATGAAATAGGCCAGCTTGCCCGCGTTCTCCGCCTGCCGCAGCATCAGGATCCCCGCCACCTGCGCCATCGCCTCCAACTGCAACACCCCCGGCATGATCGGATGCCCCGGGAAATGCCCCTGGAAAAAAGGCTCGTTGATGCTCACGTTTTTCACCCCCACGATCTGGTTCCCCTCCACCTTCACCACCCGGTCCACCATCAGGAACGGATAGCGATGCGGCAACAACCGCATGATCTGCCCCGTGTCCAACGGCACCCCCTCCGGCAGCGGCGACCCCGCAGCCGCAGTCCCGGCCCCACGCGCCGGGGGCGTGAAACTCTGCGCCGCCACCACCGGCTTCCGCACCTGCGCCGCAACCTGGCGCGCCAACTCGCAGTTCGCCGCGTGACTCGGGCACACCGCTATCACGTGCATCCCCAACGGCCGCCCCACCAAGGCCAAATCCCCCACAATGTCCAAAATCTTATGCCGCACGAACTCCTCCGCAAACCGCAACGGCTCGGTCGTCAGCACCGCATCGTCCCGAATCACCACCGCGTTCTCCAGCGTGCCCCCGCGGATCAACCCGTGCTTGATCAAATACTCGATCTCCTCGAAGAAACAGAACGTCCGCGCCGGCGCCAACTCCCGCGCCCACGTCTCCGGCGTCACCTCCACACTGTACAACTGCGTGAATCGCCCCTGCCGATCCGAACTGGTGCACGTGATCTTGAATCGATCATGCGGAAACGCCGACATCGTCGACTCCCCCACCTGCATCTCGATCGGCTGCGCCAACCGAAATTCCTCCCGCCTCTCCGCCTGCACCGCGAGCCCCGCCCCCGCTATCAAACGACCAAACTCCCGACTGCTCCCGTCCCCAATCGGCGGCTCGTTCGCGTCCAACTCGATCACCGCATTGTCCACCCCCATCCCGGACAACGCCGATAACACATGCTCCACCGTGTGGACCTTCACATTCCCCTTCGACAACGTGGTGCTCCGATTGGTCTCGGCCACGTTCTCAACCCGCGCCTCCACCTCCGGGCGCCCCTCCAGATCCACCCGCCGAAACCGCAACCCCGTGTTCGGCCCCGCCGGTAACAACGTCATCGTGACCCGCGCCCCACTGTGAAGCCCGGTCCCCGCAAAGGTCGCACTCTCCCGAAGCGTTTGCTGCTGCAGCACGTCCGCATTAAACAGCCCCTCCCCACCGTTGGCAAGCCATTGGCCTGCCCCCTTGGCCTACCCCCTCCCCACCAACCCCAACCGCGGCCCCTCCCCCGCCCCCAGCGGGCTCACCCGAAAACCCCCACGCTCAATCCGACCCCGCCATTCCCCAATCAACCCCAACACCGCCCCCACGTCCAACCCTTGGTGCACCCCCGCGTAACGCTCCAAATTGACCCGCGCCAACCCCAAAAGCGCCGCTGCCGGCCCCGGACGTTCCCGCTGCAAATGCACAAACGCGCCCGCCAACTGAATCAAACCCTTGTAGAAATTGCCCTCCGGCCCGTGCCGATCCTCCAACCATAACTCCTCCAAGACCTCGTGCGCCTCGAAATACCACTGGCGGTTGAAACACTCGAAGAAACCCACGTAGTGCGGGTCCCATTCCCCTCCCTCCAAGCCCTCAATCAAGGCCGCAATCTTGGCGCTCTTGTGGCTCATCCTTCCATCCCTCCCCTCCCCTCCTCGCCCCGACCACTCATGACCGCGACGGCCCCCGCTGAAACAAATCCCCGATATCCGCCGGGTTCAGCGTGGCCAGATCCAGCTGCCGATCCGGCGCCCGCCGCCGCGCCGCCTCCAAATGCGCCGCCAACCGCCGCACCGTCTCCCGCGCATAAAACTTCATCGCCCCCACACTCCGCTGCGACCGGAACACCATCAACAGCAAACACGCCTCGTCCACGTCCAACACCAGGGTGCTCACCTTCTCGCCCTGCTGATACATCGCCGTCTGGTGACTCTCCTTCAGCAACGCCGTAAACATCCCCGTCGCCATATACGCCCCCGCCACCAAACTCGCCAGACTCGTCGTGTCGCACCCCCCCGTCTCCCCGGCAACGTGAATGCAATAGCCCGCCTTCTCGATCAAGACCGCAAAGTCTGCCTCCGTCCGCCCCAACAACTCCTTCATCGCGGCGTCGAACTCGCGAAAATCCTCGGCTTGCAATGTCGGGAAGTTGCCCATCGCCCGCGCTTACCTCCGCCCCGCCTGGTTGATGAACTTGTGCAGCAGCAGCCGGGTGATCGCATTCAGGGTCTCGAACACCCCCTCGCAACGAGCAGCGCTCGCCTCCAGCGCGGGCACATGCACCTCCCGGTTGTTCAGCAGGAACTCCAGGTAGTCCACCGGCGCCACATTCGGCAGATCCCGCTTGTTATACTGCAACACATACGGAATGTCCTCGAGGTTCAAGTTCAACGTCTTCAAGTTATCCAGCAGGTTCTGGAAACTCTCCACGTTCTCCGCCATCTTGTCATACTGCGAATCCGCCACGAACACCACCCCGTCCACCCCGCGCAGCACCAACTGACGCGTCGTGTTGTAAATCACCTGCCCAGGCACCGTGTAGAGCTGAAACTTCGTCCTGAACCCTTTGATCGACATCGCCTCGATCGGAAGAAAATCGAAGAACAAGGTCCGATCCCCGCTCGTGGCCAGCGACACCAGATTCCCCTTCTCCTGAGTGTTCTGCACGTTCTCGTGCACCTTCACCAGGTTCGTCGTCTTGCCGCACTGCGCCGGCCCATAATAGACGATCTTCACCTGCAGTTCTTTGTTCGCTTGATTGATAAGTGCCATGAAATCGGTCCCAGGTTCCGCACTAGTCCAAGTGCTTCACAATCACCGCCAACTTCTCCAACGGCAGGGCCTTCCCCGCCCGCCCTAACACGCCCAAAAACACACTCGGCGTCCGCTGGATCCGCAGCGGCACCTCCCCGATGGTCACCGTCACTACCGCCTGCGGATTCAATCGCAAATCGGACGCAAATTGGTTCACCCGACCATGCAACTCCGGCACCAAGGCCCCAAAAGCCTCCGCATCCTGCTCCGGCGGCAATTCCGCTGCCACCAGGAACCCGTCGTGCATCGTCACCACCGCCCCCGCCACCCCCTCCAACACCGCCGTCGCCCGCACCAAATCCACAGGGGACCACTCCGTGCGACCCGGTTCTCCCAACGCGTCGCCGATCGTGAGCGGCCCCGCCGCCGGCTCCTTCCCAACCCCCTCCCCCGCTCCCGCCGGCGCCGACTCCTCCCCAGGCGCGGACCGACCACCCGCCTCCGCTGCCACCGCCGCCGGCGCCGCCGCCGGCCCTTTCGGCCCAAATAACGCCGGGATCTCCTCCTCCACCCGCAACTCCCGTCGCGCCCCCGCCGGCTTCCGCACCTGCATGAAGAGCGGCGCCAATACCGCCAACGGCAACTCCAAAACCTCGTCCTCCCCCAAAGTGGCCCCCGGCGCCTGCGCCATCCAACCCTGCAACTGCCCCCAGGTAACCCGCACCCGTCCCGCCCTGAACCCCGCCTCCAACTCTCCCAACGGCACAAACACCATCTCGCCCCTCCATCCCGCCAGCACCCCGCGCACGCTCTCCGGCCACCCCCCCATCAAGCTCCCCAACTCCACCTGCGCTACCGCCGTCCCAGGCATCAAGACCGGAGCCGCCATCCTCCCCCGCGCGTCCCCCCACCCCGCCTCGGCCGCCACAACCCTCGGCCCCTCCGCCCCCCGTCCAACGCCCAAGTCCGGCAACGGCACCTTCGGTCTGATCGGTTCCGTCTCCGGCGGGACGACCACCTTCACAGGCTCCACCACCGCCGCCACCGCGGGGGACGGTTCCGGAGGACGAGGCGCCGGCAATTCCTCCTTTGCCACTTCAGGCTCCACCTTCGCCCCCACCACCGGCTCGGCCTTCGAGACCGCCGGCGGTTCCACTCTCGAACCCACCGCCGGCTTCGCCGCGGCCGCTGCCGCCGCCGTCCCCGCTCGACCCTTGGGCCCAAATACCGCCCCCACTTCCTCCGGGATCTCCACCCGCCTCTGATCCCGTCGCAACCCCATCGACCCCGTCCCCAAACGGGCCAGCACCTCGGGCAACGGGATCTCCACAGACTCCGCGTCCCGGTCCGCCCCACCCGCAATCGAACCGGCCGGCGCCAACCGCCGCAAATCCCCCCACCGCATCCGCACCTCCCCGCGCGGCAACTGCCCCACCAAATGCGCCCGCGCAATCGGAACCGTCACATCCGCCTTGGGAACCCGCGTCACCCGCGTCTTCAAATCCGCCGGCAGCCGCGCAAGAATCGCCGCCAGCCCAATCGCCACCACGTCCTCCGACGCCACCAGCGCGGGCGCCATGGCCGCAGGCCGGGCAGGCGCGGCCGTGCCCCCGGCGGCCCCAGGAGATGCCCCCGCCCGTGACGGGCTTGCCGGGCTTGGTGCCGCCACAGGTGCCGGGGTAGGGACCTTCCCCGCGCCACCCTTCCGAAGCAGGCTCTTAAGAAATCCAAACATGACGGGTCGCGGTTTCCTTCATAGGCCAAAAGCAGCCCTCCCGTCGATAACAGAATTGGGATCCCCCCACCGCCGCGCTACCGCAAACTGTCGAACCACGCCTTGGCCGCCAGCAGACTCGGCATCGAACACCCGCCGTGGTCGGCCCCCGGACTCGGATCCAACACCTCCACGCTGCCCGCCCCCGCCGCCAACATCGCCTCCCGCGCCGCCGCCCCGTTCGCCGGCGCCACATCCAAATCCCCGGAACAGTGAAAGAGCCGCACCGGCGCTCGCGGCGCCCACCGGTGCGCGTCGTTATCCCGCAACGCCACCCGCAACACATGATCCTCTTGCCCCCGAAAAGCCGCCAAGACCTCCGGCTTCAAAATCAAGGTCGGCACCGACGGCATCGCCGCATTGATCTCCCCAGCCCCATGCGCCCCATCCAATAATGGCGGCAGCGTCTGGTCATAAGGCGCAGCCAGCAAGTCCCCCAGCGTGTTCGTCAGCCGGTAGACCGACTGATACGCCGCCAGGAAATAAGCAAAGTAATACGGATTCGGCATCGACCGCCCCGAGAGGAAATCCTCCACCGTCGTCCCCGATAAGTCATACGCCCCCGCCATCGGCGCCGCCGCCGTCACCGTGAACTCGTCCGCATGATACGTCTCCAACTCCCGATGCAGCGCCATCGTCGCATGCCCCCCCTGCGAATATCCGCACAAAAACAGCCGGTTCGTCAACACCACCCCCAACGTCTCGCATAACACCCGCGTCGCCCGTAACAAATCCACCCCCGCCGTCGCCGTCGACGCGGCATGATGATACGGATGGTAGCCCGGCGATTCCCCAAACCCCAAGTAGTCCGGCACCACCGCCGCATACCCCGTGCTCGCTAACACCACCGCCACCATGGTCTCCCCATACAGATTCGCCGACGGCGACTCCGCCCGCGTCACCAGCGTCCCGTGCTGATAGCTCACCAGCGGCAACGGCCCGGCCGCGGTCGTGGGCAAGGCCAACACCCCCGAGGCCACCGTCCTCGCCCCCTGCGCATCCAACGTCTCGTAGACCACCTTCCGCACCCGCACCCCATACTGCGGGGTGACCGGAATCCCTTGCGCCCCCAACAGGAACCCCAACTGCAACGGCGTGAACTCCTGCCAGAACACGTTCGTCAATAGCATCCCCCGCACCGCCGTCGGCACAGCCGCCACCCGGAAGAACCCTGCCCCCGTCTCGGGAGCCACCACCCCCGTCCAACTCACCCCCGCCAGCGGGCCCGCACCCTGGCTCCGATCGGTCAGCCACAACCCGCCTCCCAACCCCTGGCGACCCTGCACCACGAACGACACCCCAGGACCCTGATCCGGCCACGTCAACCGCACCGTCCCCGGCCCCCGCTCCACACTCAGCAGCGGCGCATCCACCTGCCCCCAACCCGAACCGCCTCCAACCCCTACCCACCCTGCCAACGCCAACCACCACCATCGCTGATTCATGTTCATGCGCGCGCACTCTAACCGCACCGCCGCCCGGAGCAAGCGGGTTATACCCCCCACCCCGCATCCACTCCGCCCCCAGGCGATGCTCAGGCTCGGAATGGAATGACCCCTCACCAGACCCTGCCACCCACGCCAACCCTCCGGCAGACAAACCGGTCACCCTCCTCATGAAGCGTTTACGTTCCCCCTCTCCCTTTCTCCCTCCCCCCAACCTGAGTCATCGCCTCGCTGGAAACGGTTGGGGGGAGGGACGGGCCTTCGCCGCGCCGAAGCGGCTTCGGCCGCGCAGGCGGGGTGAGGGGACGATTCATGGGGAGCTTCCAAGTCGAACGAACCGACGCGCATGGGGACCATGAACCGTC
>CAZVRY010000078.1:0-25752 GCA_964629545.1 uncultured Verrucomicrobiota bacterium | reverse complement strand
CGGGCGACTCGCCACGAAGTCCCCAGAAGCACCCAAACTCGGCCGGCCAGACCTGTGGGAACCCATCACCCTTCGTGTCCTTCGTGTCCTTCGTGGTGAACTCATGGTCGAACAACAGGTTTCGAAGAAGGGCTTGGGGTAGGGATGGCCATCGATGAAGCACGTGAGCCGGCCGCGAGGGCGGCGCACCGCCGTGCGCGGGCCCGGCCCGGTCGCTCGCTTCGCGGGCCAGGCCACAGCAGGGCCGGCGAGCAGGGACCGGCCAGCGATCGCCGAACGCTGCAGCAACTCGCGTCGAGGAAGAGCCTTCGCGTGGGGCATCACCTCAATAGCGGCATTGGATGACCTCGTGAAGGTCCGAGACGGTCAATTCCACGCGGTGGCCGCGCTTCTTGAGTTGCGTGGTCCGGTTCAGGGCCTTCGCGCTCTTCAGGCCGTCACGAACGTCAAGGCTGGCCCGAAACATCGGGGCGTCCTCGATCAGGCCGGGCAGCACGTAAGGGCGCTCCTTGACCGGGGTGGTCTGCGGGGTGGGGTTGTAGGCGATCAGGTGAACGCGCAACGTGCGCGTGGCCGGGTCATCGGTCACCACCGCCTCGACATTGGCGGGCGCGGTGATGCGGACGCGCGGGGCGGGGTTCAAGAGGCGCACGGCGTTGGCAAATAGCTTGCGCGCTTCGACGATGTGGTGCTCGCCGGCAGTGGCGAAGTCGGGCGAACCGGCAAAGGTGAGCACGGCGCCCTTGCCGACGAAGTTGATCAGCACGCCCGGGCCGACCACCTGGCGCGCGCTCAGGGGCCAATCGGCGTTGTAGCCTGCGGGATTGGCGAGGACGGCGCGGTGCGAATCGAGCAGATCGCCGGTCGTGGCGGCGGTGGTGGGCTCGTAGACGGTGGCCGGGCCGCGGACCAGGAAGGGCCAATCGCGCGGGATCGGGTCGAGCACGGCAGACCGGTTGATCTCCACCGAGGTCCAGGGCCAGCCCCCCCGGGTCGGTTCACCGACGTCCCCGCGCACCCAATGATCCGTTCCATCCAGCCGCCGTTTGACCTTGGCCCCGATCAGGCTTTCCAGCGGCGAAGCCGTCAGCGGCTGGCCCAGGCGATCGAACTGGCCGCTGTGGCCCGTGATCAACAACTTGCCTCCGTCCTCGACGTAGCGCCGGAACAGATCCACTTCGCGCTCGGTGAGGATGCCGGCGTTCGGCAGGCAGACGACCGGGAACTGTTTCAAGCCTTCGAGGGTCAGGTTCTCATCGAAGAGGAAGCCGACGCCGAGGTGCTCGTAGACGCAGGCCTTGTGGGCGCCTTGCACGCTCTGAAACCAGGTCGCCGGCTGGTCGCGTCCGATCCAGTCGCGGGAGCGGGCGCTGAAGTAGAGGCCGACTTCGCGCACGGGTTGGTGGCCGAAGTGCGCCCGCTTGGACCGTGCCTCCCCGAGCAGCGCGCCGATGCGGTCGTAGGCCACGGGATCCAGCCCGCCGTCGTAGGCGGTCTTGTCGATCATGGTCACGAACGCGCCGTGGGCCAGCAGCGTGAACATCTCCCAGCGCATGTCGTTCAAGGGGCGCGTGGTCTGGTCGTGGTACATGCGCACGCCCCGCTGGATCGCGACCTGGAACGGTTTGCCCGGCGTGGCCGCGCGATACCACTCGGCGTTGAAACTCGCGGAGAGCGCGCCGAACGCCCACAGGCCGGCCTCGCCCGTGACGAAATCGCCGTTGCCCGCGTGGACCACAGGCGTCTGGCCGACCTCCCAGGAGAAGGGCGGGTTGCCGTGGTAGTTGAAGTCCACGGTCGCGCGCGGGTCGAGGCCGCGGACGTAGTCCGTCAGCATCTTCTCGAAGCGATCGCTGGTGGCGTAGCGGAACTGCAACATGCGATCCCAATCCTCGTCTTCCCAGTTGACGCCTTTGGGCATGGGGCGGCCGTATTCGGCCTGGAAGAGTTTCTGGCAATGGTCGCACCAACAGCCGTGCGGCGGACCGAAGCCTTGGTCCACCATGTCCAGGTGAAAGCCGGCGATGCCGTAGTCGAGCATCTCGGCGAGGAGCGCCTTGACGACGTTGGTGTAGGGCGTGTTAAAGCAGACGAGGTGGTTGATCGGTTCGCCCTGGGCCGGGCGGGCCTTCCAGGCCGGGTGCGCGCGCAGTTCGTGGGCGGGATACTGAAGCTGGCAATAGGCGATGATGGGCAGGTCGAGCCTGCGGCCCTCCTCGACCGCCTCGCGCAACACGTCGCGGTCGCCGAAGCTCGCGGGTTTGGGGAGGAGCGTGGAATCGTGAAAGGTGAAATCCCCATCCCGCACCCAGAGCACGAGGTATTCGGCGTTGGCGGCGGCGCAGCGGCGGACGATCTCGGCGCCGTGGAAGCGGCGCGCGTAGTCCGGCGCATGGTGGCCGCCGGCGAACTGCGCGCCGGTCGGGCCAACCTCCATGCCGACCAGCGCCTGGCTGAACCAGGGTGCTGGGTTGGTGTCGCCCCGGCCTCCAGGAGCGAGCAGGCATAGCCAAAGGAATGTCCCCATCCGGGAAGCGGAGCAGATGGAGTGGAGGAGGCGAGCGATCGAGGCGGTGGGTTTCATTTCGAGTTCGAGAACGATAGTGTGGCGCAGGCATTCATGGTTCGATGGCTCCGAGCCTTCTGCCCGGCGCTTCCCTGCCTGGATGGCGAGCCACGGACGTTCCGCGGCGCCGAAACGACAGCCGACGATGCCTTCCCCCTGCTCGTGAACCAGCCACTCCCATGCGCGCGGTTCGTTGCCGGCGTGGTCGTGCAGGCCCGAGGTGAGAATGCTGTAACCGCCAGCCGCGGCGGCCATGGCCAGACCCTCCACCAGCCGCGAAGGAAACCGGCTGAACCTGCTGTCGGCCAGGAAGCCGTTGACCGAAGTCCGCCCGCGCTTGAGTTTGCGGGCCGTGCCGCCGGGGGTGCAGTTCCAGGCCGCCACGGCAGCGCGAACCCGGCTCTCCGCGGCTTCCGAGACGCGGCGTTTCCGGTTGACGATATACGATGCCGTGGCGGTCGAAACCCCGCGCGTCGGGCGACATCCTGAATCGTGGCCATGCGAGTGTAGGGGGGAGTCTGTGGGATGTGGGGCAGGAATCAAGCACCCGCTGTTCGCTGGGCTTCACGGGGTTTCCCCCAGGAGACCATCTCGGGGTCACGGCGTCTCTGGGGTTCGCCCCCCAGACCAGGCGCGTTTCCGCCCCGCGGTGCGCGGCCGTCCGGGAACGCTGAACCAGGCACTGCGCCAGCGTTGGGGAACGGCCCGTAGCCGGTGGCCATCAGGTTCCAGTTGTGCTCTTCCTCGGAGCGTGTTGGTGGGTTCCCTCTCCCCCTCCAGACTGGTGAGGTCGGCGGGCCGGGGCTTCGGGCGGACCCAGCGGGTCATGGGGAATCGCCCGCATCTCGAAAGTCCGGGTGATGGGGGCGTGCGGGTGATGGCGGTCGTTTCCCGAAGTCGGAGCGGCGGCAGCACGGCGGCGAGCAGTTCCGGCTCAAGCACCGGGCGCGGCACAGGGGTGCCCCGCACGCTCAGCAGCGGGGCCGGCAGGGCAGCATTGCCGGTGTTCGCTCCACGCTTCCGCCGTTGCTGGGCCGGCGCTTCCGTTTCTGGTGCCTTCCTGCCATGATGCTCCCATGATTCGTCCTGGCTTCCCAGCGCCGCGCCGCGCCAAGCTCGCCAGCGTATTGGAAGCGCGGTGTGCCGGAGCGCCCACGCCCTGGTGCCGGGCCTCCGAGCGGCGGGGACCTAATGATCAGTGCAGAAATAAGCCGATCCCATCCCTCTCCCCATCCCTTGAAAGCGAAGCGAGGTGGAGGGGGTGGGGAGAGGGAGAGAGGGAGAGGGGAGCCATCCCTTGTCTGGCTACTTTTGAACTCATCAATGACGGTTGCCCCGGGGCCCTCCGGCCGCTTTCGCGAGAGCGATCAACACGCCCGACCCCTTGAACAGCACGCACTCATGAACACGCCTCGATCCGACCTCCCGCCTTTGACCCGCGACTATCCGCTGACGGAACAGCAAGTCGCCCACTTCCAGCGCGACGGGCACATCCTGCTCCGCGGGGTCGCCTCCGCGGACGAAGTTGCCGCCTATCGGCCCGTCATCCTGGCCGCCCGCGACAAGTATGGCGCGGAGGCTACGCCGCTGGCGCAACGCGACACTTACGGGAAAGCCTTCCTCAAAGGCATGAACCTCTGGCCCAAGGACGAAGGGGTGAAACAGTTTGTCTGCGCCCGGCGCTTCGCCCGGATCGCCGCCGACCTGCTCGGCGTGGACGGCGTGCGCATCTATCATGACCAGGCGCTGCTGAAGGAGGCCGGTGGCGGGCTGACGCCGTGGCATCAGGACCAGCATTACTGGCCGCTGGCCACGGACAACACGATCACGATGTGGATGCCGCTGGCGGACGCGACTCCTGAGATGGGCACCATGCACTTTGCCTCCGGCTCGCATCGGACCGGCTACTTGGGCGATCTGCCCATCAGTGACGAGAGCGAGGCCACCTTCGAGCGGTTCATCAGGGAACGGGGCTACACGAAGGTGCCCGGCGCCGCGATGGCCGCCGGCGACGCCACGTTCCACTACGGTTGGACGCTCCACGGCGCCCCCGGCAACTCCAGCGCGCGCACCCGCGAGGTGATGACCATCATCTGGTATGCCGACGGCACCCGCGTCGGTCCGCTCGACAACACCAACCGCCAGCGTGATCGCGACCGCTGGCTGCCGGGCCTTCAACCAGGCGATCTCGCCGCGAGCGCCCTGAACCCGAGGGTGTTCCGACGCCAGTCCCCTGGCGCGCCCCAGCCAACGACGGCGCCGGGGATTTCACTCTGCTCTTGAGTTAGTCAGGATCACGGCGGGAGATCTCGGCGTGAGGGTCGTGCGCGTCCCCGGCACCAGTTCCGTGACCCCCAAGTCCTGGCCGGTGAGAAGGTCGAACGCGCGCAACCGGAGCGGCGCGCGCGCGGTCAGCGTCAAGCCCTCGCGCCCGATGCCTACCGGCACACCGACCACGCGCTCGCCCTTGCCGCAGCACACCATGCTCACGCAGCCATTTGCCTGGAGGGGCGCGTCCGGCTCGCGGGCTTCCGTGCTGGTCCAGTTCGCCAGATCGCCCGGCAGCAAGCGCGCACTCATGCCCACGCTGCACGCCGGCGGCGGCGGGCCGGGTCGAGGGGGGCAACAGGAACCGGTCACAGCGACTCGAAGCGGCTTTGGGCGATGTTCTTGCGGGTGGTTAGGGGATCGAACACCTGCCCGTTCATGGCGATATAGACTCCCGGCGGGAGCACCTGCGCCGCGCCGATGGCCACGCCGACGTTGAAGGTGGCGTCGGTGGATTTAAACCGCGCGGGCTGCATCGAGCCGGTGAGCACAATGGTCTTGCCGGCCAGGCCCAGGAGCGCCTTCGCGGTCTGGATCATGGTATCGGTGCCATGGGTGACCACGATGCGCCCGCAGGGATCGGCTTCGATCTTCCGGCGGATCAACTGCCGGTCGTCGTCCGTCATGTCCAGACTGTCCTTGCGGAGGACGGACTCGACGTCGAAGTCGAACGTGGCGTGCGCCTCACGCAGGATCTCCACGATTTGGGGCGGGCCGACTGCGTATTCGCTCTTCGCGTCGAAGTAGACCTTGTCGATGGTGCCGCCGGTGGTGATGAACTTAAGCTTCGTCATGTTACTCACGCTTCCCGGAGGAAGCCGCCCTGCCTGAGCGGAGCCGTGGCGAACTCCGCTGCCGACTGCAACCAGCGCCTGGCGCGGACGCGCTCGGCGCGGCTTGACCACTTACAGCAGGGTCGAATTCTTACCCGGCTTGCCGGAGGGGTCAAGCAGGGGGCCGGCCAGACGGACGCAGGGACGGCCGCGGGGGTGGAGTCGCCACGACTCCAGGGATTGCGTTGCCGCGGGCCGGGTGGTTTCGCCAGCGCCCGGAGGAAGCGGAACGAGCGGCGCCGCGCGGGGGCCCCGTGCGCGAAAAGTGACTGTTACCCGAGGGAGGGTGCGGAGGGGGGTGTGTTTCTGTTTGCCAGCGGGCAGGAATCGGCTGAAATGGGGGACAACCTATGAAACTGATCCTGCTCCAGGCCGCTCGGCTTTGGTCCCTGCTCGCCTCGACCTCGGTGTTCGCCGCCGACTCACCCGTCACGTTCGCCCTGCATCGCCTCGGACACGTGCGGAGCGAGGCGGTGGGCGTGGCGGACTTCAACGGCGACGGCAAGCTCGATGTCGTGGCCGGCCCCAACCTCTACCTGGCCCCCGATTGGAAAGCGGTGAAGATCCGGACGCTCTCCGGCGAGGTTGACAACCAGGGCAAGGGTTACGTGGACGACTTCATGAATCTCCCGTTGGATGTGGACCGGGACGGGCGGGTTGACGTGGTGTCCTGCGGTTGGTTCTGCAAGTGCGTGCGGTGGTATCGCAACACGCCCGGCGGGACCACGGATTGGCCCGAGCAGGTGGTGGACGCCAGCGCCAACTACGAGGCCGGCGATCTCATTGACCTCGACGGCGACGGCCAGGCGCACGAGATCCTGGCGCATTGCCCCGCCACCGTGTGGTACGAGCCCCTCGCCGTCACCTCAGGCGCTCCGGTCTTGACCAAGCATGTCGTGTCCGCCAAGCCGATGAACTTCGGCGGCGGGGTGGGGGACCTGAATGGCGATGGCCGTCCCGACATCCTGCGGCCCGACGCCTGGTTCGAGGCGCCGTCCAACCCGCGGACCGGGACCTGGATCGAACACCCCTGGGCGTTGGGGGCCAAGGATGGCAAAGCAGAGCACACGCCGCAGATGCTGGTCCTGGACGTCAATGGGGACAAGTTCCCCGACGTCATCACCAGTGATGCCCACAGGCACGGCATCTTCTGGTACGAACAGGTGCGGGCGGACGGCCAGGTCTCGTGGAAACAACACCTGATCGACGATTCCTGGAGTCAGGCCCACAGCCTGGCGCTGGCCGACATCAACGGCGACGGCACGCCCGATCTCGTCACGGGCAAGCGATTCATGGCCCACAACGGTTCCGACCCCGATGAATTCGGCAAGCTCGGCGTCTACTGGTATGAACTGCGGCGCGGGGCCCGCCCGCAGTGGACTCGGCACGCGATCTCGTACGATCAGGGCATCGGTTCCGGCGTAAACCTCTGCGCGGTGGACCTGGACGCCGACGGCGATGTGGATGTGGTCGTCACCGGCAAGTGGGGCGGCCCGGTCTGGTTTGAGAACAAGCGCCGGTGAGGCGGAGTCGGTTTCACCCCATGGGCTTAGGGTCTAGACCCTTACCTGGGTTTCCAGGTTCCCAGGATGCGGTCCAGCGCATCCGAGGTCTGATGGACCAGGGCTTCGGGATAGTGTTGGAACGGGTGGAAATACTCGAACGTCAGGTAGCCGCGATAGCCGGTCTGATCCAGGGCGTCCATGACGGCTGGCCAATTCGTGGTGCCGTCCAGCAGCGTGCGGAAGGATTCCAGCGAGTAGTCTGTGCCCTTGCGGTTGAATTCCTTGAAGTGGGTGTTCTTGATGCGGCGGCCGCACAGGGCGATCCAGTGTTCGGGTTGCTGGAACAGGGCGATGTTGCCGGTGTCAAAGTGGACCTGCACCCATTCACTGCCGAAGCTGTCCACGAACGCGTTCATCTCCATCGGCGTCATGAGATAGCCGTTAAAGAAGATGTTCTCCATGTTCAAGCTGACCTGGAGCTTCTCGGCCTGCCGGACCAGTTGCCCTATCGCCTCGCGGGCCCGGCGGTCGCAGACGTCGTTGGCCACCGGTTCGTGATCCGTGCGCCAGGGGATGTGCACCGCGCCGGGGACGACCAGCAGGTTGCGCACGCCCAGGTCATGCGCCGCCTGGGCCATTTTGCCGGCCAGCTCCAACCCCCGGCTGCGCTTCTCGGGATCCTCGCTGGTCAGCGGGTAGGGCCAGAATAGGAACGAGCACAGGCCGCTGATGGCGATGCCGATGCGGTCTGCCAGCCTGCGGATGGCCTCATACTCCTTCGTGCCGCACTTCGGCGACAGGTCGTTGTCGAGGTCGTAATTCAGCTCGATGCCATCGAAGCCGGCCTCCTTGGCCAATTGCAGGCATTCCTGGAGATTCATCCGCTGGGGGTAGGGGAACGCCCAGAGGTTGATGGACTTCTTCATGGCATAGCGCTTGGGCGAAGCGCGGCGCGCGTCGGGCGTCGCAGACTCGGCGGCTTGGACGGACGCCCCGCGCACGGCGGCGGCGCCGGCCGCCAGGACCGTGGCTTGGAGGGCCTGGCGGCGCGAGAGGCCTCGCTGTGCGGCGGACTGGCCCGGTGGGGCGGGCGCGATGGGCTCGGAGTGGCCTGCAGGTTTCATAGGTTGATGGCAGTGATGAGCAAGCTGCGTGGAGGGCGCGAATAGGGGCTGCGGTTGCGCGCGTGGTTGGAGCGACGGACAAGCCGAGATGAGGATCGGCTATTCGATGTGGCGGAAGAGTGTTCGGTCAGAAGGCGGGAGACAAGGCGAAACGGAGCGGCATCCCCGGCCGGCCACGGTTCTTTGGTTTAGATTCCCGTCACCCGCAGCCTTCCTGGCCGCAACTTCGAGGGCGCTGCCAGCACGATCCCAGCCTCCCCTTCCAAGCTCCCGTCCAGCACCGCTCCAAATGAAAAGACCGTGGTCACCCTCCCACCCCGGCGAACCTGTCCCCTTTCCCCACAATCCTTCCAGACTCAGCCCGTAGTCCGTGGACAATCCCCGATGCACGTGCATCGGGGATTGTCCACGCACCGCGGATACCGCCTCCGTCTCGCGACCGGACAGCGGTCGGGTGCGAACTGGGGAACCGCAGCGAACCTGTCACCTTCGGCGAACCTGTCACCTTCGGTCACTAACGGCTGGGCGTCGCCGTCGGGGGGGCCGCGCGGGCCTGGGTTTTCCGGAGTTCCGGGAGGATGATGTCGTTGATGGCGTGGTGCGAGATCATGTGGCTCGGCGCGGTTTCGTCGATCTCCAGGCGGAAGGACCCCGGCGCGAGAATCTGCAGCGCCGCCTGCACGCGGCCCTCGTAGGCCCGCATCGCCTCGAGGTAACTCAGGCCGGCCGCGCGGGCGTCGTGCTGCGCTTCCCCGAAGCAGCAATCGTCCCGTCGCACCAGGATCTGCACCTGGGCGCGCCCCGGTCCGGTGGCGCCCAGCAGATACAGGTCAGGATAGCCGGCGAGCCGGTAGAACGAGGGCTCGTACTGCTCCCGGTCGCCGATGGACCCCCCGGAACGAAGGTAAAGGGGGATCGTCCCCGCCACCGGGAAGCTGCATCGAACGGTGGGGTCGATCGCGGCGTAAATCGTCGTGGTCCACCCGCCGCCGGACAGGCCGATCATGTGGTAGTCGCGGTAGACCGGCGTGGGGTGGGTGGCGCTCGGGCGCTTGACGTGGTTCAAGCCGATGGCGGTGGATTCGAGGAACAGTCTGAGCGGGCTGCCCACCATGTTCGTTTCGAAGAGCGCCGCGTGCCCGCCGGTGCAGTCGCCGGGCCGCAGGTGCGGCATGAACACGCCCAACACCCCGTAGCCTTCACGGAGCAGCGCCTGGATGGTTCGCCGCAGACCGTAGCCGACGTCGGTCGGGCCCGGATCGTCGTCCAACGTGCAGGCGTGGCCCTGGTGGACGATGACCAACGCGCCGTTGGGCCGTTCGGCGATGAAGTGATACGCCAAACCCTGCAATCCGGGCGCAAGGTCCATACGCAGTTCGTCCACCCGGGCGAGATCCGTGAGCCGGCTTGCCGGACTCGGCACGTTGGTCAGCACCCAACTCGGCCACCGGCCCGCCGGAAACCCGTCGGTCCCCCATATGTGCCGGATCAAGGCACGCCGTTTCGCGGCCAGGTCGCCGGGGGACAGGAGGGTGATGGCCCGGTCGTCGATCAACCGGACCGGCTCGGTTTGGCTCCAGACCCGGCCGTTGGCGGCGGCGATGGCCGCCAGGGCTACGACCCAACCACAGACGGAACGATGCATGGTGTTTGGATGTTCCAGGCTGCTTGGACTGGCTGACCAGCGCCGCCATTCACGGCGGAGCGAGCGAACGTTGCCCCCCTTCAACTTCCGTTTGCGCCGCCTCGCGCCCTGGCGTTAGACTGCCCGGCGTGAAACCCACCCGCCCTGGATTGGTCTTCCTGGTGGCGTGCGTGGGGTGGGCGTGGGCGACCATGGCACGCGCGGACGAGTTTGCCGAGCTGGAAGGTCAGCTCGTCGAACGCCGGCATTGGGATCACGGCCGGCTCGAACGCGAGGTGAGCCGTCGCGAGGCCCTGATCCTCGAAACGGACCTGACCCCGGTCGACATCGTCTGGCGCCGGACGTGGGCGTTGCTCGAGCACCTCCAGACCGGGCATCCGCACCTGGATTTCTCCCGCTCGCGCGCCGCCCTTGAGGATCTGAGGGCGGCTGTGACCGCGCTGCGCGCCCGGCCCGGCGCTCCCGCTCCGGCCCCGCGGGACCTCTTTCACGCGATTGCCACCCTGCGCCGGGCCATCGCGTTCCAGAACCCGCTCCTGGACTTTGACGCGATCGTGTTCCTCAAACACAACAAGCAGGCCCGCGGCTACCGGCACATGGTCGACCAATACCTCGGCTTCAACGCCGAGCGCGCCGGCGGGGTGTTCGTGTTGGAGGGGCCGTTCGGACGGGCGCCGCGGGTGCGCAGCCTGCTCGCCCAGGCCCGCGTGGAGAACGGGCGCCTGGCCGGTCAAATCATCGAGCACCGCGGCAGCTTCATCGGCCTGGACCTCGACTACGATGCGCAGTCCATCCTCTTCGCCTTCACCGAAGCCGAACACCACATCCCTCCGGACGCCTCCTACACCGACCAGTACTGGCGTGCGGAGGACATCGTCCGCGACCGCGGCGCCGCCCACCATTACTTCCGGCCGGAAAGCACCTACCATGTTTTTCGCGCGCGGATCGATGGCACCGGGTTGACCCAACTGACCGACGGGAAATGGAACGACATCGACCCGGTCTTCCTGCCCAGCGGACGCATCGCGTTGGTTTCGGAGCGGGCCGGCGGGCAGGTGCGCTGCGGGATGCGCCCGCTCCCGAGCGGCACGCTCCACGCCATGATGCCGGACGGCAGCGACCTGCTCCAGTTGAGCTGGCACGACACGCAGGAGTGGCAGCCCAGCGTCGACCACGCCGGCCGCCTGGTCTATACGCGCTGGGATTACGTCGATCGCGACTCCGACATTGCCCATCATCTCTGGTTTTGCCAGCCGGACGGGCGCGACCCCCGCAGTCCCCACGGGAATTATCCTACCCGCCGCGAATTGCGTCCCTGGATGGAGATGTCGATCCGGGCCGTTCCCAACTCTGCCAAGTACGTCGCCGTCGCCGCCCCCCACCACGGCGAAGCCTATGGCTCGCTGATCCTGATCGACGTCCGCCAACCCGACGACCGGTCTACCGCCCAGGTGCGGCGGTTGACGCCCGAAGTGCCGTTCCCGGAATCGGAGTCCGCCCCGGGCATTCCGCACGACAAGGGCAAGCACGCCCCCGCGGCCGAGGTCTACGGCACACCCTGGCCGCTCAGCGAGGACTTCTACCTGGCCGTCTACGACCGCGGCCAGACCCATTACGGCCTCTACCTGGTAGACGCCTTCGGCAATCGCGAGTTGCTTTACCGCGACCCCGCCATGGCCTGTCTCGATCCCATCCCCTTGCAGCCGCGCCCGCGTCCGCCCGTCATCCCGCCCGGCACGCTCCAGGCGAAAGCGGATCGCTCCGCGGCGGCGCCGCCCGCGGAGGCTACGGTCATGGTGGTGGACGTTTATCAGAGCCGGCACGCCTGGCCACCCGGCACGGAACTGAAGGAGCTGCGCGTCATCAATCTCTTCCCCAAGGACAACCCCTTCCAGGATGACCCGAACATCGGCTGCGCCTCGCAGTCGCTGGGACGGGGCGTCTTGGGCACGGTGCCGATCGAGGCGGATGGGAGCGCGCACTTTCGGATGCCGGCCGGCGCGCCGGTCTACTTCCAAGTGCTCGACGCGGACGGGTTGGCCGTGCAGACCATGCGGAGCGACACGTATGCCCATCCGGGCGAGACGCTGGCCTGCGTGGGTTGCCATGAACCGCGGCACGCGGCGCCGGACCGGCCCCGGTCGACGGTTCCGCTCGCGCTCCGGCGTGCCCCCTCCGTCCTCAAGCCGGAACCCGCCGGGGCTTATCCGCTCACCTTTGCCCGTTTGGTCCAGCCGGTGCTGGATACGCAGTGCGTGCCGTGCCATGCGCGGGAGCCCAAGGCGCCCAGCCTGCGGGGTGACCGCTTCGGTGCGTTCGGCTGGTCGGAGGCCTTCCACACCCTTCGCCCGCACGCCTGGGGCATGAGCGGCGGCAACGGCACCGCGCTGCGGGAACGCCAGTTCTCCCTCCCCGGCCAGGAGGGCGCCCGGGTCTCGAGGCTCTACGGTCTGCTGAGCCAAGGGCACCACGATCTGAGGCTTCCCGTCGAAAGCCTGCGGCGCCTCACGCTGTGGCTGGATGGCAACAGCAACTTTTACGGGGCCTACACCGACCTCGACCGGCAGGCGCGCGGGGAGGTCGTGCGTCCGCGCTGGGGCGTGCCCGCCTGGACCGATTTCGCGACGCTGGCCGGTGGGTCGCCGGCTGAGCCGGGTCCGGCGGCGGGCCCCGGGCCGGTTCGGCGGTGAAGGGGAGTGCGGTCTCCTGCCTTTGCGGGGCGGTGGTCGCTGCGGTTGCGGCGGGCAGGGGTGGCAGCGCGAGCAGCAGGGCAGTGAGGAGGGTGAGGTTGCTACTCGCGGACGAAGTCGCGGTAGGCGGCGGCCCCATCCAGGTCCTGGGCAGTGGCGGCGGAGTAGGATAGGACCCCGAAGCGGAGGCGGAGACGTTCGCCTGGCTGGACGACCACGCGGCTCGGCTCGCCCTGGTTCATGGATTTCCGCCCGAAGGGATTCGCCACGATCAGGCCGTAGTCGCGGTTGTGCCACCAGGACGGGCGGAGATTCGCCGGGTCGGCCATTAGGGTGAGGCCGGCGCGCCGGCCGTTCACAGAGCCCGAGTAGTCGCACCAGTCGGCTGGTTGCCCCCAAGTCATCTTCGCGGTCTTCAGGCCGGTGCTGCTGGTGATCAGGCCGCCGTTCTTTTCCGTGAGCGCCGTGGCCACGCGCGCGCCGAAGCCCATTTCCTCCTGGTCGCCGAAGTTCAGGCCGGCGCTGCCCGCATGGAAGTCGGCCTCCCAGACCAAGAGCCATGCGTGGGTGAGGGCGACCAGCGTGAAGCGATTCGACAGGGAACCCAGCGCGGACCGGTCGGCCGCGAGGAGGCGGCATTCCGTGGCAAAGGCGAGGCGCCCGCCGGCGGCGCTGGGTGGCTGAAGGAACCGGACGTGCTCGATGCGCCCCTTGTTACGCCAGAAGTCCTGCCCGTTGATGTCCCCGAAGGCCAGCCACACGCCCGGGTGCATCGTGTCGTGGTCGGTGGCGTCGGCGCCGGGTTGGGGAGGATGATGGCGCGTGACGGGGACGCCGCCCGGGGCGCGCAGATTCGCGAAGAAGGGACGCAGGATTGTGGCATCGCGATACACGAACTCTGCGACCGGCTGGCCGTCGAGGCGGAAGGCCAGCCGCGGGTCGCGGTCCTCGAAGGTCCAGCCCTTCGTCGGCGCCGGCGCCTCGGCCGCGAGGCTGGCCGCCGTGGTTGCGAGGTTCAGTCCGGCCAGGAGGAGGAGCAACGGTGTCATGGTCTTCACGCCGGAAACAGGTAAGGATCGCGCTGCGTGCCTCGCGCCAGGCGGCGGGCCTGGGCGAGCTGTCCGCTGTCCCCATCCCCGGCTTGGAGGATGTCGCCGGTGGTGGGGTCGAGTTCCAGCCACGGACCCAGCGCGAAGGGCGTCTGGTCGAGGTCCACGCCGAGGCCTTCGAGGCTCTGGACGAGGCGGGGCCAGCCCTCGGCGACCGGTGTCCGGTCGCCCAGCGTGGCCTGACAGGCCTGGGTGTTGCCTGGGCGGCCGAGCCGATAGGAGATGTTGCCCAAATGGCAGACCGCGGAGGAGACGTGGCCCTCGAGGATCGGAGCGTTGAGGTCGGCGGCCTTGCGGCTGCGCAGGGCCTGGAGGAAGTTGGCTTGGTGGCTTTCACCGTTGTCGCCCTGGAAACGGCGGATCCGCTTGCCGTCGTGGTCAAAGACGGCTCCGCCCATGCGGAAGCCGGCGAAGTAACCGCCTTCGTATTGGAGCACGATTCCTTCCTGGACGCCGCGGAACCGGTCCATCACCACGGCGTCCTTCTCCAGGGAGAGATTCCGGTTCTCGATGACAATCGGGAGCGCGGGATACTCCGCGACGGTGAACTGCGTATTCGGTGTCTGCGCCGCGTCGTCGTAGGTGAATCGGCCTCCCAGACTGAGGATGCGCTTGGGGAAGCGGGCGTCAGGCAGGAAGAGGCGGCAGGCGTCCAAGGCATGCACGGAGCTGTTGCCCACATCGCCATCGCCGGTGGACCAGACCCAGTGCCAGTCGTAATGCAGCCTCGGGCGCGTCAGCGGCTCGACCGGGGCGGGGCCGCACCAGAGGTCGTAATCCAGGTCGGTCGGCAGGAACGGGGCGCACTGGCCGATGGGGGGACGGTGCTCGAACCAGACGATGTGAGCCCAGAGCGGCTTGCCGAGGTGACCTTCCCGGAGCCAGGCCGCCGCCCCGCGCAATCCGGGACACGAGCGGTATTGCAGGCCGCCCTGGACGAGGCGTTGGGCGCGGGTGGCTTCTTCCACCATTCGCGCTCCTTCCCAGACGCTGTGCGAGACGGGTTTTTCGACATAGACATCCTTGCCGGCGCGGAGCGCCCAGACCGTCAGGAGGGCGTGCCAGTGGTTGGGGGTCGCGATGACCACGGCGTCCACGTCCGCGCGCTCCAACACGCGCCGGGGATCCGTGGCGGCGAAGGGCGTGGTTCCCCGTTGCTTGAGCTTTTCGGCGTGCGCGGCCAGGCGTTTGGGGTCTGGCTCGCCCAAGGCGGTCACGCGCACGCCCGGCGCCCGCGAGAGCCGCTCGACATGCTGGCCGCCCTTGCCGCCGAGTCCGATGACGGCCAGGCGGATTTCCTCGTTGGCGCCGAGCGCATTGCAGGATGGGGCCGCGAGGGCCAGGCCCGTGAGACCGGCCGCCTTCAGGAAGTCCCGGCGGTGGAGGGGGGCGTGGGTCAGGGTGTTTGTCATAGCTGGAACAGGTGCCGCGCGTTGTCGCTCAGGATGAGGGATGCGTCAGTTCGTAGCCCTTGACTTGGTCCGTGGTCATCGGTTTGGCCGGGTGCAGCAGGCTGGGGACGCCCAATTCCTCGGCGCGGGCGCAGAGCCAGCGGCTCGGTCTGGCGGCGGCGCATCAGGTCGAGCACCTCGGGGAAGAACCAGTGGCGCGGGCAGTCCACGAGCCTGCGGGTCAGGCGGGCTTCGGCCGCCCCGAGAGGCAGGGCAGCCAAGGCGGCGCTGGCTCCCGCCGAGGCGAGAAACCGGCGGCGGGTGACGGGTCGGGAGTTCATGCGAGCCCGGGCGCAACGCGATGGACGGACAGTTTCACGGGGTCGGTCGCCTGGGGGCAGGGAGAGGCTATGTCTCCTCCGGGTCGAAGGCGGGATTCGTCAAGGTGGGCGTGCCCCCGATCCACCGGGCCAGCCAGGTTTGGAATTCCCAGTTCCAGTAGATCGAGTTCTGGGGCGTGAGGATCCAGTGGTTTTCGTTGGGAAACACGACCAGGCGGGCGGGCAGGTTCATCGCCTTGTAGATGCCGTAGAGCGCGGTGCCGTTCACGTAGGGCACGCGGTAGTCGAGTTGGCCATGGAAGATCAACATCGGGGTCTTGAAGTTCCTGGCGTAGGTCGTGGGATTGTTGCGCTGCATGCCTTCCGGGTTCTCCCACGGCGCACCGCCCGTCACTCTCGCCAGGCCGAAGCTCGCCATATCCGAGCCGTATTGGGCGATGAGGTCGTTCACGCCGGCGTGGTTGACCAAGCAAGCGAAGCGGTCGGTGTGGCCGGCCATCCACGCGGCCAGGTAACCGCCGTAGCTCCCGCCCGCCGCCGCCAGCCGCTTCGGGTCAATATTCGGGAAGCGCGCGAGCAGATAGTCCGTGCTTTTCAGGATGTCCTCCAGCGGCCGGTCGCCCCATTCGTTCAGGATGCTCTGGCAGAAGGTTTCGCCAAAGCCCGTTGAACCATGGCGGTTCACCCACGTGACCACATAGCCGGCGGCGGCGAAGACGTGCGCGTTCCAGCGGTAGTTCCAGGCGTCGCCCACCATGGTGTGCGGTCCTCCATGCATGAGCTGGAGCAAGGGATAGGACTTGGCGGCATCGAAGCCGGGCGGGAAGAAGAGCGCGCCCTGGACTCGGTCGCCCGCCGCGCCGTCGAACCAGTAGTCTTCCCGCCGGCCCAGCTCGAGCTGAGCAAGCAGCGCCTCATTGAAGCGGGTTAACTGGCGGGCCGCGCCCGTCGCGAGGTCCAGTGCGAACAACTCATCCGGTCTTTCGGCGGTGTTGTTCAGAAACACCGCCAGGTGGCCTGCCGCGTCGAAAGCGCTGCTGGTGCCCTTCGTGAACACGGGCGCAAACCCCGACCCGTCCGCGCCCATCTTGAAGATCGGCACCACGCCCTTATCCTCCGCGGTCAGCCACAGGCTCTGCCCGTCGGGCGAGAAGGCGGCGGGGCCGATCGCATAGTCGAGCGGTTCGGTGAGCGGCGTGTTGATGCCCGTCGCCAGGTCATGCCGCCAGAGCTTGGCAAACTCGCCGTTGTAGTAAGGCGTCTCCGTGCGCCGATAGACCAACGAGCGACTGTCGGGCGCAAACACGGCGTCCCCATCGATGCCTTGGTTGTCGGGGGTCAGGTTCTTGAGCGCGCCGGACCCATCGGTGGGGACCAGATAGACGTCGTTGTTCAGGAAGTCGTGGTAGGGTGGAGGGGTGGTGTTGATCGTCACCGCGATGAACCGGCCGTCCGGCGCCAGCTCGAACTTCGCTTCCGGCGCGGTCTGCCCGGTGGTGGTGAACAGCCGGTCGAAGCCAGGAGTCAGGTCGGTCAACGCGCGCGACGCGACCTCCACGCACAGGAGCCGATGCGCCAGGCCCTCCGGCAGCCACTGGTCCCAGAACCGGAACTGCCGATCTTCCGTGGCCTTGGCCGTGACCTTCGAGTCCTTGCGCCGCTGTATCTCCTTTCGCATCGCCGCGAGGTCAGCCTGGCCCAGGTTGCCGGCCAGTGCGGGAATGACGCGCGTCGCCACGACGACCCGCTGGCCGTCGGGCATCCACTGCGGCGTCGATACTGAGTAGGGCAGCTCCAGGATCTTCTCCGGCTCGCCGCCATCCATCCGCAGGATGTAGAGCGCGGCGGCCTCGTCGTCGCCGCGCTTCGAAGTGAAGGCGATGCGCGTGCCGTCCGGACTCCAGCGGGGCGACGCATCCGTGGCGTGGGGCGCGAACGTGAGCCGCCGCGGCGTTCCGTCCGCCACCTCGACCACCCACAGATGCGTGGTGCTCCTGTTCTGCGCGATGGACCACTCGGTCACCGTGAACACCGCCGCCTTGCCGTTCGGCGACAAGGCCGGGCTGCCGAGGCGTTTCATCGCCCACAGGTCATGGGGCCGGATGAGGCGTTTGTGCTCGGCGGCGTGGGCCACGGTCGCGAGCCATGCGCTGGCCAGCAAGGCCGCCAGGAGGCGGGGAGCAACCCGGGTTGGGTTGGGGCCGGGGAGGGCGGTTGGCCTGGCGCACGGTGGGGATGCAGGGCGGGGCGGGCCGGCGACGAGTCGGGGTTTCATGGGGTTGATGTCTTCATTCCGCGAGTGTTTTCTCGGTGGTATCCGGCGCCCACCAGATGACGATGAGGCCGAGCAGATAGATGAGTCCGCAGATGGCGCCGACCGTTGGGTAGGAACCGCCCATGGCGGTGAAGATCGCGCCGGCAGCGAGCACGCCGAGACCGGTGGCGAACCGGCCGACATTGTAGGCGATGCCGCTGCCCGCGGCGCGGACCCGGGTGGGAAACAGTTCCGGCAAGTAGAGGGGCAGCCAGCCAAAGAACAGCGTGGCGACGAAGCCCTGGGCGAACACGATCGGAAGGAACGACGCCCGCAGGGGCGCGGTGCCGAGAAACATCAAGGCCGTGAGCAGGGTCGTGGCCCCGCTGATGATCGCATACGCGCGCCGGCGTCCCAGCCACGCGGCGATGTGCGCGCCGGTGAAACTGCCCAGCACCGCGCCCAGCGCCCACCAGCCTTGCGTCAGCGCTTTGTACCCGGGCGCGGTCGCGCCGCCGACGGTGTCCGCCCATGGGATCATCCATTTGCTGGCCGCCCAGGCTCCGACCATGGGGATGGAACCGATGAGGATGCCGATGAGGGTGAGGCGAAGGAGCGGAGGGCGGAAGAGTTCGCGGAGCGGTTGAATCGCTGCTTGCCCGGTCACGGCGGACCTCCCCCCCGCTGGGCCGGGGGGAGCAGCGGCGCGTGCGGCGCGCGCAGCCAGCCAGAGGGGCGATTCCGGGATCACCGTCAACGCGAGCACTCCGAGCGCCACAGGGGCGGCGGCGAGTTGAAAGAGCCAGCGCCAGGAATCCGGCGTGAGGGGCCAGGTGCGGGCGATCTGCGACAGCAGGAGGATGCCGCCGTTCAAAGCGGCTCCCATCAGGCCGGCGATGATGGGACGCGACTTGTCGGGCCAGCATTCCGCCGCGAGGGCCACCGCGTTGGGCCACACCCCGCCCACGCCGAGGCCGACCAGGAACCGGAGCGCCAGCATCTGTTCCTGGGTCTTGACGAACGCACCCAGACCCGCGAACACGGAGTAGAACAAGACACTCACGCCCAGCGCGCGCGTGCGCCCCATCCGATCCCCCAGGCTGCCGAGCACAATTCCCCCGACGGCGGCTCCCAGCATCAGCGCCGCCGTGAACCGCGCGAACCAGTCCCCGCCCCGAGCCGGCGTGAAGGCTTCCCCGAGCAGGCTCTGCGAGACGGACAGGGAGGCCACGGGCATCAGGCCCAGCTCGACGCCGTCAAACAACAGTGCGCCGATGGCGGCGAACAGCACGGCATAGCGCGCGCGCGGTGAGAGACGATGCTCCGAGCGGTTTCCCGCCTGGCGCGTCCCGCGGCCCGTGAAAATCCGGAAAAGACCGGCGCCCGGCTGGTCGGAGCGTCCGCGCCGGTCCGGCTCGTCGCGCGTGACCACGCCCGCCGAGAGGACATGCCACAGCCGCCGCCGCGCTTCGGGCGACGGCTCGACGTACTGGAGACGTCGGAAGGAGATTGCCATGGGCGGGTCACTTTCGCCGCAACACCTCGAGAATGGCGCTGTTGTCCGACTCGCCCCAGCCGGCCGCCTCGGCCTGCTCGAGCAGCCGCCGATGCGTCTCGGTCAGCGGCAGCGGCAGACCCGCGGCCCCGGCCGCCTGGAGCATCAGGCGCACGTCCTTGAGGTGCTGCGAGAGCTTCGCTTGGACCGAGTAATCGCGCTCGACCAGCTTGCGCCCCTTCACATCCATCGCCCGGGAGTAGGCGTTGCTGCCTTTGAGAACTTCCAGGGCGGCGGCCGGCGCGACCCCGGCCCCCTCCGCGCAGGCCCGCCCATCCGCAAGCACCGCCCGGTTCAGTCCCAGCACCAGGTTGCTGATCAATTTCATGCGGGCCGCCGCGCCGCACGGGCCGACATGAAACACATTCCGCCCGAGCACGGGCCACAGGTCCGCGCAGGCGTCGAAGGTTGCGCGAGCCCCGCCCACGATGACGGTCGCTTCGCCGCGCCGGGTCTGCTCGCTCGAACCCGAGATGGGCGCGTCGAGATACTGCACGCCCCGTGCGGCCAGTCGCCCGCCCAGCGCCGCCGTCTGCTCGGGCTCGCCGGTGGTGGTGTCCACAATGATCTGCCCCGGCTGGAACCCGGCCTCCATCTGCTGCAGCACCTCGGCCACCACGCCGCTATCGTAAAGGCTGAGGATCACACGCCGGCTCGCCGTCAGCGGGTTCTCGCTCCACACTGCGCCGCGCGCCAGCAGGGGCGCTGCCTTCTCGGGGGTGCGGTTCCACACCGCGACGCCGTAACCGTGTTCCAGGAGCCGCTCCGTGAGCGCTGTGCCCATCAAGCCCAGACCGATCAGCCCGATGGTCTCGCCCACCGGCGCGCTATCCGCCGGGCTGGGGGTCTGTGTCGCGGTTGGTTTCATGTCATGTTCGAGTCGTGTGGTCCGCGGCCTGGCAAAGCGGGCGTGGCAAAGTGAGTGCCATTGCGCCGCAACACCTTCTACCTGGGCGCGGACCGAGTTGCTCACGCGCCGACCGCCAAATAGTCTTTGAAAACCGGCACGGGTCAAGGCATCCGCACGAGTCTGAGCGGGTTGCGGCGCATCCCGAGGTTCTCGGTGGCTGGGGCGGAGCGCCGCCTTCCGGGCGGCCCGTCCCCCGAGCCGGCAAGGATGCCGGCGGTCCAGCAGTAGGGAGGTCGGCCGACCGGGTGCCCTCGACCTGGCCCTGAGCGTCCCCCCGGGGAGGCACCTCGCCGCGGTTGTGCTTGGCCAGGCGGGCTTTGAGGTCGGCGGTGAAGCCTGTGTCGTGGTGGGTGCCGCCCTGCCGGGAAGAGAGCAGATAAACGTAATGAAAGGACATGGCTTGCCCGGGCGTAGTTCGGAGCGCTCCTTGCGCGTGTGCCTTCAGCCCGGCTTCGCCCTGCGGGCTACGCCGTGGCAGGCTTCGTTCGTTCGCTGCGCTCCGAACGAAGCCTGGTGGAGCCGAGGAGATTCGAACTCCTGACCCCCACAATGCCATTGTGGTGCTCTACCAACTGAGCTACGACCCCAGCCGAAGTGGGGGAGAACGTAGCGAACACCCCCGAGATGTCAACCTAAATGGGCGGCCGAAGACAGGGCTTTCCAAGGGCCTCCACCCACGGCAGGCTCAGATCGATTCGGCTCCGAGGTCCGCAGGATGGAGCGGGGAACGGGCCGGGGCCGAGGCTTCGATGAGATCGGAATCAACCATGGCCGTGGCACGGAAGCGCGTCGGCGGGGAAGCGGCGCCCACGCCAACCTCCGACCTGGCCCGACTCTGTTTGCAGCCCGATCGCGAAGATCGGCATCGTCATCTGGCCTGGGCCATCTCGGTCTGCCTCGCCTTCCTCAGCGTGGGGTTGCTCGGCGTGCGGAGTCGTCCGCTCGAGCAGAAGCCGGTGGCGACCATCACCGAGGTGGTGCCGGTGGTGTTCCTGCCGCCCGCGGTGGCCGCGTCGACGGCGGTTGAGCCTGTTTCCGAGGGGCCGCCGGAGGCTGGGGTGGAGCCGGTTCCGGAAGTGCCGGTGGTGGCCACGGTCGTGGCGGAGGATCTGGGGGAGGTGCTTTTCCCGGCGCCGATGGAGGGGTTGATGGTGAAGGCGCCGGCTCGGCGCGCCGATCCAGGACCGGCCGCGGCCATGCCCGTCAGGCCGGGGGTCTTCGACGCGAGCGCCGCCGCGGGCGGGTCGTTTCCGCCGCCGCCGTATCCGGCGGAGGCCTTGCGGCGGGAGGTGCAGGGCACGGTGACGCTGTCCGTGGTCGTGGACGACCGGGGCCGGTTGGACCGGGTGGACCTGCGGGACAGCTCGGGGTCCGCGCTGCTCGACCGGCATTCCGTCCAGTGGGTCACGCACAGCTGGCGATTTCCGGCTGGGTCGGCAAGGCACTATTACGTGCCGATCGTTTACCAACTGAAATGAACGGCGACCCTGTTTGACTGAGACGTGATGCAGCGCGCTTGGCCAGGGGCCCGAGATTCGCGTGGACGATTTGGAACTGGGTTGGCTAGGCTAACGTCTGGACGGGGAAGGGCCCCGGCCTTGCGATTCGGGGGCCGGAATGGCGGCCGCCGAGTTCCTTGATGGCATCGTATGCTGGCGAACGTGGTGGTGCATTGGTTTCAGAAGGGCGGGCCGATCATGTGGCCCATGCTGGGGGTTGCGCTGGTGGCGGTGGCGGTGGTGGGCGAGCGGTCGCTGTGGTGGCTGCGGGAGCGGTGGCGGCGGGATTCGGCGCGATTGGAGAGGGTGTTGGGGGCGATCGAGGGAGGGGACTTCGCGGCGGCGAGCCGGCTGGCGCAGGGTTCGGCCGATCCGGTTGTGCGGATGATCTATCATGGATTGAATCACTATCATTCGTCCCTGCAGGGGGCCTTGCAGGTGGCCGCCGGGGTCGAGTTGCAGCGGGCGGGGCGGTTCCTGACGGTGATGGACACGTTGGTGACCCTGGCCCCGCTGCTGGGTTTGTTGGGGACGGTGACGGGGGTCATGGGTTCGTTCATGTCGATTGGGGGGACCGAGTTGGTGGTGGAGAAGGTGACGGGGGGGATTGGGGAGGCGCTGATCGCGACGGCGTGCGGGTTAGGGGTGGCGATCTTCTGTCTGGTTCCGTTCAACTTGTTTACGGCCAAGGTGTCGCGGTTGCAGTTCGAGTTGGAGACGGCGGCGACGAATGTGGAAGTGATGGTGCAGGCCGCCAAGGCGCGGGAGCCTGGTCCGGCCGGGGCATCCGGGCAATCGTGACCGCGCCGACCTCGCCCTCTGGCCATGAAACTCGGCTCCCCGCTCCCCCGCAAGAAGGCTCGGCTGGAGATCATTCCCCTGATCGACATCATGTTCTTCCTGTTGGCGGCCTTCATGATGGTGAGCGTGACCATGATTCGGGTGCAGGCGATCAAGATGGACTTGCCGGCGGCCACGCTGGCGGACCAGGCCTCGCGGCCGGAGATCGTCAACATCCAGGTGGACAAGCGGGGCGACCTGTATTTGGGGCAGGAGCGGATGACCGCGGTCGAGTTGTTCGGGTATCTGACCAACCGCGTGCGTGCGAACGCGGGCCTTCCGGTGTATATCAGCGGCGACCGCGAGGCCACGCACGGGACGGTGATTGGAGTGCTGGAGTTGGTGCGGCGGGCGGGCGTGCAGAAGGTGTCCTTCGCCATTACGCGTCCGGCCGGGGCGGAGTGAAACGCGGCGGTTCTTGGTTTTGAGCTATGAAGATCATTACGGACGAACGTTGCACGGGATATGGGGCGCCGGGTCATCCGGAGCGCCCGGCCCGGGTGGCCAAGACCTTGGAGTTGCTCCGCGTTCAGACGGAGGTGTCGGTGCAATGGGCGGAGCCGTTGCCGGCGGAGGAGCGGGCCATCCTGCGGGCCCACACCGAGAAGCACCATTTCCACGTCAAAGACGCCCTGACCGATTTCGATGCGGACACGCCGGCGCACGACAACATTTACGAGCACGCCTGTCGGAGCGTGGGCGGGGCCCTGCATGCCATGCGGGCGGCGCGGGCGGGAGAGCGGGTGTTCAGCTTGTTGCGTCCCCCCGGGCACCATGCGACGCGGAATCGGGTCATGGGGTTCTGCTATCTCAACAACATGGCGATTGCGGCGTTGGCGGCGCTGGCGGAGGGTGTGAGTTCGGTGGCGGTGTTCGATTTCGATGTCCACCATGGCAACGGGACCGAGGCGATCCTGTTCAACCATCCCGGGGCGGCCTTTTTCTCGGTGCACCAATACCCCTGCTATCCGGGAACGGGCGCGGCGAATGTGGGGGAGAACTGTTTCAACTACCCGGTGCTGCCGAACACCCCGCGGCCGGAGTACCGGAGCCTGCTGGAGCGCGCGTTAGGGGATGTGGCGCGCTTTCGACCGGCCCTGCTCGGGGTGTCCGCGGGGTTCGACGCCTATGCGCGCGATCCTTTGGCCCAGGGGACGCTGGAGGCGGAGGACTTCCTCTGGCTGGGACAACAGATGCGCGCGCTGGACTGTCCGGTCTTCAGCCTGCTGGAAGGCGGCTATAGCCGGGATTTGCCCCAGTTGATCTTGGCCTACTTGAAAGGACTCGAAGGCCGGTGAGTCGCCCGGTGTTCATGCTGGTCGCGGCGGCGGCGCTGTGGAGCCTGGGGGGCGTCCTCATCAAGTCCGTCCACTGGCATCCCCTGGCGATCGCGGGAGGGCGCAGCCTGATCGCGGCGGCCACGGTCTACGCGTTGATGCCGCGGCCGCGGTTCACGTGGTCGCGGGCCCAGCTCGGAGGCGCGGCCTGTTACGCGGGCACGGTGGTGTTGTTTGTCTGGGCCAACAAGCTGACGACGGCCGCCAACGCCATCTTCCTCCAATACACGGCGCCGATTTACATCGCGGTGCTCGGGGCCTGGTGCCTGGCCGAAAGACCGTCGCGGCTCGATTGGGGGTTGATCCTGATCACGCAGGGGGGAATTGCCCTGTTCTTTCTGGACGACCTGCGGCCGGGCGATGTGGCGGGCAACCTGCTGGCGTTGGCCAGCGGCTTGTGCTACGCCGCGCTCGTCGTCCAATTGCGGCGGCAGAGGGAATCGTCGCCGTTCGAGTCGGTGCTGTTGGGCAACGTGCTGACCGGGGCGATTGGGTTGCCGTTCATGGTGACGACGCCGCTGGGCGAGGGGGGCGGGTGGGCGCTGGCGGGGTTGGGCGTGTTCCAGTTGGGCATTCCCTACGTGCTCTTCGCGATGGCGATCCGGCAGGTGCGCGCGCTGGAGGCGAGCCTGATCAGCGCGATCGAGCCGGTGCTGAATCCCTTGTGGGTATTCCTGATCCTGTCCGAGCGGCCTGGGCGGTTCGCATTGCTCGGCGGGGTGGTCGTGGTGGGGGCGGCCCTGGTGCGTGGGGTCATCACAACGCGCCAAGTCGGCGATCGGAGGTGAGGGGCCTCGCTGTTCCAACATGAGACGTTCCCGAAGCCGGTTGCTGCGCCTTGCGCTCATGCTGCACGGTCTGACTGCCCTGCCCCGCCCTGGGCAGAGGTGCGCGCTTCCGGCCGGGCCCGCGGTGTTCTCCTTGTGACCGACTCGCCTGAATCTCGCTCGCCTGCGTTCGCCACCACGCGGTGGACGCTCGTGCTGGCGGCGGGGCGCGCGGACGACCCGGGCGCGGCGGCGGCGCTGGAGACGCTCTGCCGGCGCTACTGGTATCCGCTCTACGCGTTCGTGCGCCGGCAGGGCGCCGATGCGGACCAGGCCCAGGACCTGACGCAAGGGTTTTTCGCCCTGCTCCTCGAGCGCAACGACCTGGCCGGACTCGTCCGCGGCGAAGGCCGGTTCCGCTCCTTCCTGCTCAAGGCGCTCACGCACTACCTGATCAACGAACGCGCCCGCGCCCGCACGCTCAAGCGCGGCGGCGGAAGGACCTTGCTCTCGCTCGACGATGACTCGGCCGAGGACCGGTACCTCCACGAACCGGCGCATGAGGAGACGCCGGAGAAGGCCTTCGAGCGGCAATGGGCCCTGGCCTTGCTGGGAGCCGCGTTGCGGGAGGTCGCGGCCGAGGAAGCCGCGCGCGGGAGGCAGGCGCATTTCGAGGCGCTCAAGCCCTTCCTCAGCCGGGAGCCGGAGCCGGGCGAATACGCCGCGCTCGCTCCGAGCCTCGGTCTCGAGCCGGGCACGCTGGCGGTGCAGGTGCATCGTCTGCGGGCGCGCTATCGCGAGGCCGTGCGCGCCGCGGTGGCCGACACCGTGGATGGCCCGGTCGAGGTGGAGGCGGAGATGCGCCATCTGCTGGGGGCGCTGACGTGAAGTTTTCGCGTAATGCAAGGGGGCCGTTCCTGCGGTATCTGCTGACGTGAGTTCCACCGGCTGTCCTTGTTGCGGCTCGACGCTCGCCACCGGCGCGCTGGCCGGCCAATGTCCGCGGTGCCTCGCGGCCCGCGCCTTCGGCCTGGCGGAGGAGGCCGGGGGGAGGGTGT
>CAZVRY010000077.1:0-25786 GCA_964629545.1 uncultured Verrucomicrobiota bacterium | reverse complement strand
GTATATGGATTACTCGCCGCGGCAGGTGATGGAGCTGACGCGGTCGGATTTCAAGGACGAGGTGTTGCGGAGCACGACGATTTGGCTGTGTGCGTCGTGTTATGCCTGCACGGTGGAGTGTCCGCGGGAGATCCGGATCACGGACATCATGTATGAGCTGAAGCAGCGGGCGATCCACGAGGGGATTTATCCGCGGCGTTTTCCGATTCCGGTGTTGGCGCACGAGTTTTACGCCATGGTGCGGCGGCATGGGCGGATTACGGAGTTGCTGTTGGTGATGCGGTTGTTTGCGCGGACGAGTTGGGCGGCGGCGCTGGGGAACTGGCGGATGGGGTTGGACTTGTTCAGGACGGGGCGGCTGTCGTTGAAGACGGAGCACATTGAGCGGCGGGAGGAGTTGGGGCGGTTGCTGGACGCGGTGGATGACGGGAAGTGAGGGCAGGCTATGAAGTTCACGTATTTTCCCGGGTGTTCGTTACAGGGTTTGGGGCGGGCCTACGACGAGTCACTCCAGCCGGTGTTTCGGGCGTTGGGGATAGAGCTGACGGAGCTGGAGGATTGGAACTGTTGCGGGGCGACGGCCTACATGGCGGTGGACGAGGCGAAGGCGTTTGTGTTGGCGGCGCGCAATTTGGCCTTGGCGGAGAAGAACGGCGGGCATGCGGTGTTGGCGCCGTGCAGCGCCTGCTACCTGGTATTGAACAAGGCGAAGCATGCGATGGCGGAGTCGCGGGTGGTGGGCGACAAGATTCGCCAGGCGTTAGCGGCGGCGTCGTTGCGCTACGAGGGCCGGGTGCCGGTGCGGCATCCGCTGGATGTGCTGTTGAACGACGTCGGGTTGGAGGCGATCCGCCAGCGGGTGACGGAGCCGTTGCGGGGGTTGAAGGTGGCGACGTATTACGGGTGTCAGATGGTGCGGCCGTATGCGACCTTCGACGACCAGTATAATCCGACGACGATGGATCGGCTGGTGGAGGCGTTGGGGGCGACGGTGGTGCGGTATCCGCTGAAGACGAAGTGTTGTGGGGGCAGTCTGACGGGGACGCTGCCGGAGGCGGGGCTGCGGTTGGCCTACATTCTTCTCAAGGAGGCGATGCGGCAGGGGGCGCAGGTTATTGCCACGGTGTGTCCGCTCTGTCATTTCAATTTGGATGCTTATCATGTGCCGATCGGGGCGAAGTACGGGCCGGTGCCGATTCCCACGGTGTATTTCACGCAACTGATGGGGCTGGCGTTTGGGCTGCCGCGCCAGGAACTGGGGTTCCACCGCGCGGTGGTGCCGTTCCGGATGCCCGCCGCGGCGCCCGCGGCGGCGGGGGCAACCGCCTGAGTCGGCCTTAACGAACCTATCGCTATGCACGCCCAGCCACAGGAGATACGGATCGGGTTTTATGTGTGCCACTGCGGTCACAACATTGCCGGGATGGTGGATTGTCCGGGGGTGGCGCGCTACGTCGAGGGACTGCCTGGGGTGGTGTTGTCGCGCGATTACAAGTACATGTGCTCGGATCCGGGGCAGGAGTTGATCATGCAGGACATCCGCGAGCACCGCTTGACGCGGGTGGTGGTGGCGTCGTGCTCGCCGTTGTTGCATGAGCACACGTTCCGGACGGCGACGGAGCGGGGCGGGCTGAACCCGTTTTATTTTCACATGGTGAACATTCGGGAGCACGACTCGTGGGTGCACACGGATCGGCGGGAGGCGACGGAGAAGGCGAAGGCGCTGGCGCGGGCGGCGATCGAGCGGGTGGCGCATCATCGGGCGCTGGAACCGAAGCGGGTGGCGATTCATCCGGAGGTGCTGGTGGTGGGGGGGGGGATTGCGGGAATTCACGCGGCGCTGACCTTGGCGGAGGCGGGGCGGAAGGTTCACCTGGTGGAACGGGAGCCGTCGATTGGCGGGCACATGGCGCGGTTCGACAAGACGTTCCCGACCTTGGATTGCGCGGCCTGCATCCTCACGCCCAAGATGTCGGCGGTGGGGGCGCACCCGAACATCACGTTGTGGACGTATTCGGAGGTGGTGAAGGCGGAGGGCTATGTGGGGAACTACCAGGTCACGATCCGGCGCAAGCCGCGCTATGTCGTCGAGGATGCCTGTGTGGGCTGCCTCGAGTGCATCGATGCGTGCGTGTATCGGTCGCCGAAGTTTGCCGACGAATTCAACGAGGGGCTGGGTCGGCGGAAGCCGGTGTATATTCCGTTTCCGCAGGCCACGCCCCAGGTGGTGCTGATCGATCCGGACACGTGTCTGAAGCTGAAGACGGGCAAGTGCAAGCAGACGTGTTTGGAGGCGTGCGGGGATCGGAGGGCGATCGATTTCGCGCAAGTGGAGAAGCTGGAGACGGTGCCGGTGGGGGCGATCATTGTGGCGACGGGGTTCAAGGCGTTCGATGCGCGGCGGGTTCCGCAGTATGGCTACGGGACGTTTGCGAACGTGTATACGGCGCTGGAGGTGGAGCGCTTGGTGAACGCGTCGGGGCCGACCGGCGGGGAGGTCATTTTGCGGGACGGCCGGAAGCCGCGGGCGATCGGGATCATCCATTGCGTGGGGTCGCGGGACAACAAGACGAACAAGTGGTGTTCGCGGGTCTGCTGCATGTATTCGATGAAGCTGGCTCATTTGCTGAAGGAGCACAGCGACGCGGAGCTCTACAATTTCTACATTGACGTTCGCGCCCCCGGCAAAGGCTACGAGGAGTTTTACGACAAGGTGTTGGACGAGGGGGTGAATTTCATTCGCGGTCGGGTGGGGGAGGTGACGGACTGGGCGATGACGCCGGAGGAGGAGGGGCGGCTGATCATCCGGGTGGAGGACACGCTGGCGGGGTTTGTGCGGCGGATCCCGGTGGACATGGTGGTGTTGGCGACGGGGTTGGAGCCGCACGCGGACGCGCAGGAAGTGCGGCGGTTGTTCAACATGAGCTGCGGAGGGGAGGGGTTCTTCCTGGAGCGCCATCCGAAGCTGGCGCCGGTGAGCACCTTCACGGACGGGGTGTTTCTGGCGGGCTGTTGTCAGGGGCCGCGGGACATCCCGGACACGGTGGCGCAGGCGGGGGCGGCGGCGGCGGAGGCGTTGGTGTTGATGGACCGCGGCTACGTGGAGCAGGAGCCGAACACGGCGTTTGTGCGGGAGGAGGAATGCAGCGGGTGCAAGAGCTGTCTGCCGTTATGTCCCTACACGGCGATTACGTTCGACGAGGGGCGGCAAGTGGCGGTGATCAACGAGGCCCTCTGCAAGGGCTGCGGGACGTGCGTGGGGTCCTGTCCGTCCGGGTCGATTGTGCAGAACCTGTTTGGCGACGACGAGATCTTCAGTGAGATCCGAGGAGTATTGGCCCATGACACATGAATGGCAGCCACGGATGGTGGCATTTTTCTGCAACTGGTGCACGTACACGGCGGCCGATTTGGCGGGCGTATCCCGGCTGCGCTACGCGGCCAACGTGCGGGTGATCCGGCTGATGTGTTCCGGCCGGGTGGATCCGCAGTTTGTGCTGGAGGCGTTTGCGCGGGGTGCGGATGGGGTGCTGGTGGGGGGGTGTCATCCCCACGACTGTCACTACGTGGAAGGGAACTACAAGATGTTGCGGCGTTTCGAGCTGTTGCGACGGATGTTGGGGGATATGTGGATCGAGGCGGCGCGTTTTCGGTTGGAATGGATTTCGGCGGCGGAGGGGGAGAAGGTGAAGCGGGTGATCAACGAGATGACCCAGCAGTTGAAGGCGATGGGGCCGCTGGGGTTGCCGGGCAAGCTGGAGGCGTGGGATCGCGAGGTGATCGAGTTGGCCCGGCAGGCGAGGGCCGCGGAGGCGGCTGGGGAGGGGGGAGCGGCGGGATCGGCGGCGAAGGGCGAGGAGGTGGCACATGTCTAAACCGAAGGTGGCGTTTTACTGGTGCGCCTCGTGCGGGGGGTGCGAGGAGACGGTGGTGGACCTGGCGGAGGATATTCTGGGGGTGGTCGAGAAGGTGGACATTGTGTTGTGGCCGGTGGCGATGGATTTCAAGTATAAGGATGTGGAGGCGTTGGCGGACGGTTCGATTGTGGCGACGCTGTTGAACGGGGCGGTGCGCACGTCGGAGCAGGAGGAGTTGGCGGTGATGTTGCGGCGGAAGAGCCAATACATGATTGCGTATGGGGCGTGCGCGCAACTGGGGGGCATTCCGGCGCTGGCCAATCAGTTCTCGCGCGAGCAGATCCTGGCGTTCAATTACGAGCAGGCCCCCTCGGTGGTCAACGAGGGGAGGACGCGCCCGCAGGTGGTATTCGAGGAGGAGGGGCGGCGTCCGCACCTGCCCGAGTTTCGCCAGGGGGTGCGGGCGTTGGACCAGGTGGTGGACGTGGACTATTACATCCCGGGGTGTCCGCCGACGCCGAATCTGACGCGGGCGGCGTTCGAGGCGTTACTGAGCGGGCGGTTGCCGGCGAAGGGGTCGGTGCTGGCGCCGGACACGGCCTTGTGCCAGGAGTGTCCGCGGCGGGCGAGCAAGCCGGTGGACCTGTCGTTTTCGTCCTTCCAGCGGCCGCACGAGAAGCTTTTGGATCCGGGCCAGTGTTTTCTCGCGCAGGGGGTGGTGTGCATGGGGCCGGCGACGCGGAGCGGGTGTGGGAGCGCGTGTCCGGGTGGGAACATGCCGTGCACGGGTTGTTTTGGGCCGACCTCGCGGGTGCGGGACCAAGGGGCGAAGATGCTGTCGAGTTTGTGTGCGAACATCGAGAGCAAGGAGGAGGCGGGGATTAAGGCGGCGTTGGAGGGGATTCCGGATCCGGTGGGATCGTTTTACCGCTATGGGCTGGCCAAGAGCCTGCTGCGCCGGCGCGTCAACCTGCCCGTGGACGGCAACGGGCGTCACTGATGGAGATTATGGAGAAGGAAGTCCAGCAAGCGTTCGATCCGGCCCGCCAGCGTGCGAACGCGGCTTACCAGGGGGCGCGGCGGAACATCACGGTGGATCCGATCACGCGGCTCGAGGGGCATGGCAAGATTGACATCTACCTGGACGAGCAGGGGGAGGTGAACCGGGCGTACTTGCAGGTGCCGGAGCTGCGGGGGTTCGAGGTGTTTTGTCTGGGGCGGCCGGCCGAGGACATGCCGCAGATTACGAGTCGCATTTGCGGGGTGTGTCCGACGGCGCATCACATGGCGGCGACGAAGGCGTTGGACGATTTGTATCAGGTGGAGCCGACGCTGGCGGGGCGGCTGATTCGGGAGTTGGTGTATAACACGTTTGTGCTGGAGGACCACGCCCTGCATGTGTTCGTGCTCGGGGGCCCCGATTTCATTGTGGGTCCGGAGGCGCCGAAGGAGCAGCGGAACATCGTGGGGGTGATCCAGAAGGTGGGGTTGGAGGCGGGCAAGCGGGTGATTGCGACGCGGCGCCGGTTGCGGGAGTTGATTGCTTATTTTGGGGGCAAGGTGGTGCATCCGGTGTTGGGGTTGCCGGGGGGCGTGAGCAAGGCGATGCAGGCGGAGGACCTGCCGAGGTTCCAGGAGTTGGGGCGGGACGCGGTGGCCTTCGCGCAATGGACCTTGGAGGTATTGCGGAGCGTGGTGCTGAAGAACGAGGATTACGTGGGCATGATCACCTCGGACACGTTCACGCATCGGACGTGTTACATGGGGATGGTGGACGGGGAGAATCGGGTGAATTTTTACGACGGGATGTTGCGCGTGGTGGACTGTGCGGGGCAGGAGGTGTGCAAGTTCCGGCCGGGGGAGTATCGGGAGCAGGTGGGCGAGCACGTGGAGCCGTGGAGCTACATGAAGTTCACCTTTTTGCGGCAGCGGGGTTGGCGGGGGTTTACGGAGGGGCCCGAGAGTCCGATTTACGCGGTGGGCCCGCTGGCGCGGCTGAACGCGGCGGCGGGGATGGCCACGCCGCGGGCGCAGGAGGCCTATGAGGAGATGTATGCGACGCTGGGGGGGCGTCCGGTGCACCACACGCTGGCCAATCACTGGGCGCGGGTGATCGAGATGATCTACGCGGCGGAGCGGATGGAGCAGATCCTGGCCGACCCGGCGTTGCTGAGTGCGGAGGTGCGGCGGGTGCCGACGGCGGAGCCGAAGGTGGGGATGGGGGTGGTGGAGGCGCCGCGGGGCACGTTATTCCACCATTATGAAACCGACCGGCGCGGTTTGATCACGATGGCGAATTTGATTGTGGCGACGGGGAACAACGCGGCGCGGATTGCGATGAGTGTGGAGAAGGCGGCGAAGGGGTTGATCAAGGCGGGGCAGGTGACGGAGGGATTGTTGAACAAGGTGGAGATGGCCTTTCGGGCCTACGATCCCTGCCTGGGGTGCGCGACGCATGCGTTACCGGGGTCGACGCCGTTGGTGGTGAGCATTCGGGATGATCGGGGAGAGTTGGTGAGGCAGTTGGTGCAAGGGCAAGGACACGGGCTCGGGGGTGAGCGATGAGCGCCTCCTATTCTCCCTTTCCGAGGCCGGGCCGGCCGGCGGGGGAGATCCCGGCGGCGCCGGTGCTGGTGCTGGGGTTGGGGAACGACATTTTGACCGACGACGCGATTGGGCTGTATGTGGCGCAGGCCGTGTTGGAGCGGTTGGAGGTGGCGGGGATCCGGGGGATTGACGTGGTGGCGAGTCCGGAGATGGGATTATCCCTGTTGGATGTGCTGGTGGGGCATCGGGATTTGGTGGTGGTGGACGCGGTGCAGACGGGGCGGGTGCGGCCGGGGGTGATGCAGGAGGTGGGGGAGGAGGAGTTGCCGCGGTTGCCGGGGATGTCGCCCCATTTTCTGGGGGTGGGGGAGGTCCTGGCCTTGGGGCGGGCGCTGGGTTTGGCGATGCCCGGGCGGGTGCGGATCATTGCGGTGGAGGTGGAGGATCCGTTTACGTTGGGGACGGCATTGACACCGGCGTTACGGCACGCTATGCCGGCGGTAGTGGAACGCGTTCACAATCTTGCTTTGCACTGGTCGTTGGGCCATGTCGGCGGCAGCGCGCTTCCGGTTGCCGCGGCGGCGGGCCATGCATCCGGGCGATGAGATAGGGGCGGCGGGGGCGAGCGGGCCGCGGCGGCTGCGGGTGGTCGTGCGTGGGGCGGTGCAGGGGGTGGGGTTTCGGCCGTTCGTGCATCGGTTGGCCCACGAGTTGGGTCTGGCGGGTTGGGTGCGGAATTCCCCGCAGGGGGTGTTCCTGGAGGCGGAGGGTGCGGCGGGCCAGCTCGAGAGTTTCCTGGTTCGGCTGCAGTCGGAGAAGCCTCCGCCGGCGTCGATTCAGAGTCTGGAGGCCTCCTGGCTCGATCCAGCCGGTCACCTCGGCTTCGTCATTCAACCCAGCGAGACGGCCGGGGATCCAACGACGCTGGTGTTGCCTGACATCGTGACCTGCGAGGCGTGTCGGCGGGAGATCTTCGACCCCGGTAATCGGCGCTATTTGTATCCCTTCACCAACTGCACCCACTGCGGTCCGCGCTACAGCATTATCGAGGGGCTTCCTTACGATCGGGCCCGGACCTCGATGCGGAAGTTCGGGCTGTGCGAGCAATGTCAGGCGGAGTATGAGAACCCGGCGGATCGGCGGTTTCACGCGCAGCCCAATGCGTGTCCGCGCTGCGGGCCGCACCTGGAGTTTTGGGATCGGAATGGGCGGGTCTTGGCGTCGCATCGGCAGGCGTTGCACGCGGCGGTGGGGGCGTTGCGGCACGGTTCGATTGTGGCGGTCAAGGGCTTAGGGGGCTTTCAGTTGCTGGCGACGGCGTTGTGCGAGGCGACGGTGCGGGGGTTGCGGGTGTTGAAGCAGCGCGAGGAGAAGCCCTTTGCGGTGATGTTCGCGTCGGTCGAGGCGGTGCGCGCGCATGGCGAGGTTTCGGGGTTGGAGGAGCGGCTGCTGAGGTCGCCGGAGGGGCCGATTGTCCTGGTGCGTCGGAAGCGGGAGGATCCGGCGTTGGCGGTGCTGCATGCGGCGATTGTGCCGGCGGTGGCGCCGGGCAATCCCTATTTGGGGGTGCTGCTGCCGACGACCCCGCTGCATCATTTGCTGCTGATGGCGTTGGCGATTCCGGTGGTGGCGACGAGCGGCAATGTGGCGGACGAGCCGATTTGCGTGGAGGAGCGGGAGGCGTTGACGCGGTTGCGTGGGGTGGCGGAGTTCTTCCTGGTGCATAATCGGCCGATCGTGCGGCATGTGGACGACTCGGTGGCCCGGGTGGTGTTGGGGCGGGAGATGCTGTTGCGTCGCGCGCGGGGCTATGCGCCGCTGCCGCTGCCGTTGCCGCCGGCCGGTGCGGGGGGCGCGGGGTCTGGGGGGGCGAGGGATTCGGGGCCGGTGGTGCTGGCGGTGGGGGCGCACTTGAAGAGTGCGGTGGCGTTGGCGGTAGGGGGGCAGGTGTTTGGGGGTCAGCATGTGGGGGATCTGGAGACGGAGGCGGCGTTCGACGCCTTGCGCCGGACGGCGCATGACTTGGAGCAGCTTTACGCCGCTCGGCCTGGGGTGGTGGCGGCCGATTGGCATCCGGACTACCTCTCGGGGCGGTGGGCGGAGGGGTTGGCTGGGGCCGGTGCGGGCGCCCCTGTCCTGGTGCGGGTGCAGCACCACCATGCCCACGTCTTGGCCTGCTTGGCGGACAACGGGTTGGAGGATCCGGTGTTGGGGGTGGCGTGGGACGGCACGGGATGGGGTCCGGATGGGACGGTGTGGGGAGGAGAGTTTCTGGCGGTGGAGGGCGCGGGATATCGGAGGGTGGCCTGTCTGCGGCCGTTCCGGCTGGCTGGGGGCGAGCAGGCGGTCCGGGAGCCGCGCCGGAGTGCGGTGGGGTTGTTGCACGAAGTGGAGGGGCCGGGCTGGACCGAGTTGGAGGAGGTGGCGTCGGTGCGGGCGCTGCGTCCGGTTGAACGGCAGGTTTTGCGGCGCATGTTGGAGAGGGGGGTGAACAGTCCGGCGACGACCAGTGCGGGGCGGTTCTTCGATGCGTTGGCTTCGGTGTTGGGCCTGAGGCACGTATGCCGTCACGAGGGGCAGGCGGCGATGGCGTTGGAGTTTGCGTGCGACGAGGCGGGCGAGGCGGAGGCGTATCCGTTGCCGTTGGTGGAGGCAGCGGCCGTGCGGTTGCGGGGGTGTGGCGAGGAATCCGCGGGGGGGGCTGGGGGAGGGGGGGCGGGGGTGGCGCCGTTAGGGGGCGGGCCGGCCTGGGTGTTGGACTGGGCGCCGTTGCTGGCGGGGGTGCGGGCGGATTTGGCGAGGGGGGTGGGGGTGGGGAGGGTGGCCTGGCGGATCCATCTGGCGTTGGCGGAAGGGGTGGTGGCGGTGGCGCGAAGGGTGGGCTGGCCGCGGGTGGTCTTGACTGGGGGGTGTTTTCAGAATCGGATCCTGTTAGAGCAGGCGGTTGGGCGCTTGCAGGCGGCGGGGTTCCGGCCATACTGGCATCAACGCATTCCCCCGAACGACGGGGGCATCGCGGCGGGCCAGGCGGTGGCGGCCCGGCGGCAGGTGGCGGCATCTTGAGTTATGTGTTTGGCGATTCCTGGGCAGATACTAAGCATCACGGGCAGCGAGGATCTTGATCGCGCCGGCCGGGTGAGTTTTGGCGGGGTAGTGAAGGAGGTGAGTTTGGCCTACGTGCCGGAGGCGAAGGTGGGGGACTACGTGGTGGTGCATGTGGGTTTCGCGTTGAGCGTGGTGGACGAGAAGGAAGCGGCGCAGGTATTCGAGTATTTGAAGGAGATGGATGAGTTGGCCGAACTTGATTCGTCCTCGTCGGCTGGCTCCGGGGCGGGCTGGCCGGGACGAGGCGAGCCGTCATGAGTTCGTGGCAGTTCGGCGTTCTCCTGGTCGCTCCCCTGGTGGCGATGGGGGTCTTGGCGTATTTCGTTCTCCGCCGCGGGTCCGGGCCGGTATCGGAGGAGTTGGGGCGGCGGTTGGCGGAGTTGGAGGGGGCGGTGGGGAACGCGGTGGCGCGGGCGAATGCGGACCTGGCGGCGCGGGTGGCGGAGGTCAAGGGCGACGTGAGGTCGGATTTGGCGGATCGGCTGCAGCAGGGGTTGCAGGGGGTGCGGGAGGCGGTGGACCGGCAGTTGGCGGAGGGGCGGGTGGAGCAGGGGCAACGGATGAGCGGGGCGGTGGGGGCGTTGGAGCAGAAATTTGACGCCTTGCGCCTGGGAACGGAGGGGCGGCTGGAGCAGTTGGCCGATCGGCAATCGCAGTCGTTGCGGGAGGGGCGGGCCGAGTTGGTGACGGCGTTGGGGGAGACGACGAGGGTGCTGGCGGAGCGGATGCAGGGTTTAGAGACGAAGACGGCGCTGACGTTGGAGGCGATCCGAGCGAAGGTGGACGAGCGGTTGCAGGCGGTGACCGAGCAGGTGCAACAGAAGCTGGAGAGGAACATTCAGGAGGGCTTCGCCCATTTCGAGAAGGTGCAGGAGCATTTGCGGGCGGCGGAGGAGCAGCTGCGGAATGTGGGAACAGTGGGGCAATCGATCAACGAGTTGAACCAGTTGCTGAAGCTGCCGCACTTGCGCGGGAAGTTTGGGGAGGCGGAGTTGGGGCGGTTGCTGGGCGACTTCCTGCCGGCGGCGAGTTTTGAGGAGCAGGCGATCGTCGTGCCGGGCTCGAAGGAGGCGGTGGATGCGGTCGTGAAATTTCCGAACTACCGTTTGCCGATCGACAGCAAGTTCAATCGCGAGCAAATCCTGCCGTTGTTCGAGGCGTCGGATCCCCAGCGTTTGGCCGAGGCGCGGGCGCAGTTGGCGGTGGTGATCAGGCAGCAGGCCCGTTCCATTCGGGAGAAGTACATCCATCCTGAGCATGGGACCACGGAGTTGGCGCTCATGTTTCTCCCGAGCGAGACGGTTTACTTCGAGGTGATCCGCGACCCGGAGCTGTGTGCGGCGCTGCACAAGCTGAGTGTGTTTCCGGTGTCGCCGAACACCTTGGCGATCACGTTACGTTCGATCGCCATGAGCATTGCGCAATACGACTTTGCGCAGGGGGTGAGGAAGACGCTCGATCAGTTGCAGGCGGCGCAGCATAGCTTTGGCCAATTCCAGAAGAAGTTCGAGGATGTGGGCAAGGGGTTGGAGAAGGCGCAGGCCGCCTTCAGCACGGCGTCCGGCCACCTCAGTCGATACGCGAATCGGGTGGTGCGGGTGACCGGCGAGGCCGTGCCGGAGGTGGAGGAGGGGGAGGGGGCGGCGGGTATCCAGCAGTGACGAGGCGGATCGGACGGATGGGGTGAGCTCCGGTTACTGGGGCTGGGCGCTCGGTGTTTTCAGAAGGTCCGGCAGTTTCTCGGGTGCGACCATTTCCACGTGGCCGTCGGCGAAGAGGACGGCCAGGCGAGAACCAGGGGTGGGATGGGGCCGTTCGTAGACGAGCACGGTGGTCATGGGGGACTTGATGTCCTTGAGGATGGTTGGGGGCGGGGCATAGACGAAGGGCGTGTGGCGGTCGATCCAGGCGATCTTGGCGTCGCGGCTTTGGGCGGAGAAGTCCGGTGGCACGGGGGGCGCGCCTTCCGGGTGGAGCAGGAGGCGGACGTCGTCGCCGAGGTATTTGAGGGTATCGACGAAGTGGGCGGGGAAGCGGTCGCCGTGGTCGCTGGCATGCATGTGCATGGCGAGGCCGATTTGTTTGAGCTGGTTCATGAGGGTGATTTGGGTGGCCTTGGCGCGGGCTTCTTCGAGGGTGGGGACGAGGCTGCGGACCACGGTGGCCACCTGTTCGAATTCGAGGCGCAGGTGCAGGCGGTGGTCGGTGACGGTGGGGAGCAGGAGTGGGCGGAGGCTTTGCCAGGCGGCCTGTTGCCCTTGGTCTTGGGCGATTTGATCGAGGCTTTGGAAGCCGTGCTCGAGGAGGCGGCGGAGGGCGGCGGCGGCGGCGGGCGATTCGGATTGGATGACAAGGGAAAGGGCGCCCTGAGGGGGCAGGGTCAGAGAAAGGGCGGCCGATCGGAGCCCTTGGCTCACGATGGAGATGGGACCTCCGCCCAACTGAGGCGGCAGGGTGGGGAGAAGATCGGTGAGGACGCGGTCGGATTCTTCGTAAGGGAGGAAGACCACGCGGGCGACGCCCGGGGGAGCGGCTTGGAGGATGGACTTCCATCGTTCGACCCTGGCGTGGGGTGCGCCGGCGGGCCACTGGTTCAAGATGGTGTCGGGCGCGGTGAGGACGCATCCCTGTTTGACCTGCGCGGGCCACGGGGGATTGATCTTGGCGAAAGCGGCTTGGAGGCGGTTCGGATCGGTGGCGCCCGAGGTTGGCGCCACCAGGAGGACGGGTGGGATGCTGCCCAGTTGGGATAGGCTCAGGAGGACGTAGAGGCGGTCGCCGCCCGCCTGGCGGAATTCGTCAAGCCAGGGGCTGAGTGTGCGTTGGGCTTCCTCGAGGGGCTTCGCCCAAAGCGCCGGCGGTTCGGGCAGGAGTTTGGCCAGGGCGGCGGCGCTGGTTGGGAGGTCGAGCGTTCCGAGGTTCAACTCGGCGATGAGGACGGTGGTGGGGTCGATGAAGGGACCGAGGCGGTCGAGGTCAGAGGGGTCGGCCGTGAGGGTGGATGGGGTGAGGGGGAGGAGGCATCCGATCAGGGCGAGGCGCAGCAGGGTTTTCATGGCGAGGTTCCTTTCGGGGGGATGGTGAAGGGGGAGGGGTTAGGGGCGGAGCGTGAGTTCGTAGCGCTTGGGCTTGCGGGCGGTGCCCGAGGGGAGAGGCGGGGCTTCGAGGATTGCCTTGGGTCCTTCGACCCGGTAGAGGAATGGCAAGCCGGTCATGGGGTCGTGGGGGATAGGGGTTTCCTGGATGGCGTCGAGGGAGGAGGGCCATTGGCGCTGGTGGCGGGCGGCATGGTTGCGGAGGGCTTCGAGGCAGCGGAGGGTGGCGAAGAGACGGTCCAGTTCGGCGAAGCGGTCGGCGGCGCGGGCGAGGGCGGGCAGGACCATGCGGGGGATGACGTTCTCGATGGGGTCACGGGCGTACGCTTGGGGCAAGTCTGCTTCGGTGGCGGCCAAGCCGAGGCGGGCTTGGGGGTAGGGCAGGGCGGCCCAGCGGAAGAAGTTATCTCGCTGACGGACGTAGGCGCCTCCGACATAGCGGGCGATGACGTCGGGTGCGGGGAGGGGGTCAAGTTGGGCGTCGGTCATCCCTTGGCGAGCGAGGGCTGCGCGGGCCCTTGGGTAGACGGCCCAACCCAGTCCCGCGAGGCCCAACGTGGTGGCCGCATCGGCGGTGGGATTGGAGGCGATGGCGGGGCCTCCGAGTTGATGGAGGGTGGTGACGGCACGGCGGAGGTCTTCGGTGGTAATGGGGCGTTGGCCGATCTCGCGCAGCATGGGGAGGTGGATATAGACGAAGGAGCGTTCCCAGACGGTGGAATTCCAGAAGGTCATGAAGGCTGGGGGGAGATCGGTGAGGGCCCAGTAGAGGTTGGGGGCGTGGGGTTGTTGGATGAAGTCTTCGACCGTGGCGAGCATTTGTTGGGCGATGGCGATGCCGACCAGGCCTTCGATGAGGAGGGCCCCGCTGTGGGTATGGCGAGCCATGGTCAGGCCGGCTCGGAGGCGCGCGACGGCGTCGTCGAATCGGCCTTGGAGGAGGCATCGGCGGAGGTCGAGGGTGAGCAGGCGAGAGGCGCTGCGCAATTCGGCGAGGTGGGGGAGGAGGACGGACGCGCCTTCGGTCCGGATGGGGACTTCCCAATCGCACCGTTCGTAGCGAGTGGCTTTGAGGAGTTCCGCGAGGGCGGTGGCGTGTTGGTTAAGCAGCGCGACCACTTCTGCCGTGGGCAGATCGCCCAAGGGTTGGCCGAGGTATTTCTGGATCTGGTCGGCATGCTCCTTCCAGCGGTCGTTTTGGATGATGAGGCGGATGGCCCGGGAGTAGGCAACGGCGGCGTTCCCGGGGATCTGGTCGAGGGGGTCGTAGAAGAGCGCGTAACGCAGGGCTGGGGTGGGAACGTGGGCTGGATCGACGGTCATGCTGATGGGGACTGGTTTCGACTCAGCGGCGGCGAGGGTGGGTGGAGCGGACGCGGGGTGGGTGAGGCAGAGGAGGAGGGTCAGGAGGGTGGGGGTTGGTTTCATAAGCGGTTGGGGGGGGGTTGAGGGGGGCGGCGCGGCCGGCGGAGGGAGGGGCCGGGGGGGAGTCGGAGCGACCACCGGGCCCAGGGTTCGGTGGCCTCGGGCAGCGCGGAGCAGGACGGTGGATTGGGCAAGGCGTCGATTCCTTCGGTGATCAGGCGTGAGCGCCAGCGGAGGTATTCACGTGCCCCGTCGAGGTTGGAAGGGGCGTGGGGGCTGAGGGCGACCTGAACGGGGGCCGGGGGCGTGGGGATGGCGGCAGGTGTCCAGGGGGGGCGGGCGTGGGCTTGGGATTCGGTCGCGGGGGGGGCGGTCCGTTCGAGAGTTCCGAGGAGGACGGCTCCGAGGCAAAGGGCGACGGAGGCGGCTTGCCATCGGCGCACTTGGCGGCGGGCGGCTTGCCGACCGGCCTCGAACATGAGGGTATCGCGCTGGAGGCTGGGGGGCCTGGGAAGGAGGCGTCGCAGGCGGGCCTCCAATTCGCAGTCTTCGGTGGCTAACGGGCTTCGGTTGCACATGGCTTTTCCATTCGAAGGCGGAGGTGATGAAGGGCTTCGCGGTGTTTGCGGAGAGCGGTGGCGGCCGAGACCTCGAGGACCTGGGCGATTTCCTCGAAGGTCAAACCGCCCCAGATGCGGAGGGTGACAACTTCCCGTTGGTCGGCGGGCAGGGTGCGCAAGCTGATCTCGGCTTCCTGGGCATCGAGGTGGGCGCCGGGGTCTGGGGTGCACCAAAGGGGGGTGTGGTTGGCGGCCTCGTCTTCCCGGCGCTCGCGGCGGTTGCGGGAGCGGACGCGTTTCCAGGCCGAGTTACGGACGACTCGGTAGAGCCAGGCCTTGACTTGCCTGGGCGCGAGCGGTTGCTGCAGGAGGCGCATGAAAGTTTCCTGAACCACGTCTTCGGCTGACCCTGGGTCGAGCCACTGACGGGCGTAGAGCACAAGGGGAGCGGCTTCGGTCTCGAACCACGCTCCGACGTCCTGGAGACTCAAGGTGCCCATGATCGTGTTGCCACAGAAGAGACCCCGCTGGGACGGTTTCATTTCAGGGAGTTTTTCGAGAGGTGGAGGAAGCGGCGGGCGGGGCAGGGGTGGGGCAGGGGGCGAGGCAGGGGGTGAGGGAGCGGTCGAGCGTGCCTGCGGGCGATCATTGAGGGGGCGAACCCGGAGGTTTCACAGCCAGCATGGCCCCTCGGCCTTTCTCCCTCTCCATGAACCGGAAAGGGAGTAGGCAGAGTGCAAGAGGCAGAATTCGTACTCTTGCTCTTGCTCCTGCTCTTGCTCCCGGTCCGCCCGGTTCATGGTCCCCATGCGCGTTCGCTCGAACGTCGAAGCTACCCCTGAACCGTCCCCTCACCCCGTCCTCCCCAACCCTTGAAAGCGAAGCGATCCAGGGGGTTGGTGGGAGGGAGAAAAGGAGCGGGGGAAAGCAAACGGTTCCGGCGTTCAATCCGCGATCCCGCTCGGGCAATTCTGTCTGAGGTCGCGCGATCAGATGCCGCGGATCGAGTAGGGCTCGCGGTAGGTCTTGGCGAGGAGTGCGTTGGCCTCGCTGTCAGCCTGGCATCGCTGGGCGGCAGGATCGAAGCGGAGGTCGCGTCCCAACCGGTGGGAGATGTTCGCGAGGTGGATGAGGCCGCAGGAGTGGTGGCCGTCGAGGGTGGAGCCGTGGAGGAGGTCGGGGCGGTTGGCGTGGATGGCGTCGATGAAGTTGCGCTGGTGGGTCAGTTGGAGGGCCCGGCCTTCGCCGGATGGGCCGGGTTCGCGTTTTCGGCCGAGGAAGGTCTTCCATCCGCCGTTGCCGAGGAGCAGGTAGCCTTCGGAGCCGTAGAAGATGGTGCCGATGTTGTTGTCCTGGCCATGGCCAAAATCGCCTTCGTGGTTGGTGATCCAGTGGCGGACTTCGAATTGGAGGATTTTTTTGCGGTCGCCGCCGCCCTGGTCGGAGGGGAACTCGAACAAGGCCAGGAGGACATTGGGGGTTTGCTGGTCGTCGTGGAACATGACGTGCGCGCCGGCGGCGGTGATGCGGGAGGGGAGGGTGACGCCGAGGCCCCAGCGGGCGAGGTCCATCTCATGGACACCCTGGTTGCCGAGGTCGCCATTGCCGTAGTCCCACTGCCAGTGCCAGTTGTAATGGAAGCGGTTGCGGGAGAAGGGGCGCACCGGAGCAGGGCCGATCCAGAGGTCATAGTGGACGCCGGCGGGCACGGGTTCGTCGGGGGTGAGGCCGATGGTGTTGCGCCATTTGTAGCACAAGGATTTGGCCAGATAGACCTCGCCCAAGCGACCGTCGTGGAGGAACTGGATGGCCTCCTGGTAGGCAGGGTTGCTTCGGCTTTCGGTGCCGTGCTGGATGATTTTCCCGTAGCGTTGGGCGGCGGCGACCAGTTTCTGGCCTTCCTCGAAGGTGTGGGAGAAGGGTTTTTCGACGGTGACATGTTTGCCTGCTTGCACGGCCCAGATGGCGGCGACGGCGTGCCAGTGGTTGGGGGTGACCACGCTGACGGCGTCGAGGTCGTTTTGGTCGAGCAGTGCACGGAGGTCGGTGAACAGGCGCGGGCGTGGGCGGCCCTGGCTCTCGAGCCACTTGAGTCGCTCGGGGAATTGGTTCTCGTCGACATCGCAGAGGGCGGCGACTTCGACGTCGGGGAGGGAGGCGAACTCCTTCAAGTGGCTGAGGCCGTGCCCATGGAGGCCGATGATGCCGAGACGGACGCGCTCATGGGCGCCGGGGGAGGGATCAGCGGCCCAGAGTTTGGCCTGGGCGGAGCCGGCGAGGGCGAGGGCGCTGGTGGCAGCCTGACGGAGGAAGGTGCGGCGAGGGAGGGGGGGCATGGGGGGAGCTTAGCGCGGAGCGAGCGCCGATGACGAGGGGGAAAAAGGGGCCGGACTGGGGGGGCGCCCGGAGATCCGGTTTCCAGCGCAGCGATGACTCAGGTTGGGGAGAGGGAGAAAGGGAGAGGGGAGACGCAACGGTTCAGGGGTTCAAAGCGCCATGGAGTTGAACCTGTCACCCTGATTGACCGCGGTCGGGGTGGTGCCGCGCCCGAATCGAAAGCGGCGGAGCACCGCCGCACTCCACGACGCTGGCGCGACCGCGCCCACCCCGGGTTGAGGCGAAGCTCTTGGAGTGCGCCATGGAGGTGAACCTGTCACCCTATCTCTCCCAGGTTGGGGGGAGGGAGATAGGGAGAGGGGGGATGGCGGCTGTGGGACTTCCAGGTTAGGCCGGCCTGGCTGCGCGCCTTGGGGCGGCTTGGCAGCGGGTGCGGACGGCTTACTCGAGGCGTTTGACGCGGATATTGCGGTAGTGGATTTCGCTCTTGGGGTCGTGGCCTTGGAGGGCGAAGGTGCCTTCGCCGAGTTTGCGGGTGAAGGGGCCGCCGGCCTGGGCGCCAGCGGGTTCGGTGTATTGGAGGACGATGGTGCCATCCACTTTGACGGTGACGGTGCGGTTTTGAACGATGATTTCCTGGGTCCACCACTGGTTGTCCTTGGAGAAGGCGTGGCCGACGTTGACGATTCCGTAGAGGCTGCCGGTTTTGATCCAATCGCTATGGGTGCAATTGACCTGGGACTCGAAGCCCTGGCGCGGCCAGTCGCGCTCCTGGTATTGGGTGTGGAAGTAGATACCGCCGTTGGCGTTGGGCTTGGTCATGACCTCGACCTTGAGGTGGAAGTTCTTGAAGGGCTTGTCATCGCCCACATAGAACAGGTGGCAACGGGGACCGAAGGCCACGAATTCGCCGTCCTTAACGGTCCAGGTATCCGGGTTCTCCGCCGCCTTCTTCCAGCCGTTGAAGGTCTTGCCGTCCATGAGCGAGACGAACCCTTCCTCGGAATCCGCCGCGAAGCCGAAGCCTCCCAAGAGAGTGACCAAGGAGCCGATCAGTAGAATGCGTTTCATGGCTGGGGAGACTACGCTGGGCACCGCCTTGTCGCCAAGTGCCAAGCGAGGCCCGGGATCCCGGCGAGCGGACCGGGACCACCGCGGAGGACGCGGCAGGGGTCAGGGTTTGGGGGGCGGTCGCCAGGGGTCGGAGTAGAGGCCGATTTTAGCGAAGGGGATGTGGCTGAGGCCGAGTCGTTCGGCGTCGGCGGGTGACCAGACGAGGCGGCCGTCGGGGCCTTCCGGGAACTCGGGGGCGGTCGGGAGTTCGCGGTTATGGGCGGTGATGGTGCCGGCGGGTGCCCGCAGGAAGAAGGTGGGACAGCGGAGGGCGACGTTGCTGCGCACGGTGTTGACGTCGTGGCCTTCGGCGAGGTGGGCCAGGGCCGGGTAGCGTTGGACATAGAGGGAGCGGTCGACGGCGGGGGTGTCCAGGGAGGCGGCCACGAACTCGCTCCACCGTTTTCCTCCCCAGGGGGTGAAACTCACGGCCGCCTCGGTATCGAGGAAGAGGTTGCCTTCGACGATGTTCTCTTTGCCGCCGTGGATTTGGACCCCGCCGAAGTGGGTGCGGCCGGTGGCGCATCGATGGAAGATGTTGCCTTGGACGAGGACGCCGCAGATGGCGTCGTCGAGGCGGATGCCGGCGCGTTGGGCATGGGAGTTATCGCCGCGGCGATCCCAGTTGCCGAGGTGATGCCAGTAGTTATGGCGGTAGATGTTGCCGCGGTAGGTGGGGTTGCCGAACATATCGACGGCCCCTTGGTCGTCGGACTCGAGGACGACGCGGTGGGCTTCGTTGAGTTCGATGAGGTGGTCGTTGCCCTCGACGCGCAGGGCGCTGCTGGCGACGTGGTGGATGAGGTTGTGGCGGAGGCGGTGGCCGACCCCGTCCACCCACACGCCGGGCGTGTAGGTGTGGTCGATGCGGGAGAGGTGGTGGAGGTGGCAGTTTTCGACGATGTGCTCGCCGGGTTCGAGGGTTTTGCGGTTCCCGCCGGCGAGGACGATGCCGCCCCGGCCGAGGTGGTGGAGGTTACAGGATTGGAGGACATGCCGGCGGCCGCCGCGGATTTCGGCGCCGTTGCCGGCGAGACGACGGAGGGTGCAGCCTTCGAGGCGACAGTCTTCGCCGCCGAGGATGCGGACGCCGTCGGCGGCGCCGCATTCCCAGGTGAGGCCTTGGAAACGGAGGTAGGAGGCGTCGCTGATTTCGAGGAGGGGGGCAGCGGTGAGGGAGAGTTCGACGACGGCCTCGCTGAGGTTGCCGGCAGGGTACAGGAAGAGGCGGCGTTGGGCGCGGTCGAGGTACCATTCGCCCGGGGAATCCAACTCGGCCAGGAGGTTGATGGCGTAGTAGCGCTGGTCTTTGCGGTAGCCGTAGCGGTGCCACGGTGTGGCCAGGGTGATCTCGCGTTGCGCGAGGTCGATCTGTTCGATCTTCTCGTACGAATCGGCCCAATCCCAGAACCAGTAGCCGTAGAGCCAGGCGTCGGGCTCGAGCTTCCAGCGCGTCGGGCGGTCGCTCTCGAACTTGAACCTGCCCGTGGGCGCGCCGGGGCGGCGGTCCCAGGCGGTCAAGGTCAAGGGCCCTGGCACCTCCCCCGTCTTCACGAAGCCCTCATTGGGCCAGCGGGCAAGGGTCATGGGTTCGCCGTCGACGAACAACTCGAGGGCGGGATGGGTGTGGAAGCCGCGTCCGCTGCTGAAGCCGCCCAAGGAGAAAGGGATGAGGTTCGAGATGCCGGCGGCGGTGAGGTCGGTGGACCAGACCTGCCCGCGGGCGGATTCGGGCAGTCGGGTGAGGGTGGCGGGGTCTTCGACTTTATAGAAGTGGCGGAGGCGAACGCCGCCGTGAAAGCGCGGCGTCTCACCTTCCGCCGCGCGATACGTGATCGGTGCTTCCGACGTTCCGGAGTCCTCCGCGCCGAGTCGGAAGGTCTGGCGGACGGGGTAGAGTCCGGCGTGAATGATCACGTGGACGCCGCCCGGCGGAAGGGGACCGCGTTGTTTGAGGGCGCGGATGGCGTCGCGGGCTTGTTCGAGGGTGAGGAAGGGTTGCGCGCGTGAGCCAGGGTGGTGGAGGGCGCCGGTGGGGGCGACGTGGAAGGTTGGAGCGGGGGTGGGCGCGGCCGCGGCCAGGCTGGAGGCGAGGAGGAGGGAGGCGGAGAGGACTGAAGGCGGGAGCATGGGGGACGAGGGTAGGGCTGGGGACAGGTTCAGGCAAGGCGCGAGGCGTCCGTGACAACCGCCGAAGGGGTTGCGGGCTGCCTTGACCCTGGGTGAGGGGTGGTTCTACGGTTTGGGCAATGAACGCGGGGTCAACCGATCGGGCGGCGCCTGGGGGGGGAGGGATGGGGCGGCGTTGGTTGAACTGGATGGGGTGGAGTTTGTTGCAGGCGTTCGAAATGGCGCATGGTCTGATGGCCTTCGCTCTGATCACGTTGGGGGTGACGCTGCGGAAGCTGGACGTTTCGGCCTCGGTGATGCATCCGGCGATCCGCGCCCAGGTTCATCGGGCGGGGGTGCGATTATTTCCGCTGACCGCATTCCTGGGGGTGGCGTTGGGTTTTGTGATTATCGGGCAGACCGTGCTGTTGTTGAGCCGGGTGGGGGCGACGCAGTATGTGGGGACGGTGATGGTGACGGCGCTGGTGCGGGAGTTGGGCCCGTTGTTGACGGCCTGGCTGGTGCTGATGCGGGTGGGGACGGCGATTGTCATTGAGTTGGGGACGAGTCGGGCGTTGGGGGAGATCGAGGCGTTGGAGGCGTTGAACATCGATCCGGTGCATTACCTGGTGGTGCCGCGGGTGCTGGGCCTGGCGTTGTCGCTGTTCGCCGGGACGGTGTATCTGATTCTGATCGCGTTGGGGGCGGGGTATCTGACGGCGTTTGTGCAGGACGTGCCCTTGCAGTTAGGGGTTTATGTGAGTCAGTTGGCGGCGGCGTTACGCTGGCAGGACTTCGTGCTCCTGGCGTTGAAAACGGCCAGCTTTGGGGCGGTGATTGCGACGGTGACCTGCTACCACGGCTTGGCGCGGCCGCTGCGGTTGGAGGAGGTGTCGCCGGCCACGTCGCTGGCGGTGGTGCAAGGGTTGGTGGCGTGCCTGACCTTGGACGCGGTGTTTATCGTGGCGTATCTCCTGGTATGAACGCGGCCGGGGACAAGGCAACGACGGAGGGAGCCGGGAACGATCCCGTGCTGGAGATGGATGGGGTTGGGGTGCCGCGGTTTGACGGGCTGGGGCCGCTGGTGCTGACGGGGGTGAATTGGCGGATTGAGCGGAACGAGGTGCAGGTCGTGGGCGGGCTGCCGGGTTCAGGCAAGAGCGTGTTGCTGTCGGCGGCGGCCGGCTTGTTGCGAGTGGAGATGGGGAGCGTGCGGTTGTTCGGAGAGTCCTTGCAGGGGCGGACGGAGTCGGAGTTGGTGCGGATTCGGAAGCGGGTGGGGCTAGTGTTTTCGGATGGCGGCCGGCTGTTTCACTCGTTGACGGTGGCGGAGAACATTGCGCTGCCGTTTCGGTATCATGGGGAGCCGTCGGAGAGGGAGGTGGGGGAGCGCGTGGGGGCGTGGATGGAGGCGACGGGTTTGGGTGAAGTGGCGCACGTGACGCCGGGGCGTTTGGCTCGTCACCAGCGTCCGCGGGCGGCGTTGGCGCGGGCGTTGATCCTCGAGCCGGAGTTGCTCCTGCTGGATCATCCGCTGGTGGGTTTGGATTGGCGTGAAGTGCGATGGTGGTTGGGGTTCCTGGGGAGGTTGGCGGAGGGGCATCCCCTGCTGGGGGGTCGGCGGTTGACGATGGCCGTGGCCACGCATGATTTGCGGCCTTGGTTGGGGCTGGGGCGGCGATTTTTCTGGGTGGAAGGGGGTTGTTTGGCGGAGGCGGGGGGGGCGGAGGCGGTGGGGGCTTCGGAAAACGCGGTATTGCGCGAACTGCTGGCTGGGCGCTAGAGAAGGGGTGGCATGGCCATTCAGGACCTCACTCCCCAATTGCGCACGCGGCTGAGCCGGGTGGAGCGGGCGGTGGGCTGGTTTGTGTTGCTGGCGACGCTCTTGATTCTGGGGGGCTTCGGGTATTACGTGCATCATACCTTGCAGCGGAAGGGGACGTTTCTGACCAAGATCACGTATCAGACAGGGGTGGCGAACGCGGCGGGGCTGGCGGTGGGCAATCCGGTCAAGTTGATGGGATTCGATGTGGGGGAGATTACGCGGATCGAGGCGAACGATCCGTGGGCGTATTACAACACGACGGTGTTTTTCGAGATCCGCGAGCCTTACTATGGCTACTTGTGGTCGGATTCGATGGTCAAGGTGGCTCCGGCCGATTTTCTGGGGAATCGCACGCTGGAGGTGCTCAAAGGCCGCTACGGGTTGCCCACGGTGCAAGAGGAGACGCGGGTGACGGAGGGGTGGTGGCCGCGCACGAACCGGGTGGCGACGGGCCTGTTGGACCGCGCCTATCTTGATCGCCTCAAGGAGCAGGCGCGCGATATAGGGACGGCCTTCAAGGAGAAGCCCCGCCGGTTTTATCGTCCCCTGGAGGCGGACCTGGCCTATTGGCTGGATCCGGAGGAGACGCCGGCCATCACGGAGCGCCTGGAGGAAGTGGTGAAGCTGCTGAATCAGAAGGGGGCGTTGGGCGATCTCCTGCTGCCGGTGAACCTGAACGAGCGGCTCGACCAAACGCTCGGGGCGGTCCAGGCGGTGCTGGGCCAGTTGACCAATCAGCCGGGGGCGTTGGGCACGCTGATGATCCCGACGAACACGTTGGCGGAGTTGAACCAGACCCTGGGGAATCTGAGGATGCTGACGGGGCGTTTGACGGAGCGCCCTGGGGGGGTGGGAGAGTTGCTGCTGCCGACCAACCTTGTGGCTCATCTGGACACCACGCTGGCCCGGTTGAACGCCGAGCCCGGCTACCTGGGAGAGCGGTTGATTCCAGCCCAGACGCTGCAACACCTCAATGTCTCGCTCACCAACCTGAACGGCATCGCCAGCAACCTGAACCTCCAGTTCCAGGCCAACACGCAAATGCTCAGCCAGGTGTCGAGCCTGATCACGAACACGGATCTGCTCATGCAGGGATTACGACGACATTGGCTGCTGCGGTCGGCTTTCAAGGAGGCGCCGACGAACCGGCCGCCGCGGAGGCCCGTGACCGGCAAAGGGGCGACCAAACTCTGAGCGGGCGGGATCAGATCTGGAAGTCGCTGGCGCTTGGCTTTCGGCGTTCCTTCTTGGTGACTTTCACTTTCACGTCTTCCTGGAGGACGAGGGAATGGGGGGGGACGCTGTGCATGAGGAAGACGTTGGCGCCGATGGTGCTGCCTTCGCCGATGACGGTTTCGCCGCCGACAATGGTGGCGCCGGCGTAGAGGGTGACGTGGTCTTCGATGGTGGGATGGCGTTTTTGCCCGCGGAGGGCTTGGCCGCCGGCCAGGGAACGGGCCACCAGGCCGACGCCTTGGTACATTTTCACATGGCTGCCAAGGTGGGCGGTTTCGCCAATGACGGTTCCGGTGCAGTGGTCGACGAAGAAGTAGGGGCCGATGGTGGCGCCGGGGTGCAGGTCCATGCCAGTGCGGCTGTGGGCCCACTCGGTCATGATGCGGGGGATGAGGGGGACGTGGCGCAGGTAGAGTTCGTGGGCGGTGCGCTGGAGGGCGATGGCTTCGACGAAGGGGTAGGCCACGATGACCTCCTCGCGGCTGAGCGCGGCGGGATCGCCGTTGTAGGCGGCTTCGACGTCGGTTTGGAGGAGTTCGCGGATGGCGGGGAGACGGGCGAGGAACTCGCAGGTCCACTTGCGAGCGAGAGGGGCGAGATCCTGGCCGAGGGGTTGACCGCCGGGAGGGGCATATTGGAGGCTCTTGCGGATCTCGGTTTCGAGCCGGAGCCGGACGGAGGCGAGGAGGGCGGCGGTGTGTTCATCGACCTCGGAGGAGTGGAGGACGTGGTCGTCGAAGAACCCTGGGAAGAGGAGGCGAAGAAGGTCGATGGCGATGCCGGCGATGGCGGATTTGGAGGGCAGGTTGGTGCCGTCGAGGTGATTGATGCCGCCGGCCTGCCGGTAGGAGGCCAGGAGTTGGGCGGTCAGTTCGGCCACCGTGGTGCTCACGGGGGGGAGTATTGGGGAAGCGTGGGGGCCTGGCAAGGGGGCAGCAGGGGACCTCAGAACCGCCAGTCGAACGTGCCGACCAGGCCGCGTCCGGGTTCGTTGAGGCCCGAGCCATGGATGCGGTAGTCTTCGTCGGTAATGTTCTCGAAGGCGAGGGTGAGGCCGAGGTTGGGCCGGGGGCGCCAGCCGCCGCGGAGGGTGGCGAATCCGTAGCCTGGGGTGCCTCCCGGGGGGATGCGTTGGGTGTCGTTGATGTCGCTGGAGGCCAATCGGTCCTGGCGGTCGGCCACGGTGCCGGCGAGTTCGACCCAGAAGCGGCCGCGGGGTTCGTCCCAGCGCAGGCTGGCTCGGGCGGTGGGCGGCATGACCCGCGAAAGGGGCTCTTCGACCAGGAGCGAGGCGCTGGAGGTTGGGTAGACGCTGAGGTTGCCGAGCATCCACGTGCCCTGGAGGGCCAGGGTCCATTGTGGGTGCAGGCGGAGGGAGGTCGAGCATTCGACGCCGTTGACGTAGCCCTCGCCCGAGTTGCGCTTGGTGACCTCAGCCAGTCCGTTGACGATGCGGCCGGTGGGGGTGCGGATGATCATCTCGTCGATGTCGGTGTAGAAGTAGGCCGCCTCGGCGGTGAACCGGTCGTAGGTGACGCGGAGGCCGCCCTCCAGGGTGAGGAACTTCTCCGGGGCGACGTCGGGCGAGGGAGTTTCGATCTGGCCGCCCTCCGCGATATCGAAGCGGGTGAGGTCGGAGAGGTTGGGGGCGCGGAAGCCCTGGGAGGCGCCCGCGAAGAGTCGCCAGTGGGCGGCCTCATCCAGACGCCAGAGAGCCCGCAGGCTGCCAACCCAGGAGTCCCAGTCGCCGGACACAGAAACCGGCTGGCGGGTGACCGGATCCTCGACCCGCCCGGCGTCGGCGGCGGCGTAGTTGTAGCGGCCGCCCACGATGACGTCCACGGGGCCGAGGGCGGGCAGGGCGTTTTCGAGGTAGAAGCCGAGGAGGTCGTAAGTGGCATCATCGCCGACCGGTCCTTGGATGCCGACGGTTTGGAGGGAGCCGTCGGCGGCGTTGCGCCAGAAGTAGGAATTGACCCAATCGCGGTAATATTCGGTGCCGGCGACCCAGCGGCCAACAGCGGTGGGGGCGTGGGCCTGGGCGAAGAAGCCGAGGGTGTGGACATCGAAGCCGGTGTATTCGTGGCGCCCGTCCCTGCGCCAGCGTCCTTGGAACTCGCCCTGGTAGTGGTGGGAGAGGTTTGCGTGGACTTCGCGGACCAAGCCGTCGAGGTTGTCGGCATGCCACTGGGCGTAGGTGAGGTGGCGGGTTTGATCGAGGATCCGTTCTTGATCGTCGCCGGGGATGGTTCCCCGCCAGGTGCTGCCGTAGAGGGTCGAGTGGGTGCGCCAAGCGTCGTCCATGAGGTAACTCTGGTGGGCGAGGACCAGACGGTTGTGATCGTTGAGTCTGCCTTCCACGCGGGCATCGGCCCCGCCGTCCTGGTAGCCCGTCTTGGCCTGGCGCCAGGTGTCGTCGCCGGCCCGGAGGTCGCCGAAGTCGCGGTAGGTGACGCCGGCGAGGGCGGCCCACTCCGAGTTGAGTTCACCGCCGCCTTCAACGCGGGCGCCGTGGGATTGTTCGGCGGTGGAGCCACGGTAATGGAGGCGCCCGCCGTAGGAACGGCCGTCGTCGCGGGGTTGCCAGGCGACGGGGGTGACGTTGACGGCGCCGCCGATGGCATCGCTGCCGTGGAG
>CAZVRY010000076.1:0-25999 GCA_964629545.1 uncultured Verrucomicrobiota bacterium | reverse complement strand
GTCGCCCCCCCCACCCATGCCCCTCGCGCCTCCCCCTCCCCATGCGCCTCCTCGATGAATTCAAAGAGGGCGTCTTCATCGCCTGGGATGCCATCCGCTCCAACAAACTCCGCGCCGGCCTCACCATGCTCGGCGTCATCATCGGCATCGTCACCGTCACCCTCATGGCCACCGCCATCAACGGCCTCAATAACGCCTTCCATAAAAGCATCTCCGGCATCGGCGCCGATGTCCTCTTCGTCCAACGCCATGCCTGGTTCAGCAACACCGACTGGCGCCTCCTCCGCAACCGCCGCCTCCTCAAAGCCTCCGACGCCCGCGAACTCGCCCGCGTCGCCACCCTCGTCTCGGCCGTCGCCGTCGAATGCTCCGGCAGCGCCAGCGTGGAATTCGGGAAGCGCAAAGCCAACGGGGTCTGGCTCCTCGGCAAGGACGAACACGCCACCGCCGTCCAGAATATCGCCCTCCGCGAAGGGCGCTGGCTCTCCTCCTCCGACCTCGCCTCCAGCCGCCCCGTCTGCATCCTCGGCACCTTCCTCGCCGACCGCTTCTTCCCCTTCGGCGGCGCCCTCGGCCAACGCGTCAAAATCAACGACATCAATCACGAAGTCATCGGCGTCCTCGACAAACAAGGCTCCTTCTTCACCGGCTTCAATCTCGATAACCAGGTCGTCATCCCCGTCACCCGCTTCACCACCTACATGTCGCACTGGCCCGATATGACCCTCCTCGTCAAAGTGCGCGACCTGCAAAACATCGAGGACGCCGTCGAGGAAGTCCGCGGTGTCATGCGCCGCCTCCGCCGCGTCGAACCCGGGGCCGACGACGACTTCGCCATCAACCGCCAGGAAGCCATGGTCCAGGTCTTTAACCGCATCGGCGGCACCATCGCCGGCGTCGGCCTCTTCATCACCGGCCTCAGCCTCTTCGTCGGCGGCATCGGCATCATGAATATCATGTTCGTCTCCGTCGCCGAACGCACCCGGGAAATCGGCGTCCGCAAGGCCATCGGCGCCAAACGCCGCGCCATCCTCACCCAGTTCCTGATCGAAGCCGCCACCCTCTGCGTCGTCGGCGGCCTCGTCGGGCTCGCCCTCGCCTGGCCCCTCACCCTCCTCATCAACCACTTCCTCGCCGCCACCATGTCCCTCGGCGTCGCCCTCCTCGCCCTCGCCGTTTCCGCCGCCACCGGCGTCGTCGCCGGCTTCCTCCCCGCCTGGCGCGCCGCCCGCCTCGACCCCGTCGAAGCCCTCCGCGCCGAATAACCCCATGCCCCCACGCCCCTCCAGACACACCCTCTTCCTCGCCGAACTCCAAGAGAGCCTCACCATGGCCCTCGCCGCCGTCAGCGCCCATAAACTCCGCTCCGGCCTCACCCTCCTCGGCATCCTCGTCGGCGTCTTCTCCATCATCATGGTCATGACCGCCCTCCGCGCCGTCCAGTCCAAGATCGAACAGGAAATGACCCAACTCGGCAGCCACACCTTCCAAATCCAACGCTGGCCCGCCATCCAAGTCCACGACGATATCGAAGCCTTCGAGAAATATTGGCGCCGTAAACGCCTCACCCTCCCCCACGCCCTCGCCCTCCGCGAAAAAGCCTCCCTCGCCCGCACCGTCAGCGTCAGCGCCCGCCTCGACAGCGGCATCGTCACCACCCGCTACGCCCGCACCAACCCCGATATCTCCCTCCAAGGCTGGCTCCCAGAAACCTTCCAAACCGAAAGCTTCGACCTCGACCAGGGACGCGCCCTCGCCGATAGCGACGTCGATAGCCTCCGCCGCGTCTGCGTCCTCGGCGCCGACCTCGCTAAGAAAGTCTTCCCCTTCGGCCAGGCCCTCGGTGACACCATCAAGTTCGGCGGCGTCAATTACACCGTCGTCGGCGTCCTCAAACCCAAAGGCGCCATCTTCGGCCAGTCCATGGACGCCTTCTTCGCCGTCCCCATCACCACCGCCCTCGCCCGTTACGGCCGCGAATCCCCCCTCACCATCCAAGTCCAAGCCCCCGACGCCGCCACCTTCCCCGAAACCGTCGAACAAGTCCGCGGCATCCTCCGCACGCTCCGCAAAGTCGAGCCCGGCGCCGAAGACGACTTCGAAATCGTCTCCAACGACTCGCTCATCACCCAGTTCCGTGCCATGACCCTCGCCGTCCGCGCCGGCGCCGGCGTCATCAGCTCCATCGCCCTCCTCGCCGCCGGCGTCGGCATCATGAACATCATGCTCGTCTCCGTCACCGAACGCACCCGCGAAATCGGCATCCGCCGCGCCATCGGCGCCAAAAAACGCCACGTCATGACCCAGTTCATCCTCGAAGCCATCCTCCTCTGCCAATTCGGCGGCATCGCCGGCGTCGCCCTCGGCATCGTCGTCGGCAACGTCGGCGCCTCCCTCCTCAAAGTCCCCCCCGTCCTCCCCGTCGATTGGGCCCTCCTCGGCCTCGTCATCTGCTCCCTCGTCGGCATCGCCTTCGGCACCTACCCCGCCTGGAAAGCCGCCAACCTCGACCCCATCGAATCCCTCCGCTACGAATGATGGACTACGCCATCCACGCCCGCGGCCGCTCCTGAACGGTGCTGTCCTCGAGGAGTTGCCGGGCCAGTTTCACATTCGCCTCAACCTGGAAGTCAAACATCCCCACGCAAATGAAATCCGCGCCGCTCTCCAGCGCGTAGCGGAATCCCGACTCCGGCCGGATGGCGCCTGCGGCCAGGATCTTGAAGGCAATCCAAGGCCGATCCACCCCCGACATCACCCGCACCGTCCGCTCCGGCTCCATGTCCCAGTAGTTGTCGGCCGGATTGTCGATCACCAGCAGCTCCTGGTCCGCGCGCCGGGCCGACCAGTACTTGGCGTGATGACAGGTCTTCACGTAGAAGTCGGGATTGAACCCGCGCTTCTCGGATTCCACGACGACCTCGATCTGGTGCGCGCCGATCCCCCCGGGCACGCCGTGTGACTTGATGAACTCGACGCATTGCCCCAGCAGATCGAGACGCCCTTCCTTGAGCCAGCGATCGCCGATCACCCCCTGCACATACACCGCCTTCGCCCCAAACTCGATCGACCGCGCAATGTTCGTCTTCCAGTCCTCCACGCCGGGATGCCCTTCGGCAATCCACTGCATCTTGCCCCCGCGCTCCTTCCAATAGCGGGCGAGCACCTCCATAACGTTCTTCCGCGGATCGGCGATGAGGGCGTTGACGCCGTTTCGTTCCAGCACTTCAAGGGTGTCGAGCACCTTCTCGGGCGTGTTGTAGGCGCGCATCAGCCCCGGCACGTAATGCAGGTCGCGCGCATGGGCCCACCCGCTGATCAGATTGCCCCCTGAAATCAGCCGGCTCAGCGTCAGGTTGCCGATCTTGCCCGTGGGCAGGGCGGCGCCGGCCGATGAGGGGGTGGCAGCCACGAGGGATTCCGAGGAGGTTTGGGTGAGACCGGCCGCGACCCCAGCGGCCACCGAACGCGACAGGAAACGCCGACGGGAGATGGGCTCGTTCATAACATCACACGGCTTCAAGCTCGAGGCGCCGGCCGGCTCACCATGCGGCGGCCTGATGCTGGACCCGGCTAAGACAGAATCGAATTAACAGCACCATCGCCCGCAAAGCAACCGTTTTGGAGCCCCCCTGCCTCCGCGGATCATGGGGGGGCGGGCACGGGATTGACCGATGGCGGTGAGGGGCGTTGAGTATCCCGGTGACAACGTCGAACCGGGTCTTGAGCCGAACCGCCCCCCCGCGTCGCGTGTTCGGATGCGCCGGCTTGCTCGGACGCCGGAATCGCTGCCGACGCTCGCCGTCGGCTGCGGTCACTAAGCCGGAGCGTTAGGACGCATCATGCCCAACGAACGACAGGAAGGCGCCAAGCTCCTGGTCCGGCGCGCGGCACTGGTCGGAGGGGTTGTGGCCTTGTCCGGCGTAGGCGCGTCGGTGTTGACCGCGTTGGACGTCATCCGCGTCGAGTGGGATTACAAACGGCTGCTCTGCGCTATCGCGGCGATTCTCTGCTGCGGATATCTGCTGGTGTGCGGTTTGGCGTGGCGCCTGCGCCGGGGAGCGATCAGGGCGCTCGGCGCCGGCTACCTCCTCGTTGGTTTCGTGCTCGGGTTCCATGGCGCGCTGGTCGTGGCCCTCGGATTCCCGGCGGCGGGTCATGAGCGCCAGTTTGCTGCGACTGCGATCGTCGCGCTCGGATCGATCGGCACAGGCATCGCGGTCCATCGGCAAATCGCCATCCTGAAGGATGCGTCCTGATACAATCACTGGAGCGGGTTTGGGATCGACGTTCAGGGGCGCGATGCGAGCCAGGGTTCGCTCGAAGAATCGCTCCCGGATCACGGGCGGCGCGGAGGAAACCGCGCGCCGGAACAGCCGGACGCGTTCCTCGATATCGTCCCGCGAGTGACAGCCCCCCAGGAAGGACTTGGTCGTCATCCGGTAGCCTCCCGGCGTGAGCTCCGCGAACAGCTTTCGGGCAGAGTGCAGAAGGCAGAATTCCAGCCCCTACTCGTAATCCTAACCGTTCGGAATGCTTGATCTTCAGGCCAGTGCCTGGTTGGGGACCAGTTACGGATGTCCACTTCGAACGGGGTCTCGCCAGGGGTCCCGGATCCGACATCGCCTCCGGGTAAGCAATACTCGCGCCGTGATCGCCACCATGTCTGGCCGGGGGCTGATTCCTGGATCCGCGGCTAGCGGACCCGAAGCAACCGCGGAGGACGCGGAGGACGCGGATCAGAGGACAACGGGTGGCGCCGTTGTTTGCTTCTCCGGGGGACGGGTCTGAGCGCTCGTGGCTCATCAGATCGCCCAAACTCTGCTTCGCCGACACGGGCTTGGCCGCGCCCTTGGCCGGCGTGACCGCGATGAGCGCCAGCTCGGCGGAGCCCCAGCGGGGCCGGGGTGGTGACCTGCTTCGGTGAGGAGGTGCTGCCCCTGGGAGACACGCGGTGGGCGGTGCCCTTGCCCGTGCTCCTGGATTGAATCATGGCCCACTTGCTCAGCGGTCAGCGAGCGAATGGCCAAAAGCCGGGACGGCCGCCCTTTTTGACATGTTGATATGGCTATCTATTGACAATCAATGACATCCGCCTAGCTTGCCGTCATGAACGTTTCGTTGCCGGCAACTTGGGAACAATTCGTGGCGAGCCAGGTCAAGGCCGGTGAGTTTGGCAACGCCAGCGAAGTCGTGCGCGAGGCGCTCCGCTTGCTGCGAGACCAACAAGAACGCCGCGCCCTCGAGGAACTGCGCGCCGCATTCGCTAACGTTGACCCGCATGGAGGCCAAGGGGAGCCAACGCCCAGGGAAAGGGCTTTGATTAGCCAAACCATTCGCCGGCATCGCCAGGGCAGGAGCCGGTCGTGATCGTTGTCTTCGACACCAACGTGGTCGTCGAAGCCATCTTCTGGCCTCGTAGCACCGCCCGTCGGGCGTTGATGGGCTTGGCGCTCCGACGCTTCCAGACCGCCGTCAACCAGCACATCCTCGACGAATACACCGTCGTCACAGCGGAGATTCGCGCCCGCCTGTTCCCCCAAGCCCAGCCTTCGGGGGCGCTGGCCTGGTTGGCCAGCAAATCGATGCGGGTGGAGCCAATGCCGTTGATAGGCAGACTGAGTCGAGATCGCGACGATAACGTGTTCGTCGCGACCGCGGCCGCGGCCGCGGCTGCCTTCCTGGTGACACAAGACCGCGACTTGCTGGCCCTGGAAAAGCCCTTCGGTGTCCGTATCGTCACGCCCGTGCAGATGATTCGAGAACTCGCCCTCTGACAAGTCTGCCTCCAGCCCTTCGTTCCCACGAGTTGCGACATTCAGGCCCGTACTTCAACGCGGGTTTTCCGCAATGCCGACGGCCCACGGCCTCGTGCACAGTCCTTCGTCCCAAAGCCAGCAGGAGGTTGACATCCAACAGGCGGCTCACGGCAATTCGTTGAGGAGGGCTTTGACACGGGCCGGCGTCAGGGGCGACGCCCCCGGCGGCGCCACCCCCGGCCGTTTTCGAGGACGAGGAGGAAGGACGAGGACGGCCGATGAAGCTCATTATGCAAACTGACCCTAAGGCAATCGGACGATCCGGTAATATCCCTCCGCGGCCGACACCGTCACGTCCACCGTGCTTGTCGTTGTCCCGGTGGCCGTCAGCACCGCCCCGACGTCCGACCAGGCCGGATCCGTCAGCCTCCGTTTGCGCTGCACCCGGTACGTCGCCCCCGGCTCCGAACTCCACGTCAACACCACCGTCGTTCCCCCCAACACCTCCAGCGAAAGCACCTCGGGCACGACCACCTCGTCCGGCACGACGATTTGGAACCAGACCGAATCGCTCAAGACCGGCAGCCCCCCATCCTCCACCCGGATCGTCACCCGATTCGTCGTGTTCTCCTGCGCCGGAAGCGGCGTCCAAGTGAACTGGCCAGATCCCGCGTCGATCACAGCCCCGAGCGGGCCTGCCACGATCGAGAACGCCAGCATCTGCACTGGAATATCCGGATCCGCCGCGCGGATCAGCACCTCAAGCCGCTGCCCAACCCTCACTTCCTGCGATCCCACAGCCTCCATCTCTGGCGCCACGTTCACTTCCCGCACCACGACCGTGAACTCGTTGGTCGCCCTCAGCGTCGGCACCCCGTCATCGGTGACCTTCACCACCACCGTGAATGTGCCCGGCCCCTGGTCCTCCGTCGGGGTCCACGTCACCGCTCCCCCGCCACTCACCCCCAGCCCATCCGGACCGCTCACCAAGCCATAGGTCAACGTGTTGGCAGGGACATCGGCGTCCGTGGCCAGGAGCGTCACATCCATCGCCGTCAACTCGTCCACCGTCTGCTCCGGCGTCGCGGCCAACACGGGAGCCACGTTCGCCTCCCGCACCACCACCGTGAACTCGTTCGTCGAACTCAGCGTCGGCACCCCGTCATCGGTGACCTTCACCACCACCGTGAATGTGCCCGGCCCCTGGTCCTCCGTCGGGGTCCACGTCACCGCTCCCCCGCCACTCACCCCCAGCCCATCCGGACCGCTCACCAAGCCATAGGTCAACGTGTTGGCAGGGACATCGGCGTCCGTGGCCAGGAGCGTCACATCCATCGCCGTCAACTCGTCCACCGTCTGCTCCGGCACCGCCGCCAGGATGGGCGCTACGTTCACCTCCCGCACCACGACCGTGAACTCGTTCGTCGCGCTCAGCGCGGGCACCCCATCATCGGTGACCTTGACCAGCACGGTGAACGTGCCCGGCCCCTGGTCCTCCGTGGGGGTCCACGTCACCGCGCCCCCGACGCTCACCGCCAACGCATCCGGCCCGCTCACCAAGCCGTAGGTCAACGTGTTGGCGGGGACATCGGCGTCCGTGGCCAAGAGCGCCACATTCATCGCCGACAACTCGTCCACCGTCTGCTCCGGCACCGCCGCCAGGACCGGCGCCACGTTCACCTCCCGCACCACGACCGTGAACTCGTTGGTGACGCTCAACGCGGGCACCCCATCATCGGTGACCTTGACCAGCACGGTGAACGTGCCCGGCCCCTGGTCCTCCGTGGGTGTCCACGTCACCGCGCCCCCGGCACTGACCGCAAGCCCAGCCGGACCGCTCACCAACCCGTAGGTCAAGCCATTGGCCGGAATGTCCGCATCCGTCGCCAGAAGTGCCATATTCAAGGCTGTCAGTTCATTCACCGTCTGCTCCGGGACGGTTGCCAGCACGGGTGCCGCGTTGACCTCCCGCACCACCACGGTGAATTCGTTGGTGGCGCTGAGGGGCGGTAATTCATCGTCGGTGACCTTGACGACCACGGCGTAGGTAGCCGGCCCCTGCGTTTCGGTGGGCGTCCACGTGAGCACCCCTGAAGCCGCGTCCAGGTTCACGCCAGGCGGTCCGCTCAGCAGTTCGAACGAGAGGCGGCTGAGCGGCCAATCGGAATCCGTGGCCCCATTGGTCACGGTCAGTAAATCCCCCTCATCGGCGGCTAGGTCCGGTATGGGCGCCAACACCGGGGCCGATGGTGGATGCGGTGCGTTCGCGGGATCTTCGGTGGCCAAATACTCCGCCGAGATGGGCGGGGTCCCGTTGGTCACCGCGGCCCCCCCCGGCAGTTCCCAAGCGACTCCCAGGTAGTCCCTTCCCGTCCCTTGCTGCATTAAGGCTTCCACGTAGTAAGGCCTCCCGGCTTCCAGAAAGATCTCGTCCGAGACGTTGGCCGGCGGACTTCCGCGACTGGCTTGGTTCTCCCCTTCGACCCACTGCCGATAACCATTCCACCCGGGCTCCCTGGCAATCAGACGGCGATTGAACGGGGTCTCATCCGTGCTCAGGAACAAGGCCCCTTCATCGTCCGAGTCCAGGAAGAACCGATAGTTGCCCGTCACCGGAGGACGCAGCAGGCCCGACAGTCGCACGCCGTAGTATTCCCCATAACCCACGGGGCTTTCGAACTGGCGGACGCTGGTCACGGCGTTCGGCCCGGCCGAGAAACTCCAACTGTTCGTCAAGTCTCCCAGGGTCGATCCCGGAATGCTGACATAGACTTCGCGGGCCAGAAAACCCGACTGGATGAACACCGCGCGCACCGTCAAATTGCCAACCAAGGTCACCACGAGCGGGTTGTCCGCCGACCTCACCCCACCGCTCCAGCCGACGAACTCATGGTTGGCATCCGCCGTCGCGGTCAGGGTGACAGCTGTTCCCAGCGCGTAACTCGGGGCGACGGGATCACGCAGGACCGTGCCGCCGCTTCCTGTCACCACCAACCGTGGCCGCAGCGACCTCGGATCCGTCGGATTCGTGTCTTCCCGGAACTCGTCCAGGTTGGAGACCCCGTCCCCATCGGGGTCCCCCGCGTCGGTTTGCGCCCACGGTTCGCCCCACCACCGCCGTTCCCAGGCGTCCGGTAATCCATCGTTGTCGTTATCGTCGCTTTGTGCGTTTCGGCCGTCCATCGTGATGCTAAAGGGTTGGTCGGAGCCCGAATTGTTGACCGCCACCAGGTAGTAATCCCGGTCCGGCCCCCACATGTCCCAGCCGTTCAGCCAGTACGAGAGCAGGTATTGGTTGAAGCCACCGTTTTCCGCATGGCTGTTCCAGAGGTTCGCCGAAGTCAAGGGGCGGGGGCTGTCCTGCCACAGGATTTGCGTCACGCTCGCCGAGTGGATCGCCGTATGAATCCAGCGGGTCGCGTCGGCCGGTGCCGGGATTCGGAAGAGAACCTGGCCACCGGCAGGAATCACCGTGCTTTTCTGCCCGCCATAGAAGGCGAGCGTTTCCACACCGGTCACAGGGCCTGCGCTCGCCGAGCGAATGGAGAAGACGGAATCGCTGTTAGCCCGGACCCCCAGATAGTAGGTCGCCCCCGGACGAACGGGCGGCACCGATAGCGTGTAGGTTCCAGGAGAAGCATACTGTGGAAAGAGGTCCACAGCGCTGTTGCCCGTGTCCGCGCCCCAGTCGAGGATTTCGCCGCCGTGGGCCTTCATGCCCGGCGGGACCGTATCCCGGAGGAGAAGCGTGCCGCTCCCCAGTTGATGGCTCAATGTGATGATCCAGTTCACGGGCGGGTCACTCGCCGTGTTCACCCGGTAATAGCGCCAGTCGCCAGCCGCCAGTAACTGGTTCTCCAACTGTCCCCCCTCGAACGCCAAGTCCTGAACCAACGGCGTTCCGGTCGAAACCCGCAGACGATACCGCACGTTCGAATTGCCAGCCGCATGCACGGCCAGATACCACGTCCCGGGCGTCAATTGCCGCTCCCAGCGGTTCAGGGGGACAAAGTTGCCGTAGTCCGTGCCTAGGCCCGTGAGCGAGCAATCATGCAGCGAACCCGTGTGCCCGGCCGCATCATGAGTGAGTGTGGGCGGCGCGCCTGTCCGGACGTAGAGGTTGGGATCCCCGCTGATGGCGTCCAACTGCACCCGCAGGACGTTAGCGTTTTGTTCGGGAACCGTAACGGCGTAGTAATGAAAGTCGCCTTGGGCAAGGCCCACGCCTTGATCATCCGGCAGACGCACCCCGTCTGGTTTGACGCCGGAATCGCCAAAACTTGGTGGCGCAAGTCCTGGATGAGTGGTCGGCTCACCCGCTATTGGCATCGGCCAGGACCGCTCCAACCGCACCGCGCTGCTCGTGATGACGAACGCCGTGGAGCCTATGCCCTTCACTTCGACATACCACGTCCCGGGGCTCAGGTATGGTGCCACAATGACTGCGGATCGCTGGGCGAACGTAGACGTTCCTGCCCAGGGCTCATCATCCGGCAGACGGTCCTTCCGTACTCGGAGAACGGCATCGCCCTGGAGTTGGGCGAGGTCGAGTTTCCAGCCGAGGGTAGGCATCGAATCAACCGTCGGTGGCACGCTGACGGAAAAGAACACCCTGCGATTGTCAGCCAGACTAGCCGAAGCTGAGCTGGATGGCTGTCCGCCGCCATCAAAACCAAGTTGGGTTATGCCCAACCGCCGTAGCCTGAGCGTGTAGTTGGCATCGGGATAGATCCCACTCCCGAACGGTTCCGAGTCGGCCTTGACCAGGACGGTGCAGACGCCGGGGGCGAGATTCACCAGCGTCAACACGTTCGAGGTCTCCAGTCGCGAACCTTCCTCGCCTCCCTCCGAGCCGTACTCGTCGAATCGAGTCCTGTGATCTCCCCACCACCAGTGGTAAGGAACGTAAGCCACCTTCGGCAAACCCGGCCCAGACGTCAACGCCATCACCGGATTACCCACCCGATCCTCCAACCCCACCTCGAGGATCCTCACCTCGTCCGGCACGCGAAAGCGATAGGCCTGGACCTGTCCCCCCTGAATCGTCTGCGGCCTGACCAGATCGGCCTCAGCAACGGTTCCTAAATCGATGACTGGCAGCTCGCCCACACTCTCGACCACGTAGCTGACAGGTCCAGTGCCGATTCGGTTGGCTTCGGCGGCGTTCTGTCCCTCGCTCACCACGGCCAGATAGTAGGCCCCAGCCGACAGGCTCGCCTGGCCAGTCGGTGGAAGCAAAAGAAAATGCTCATCTCCTGCTTTCTTCGTCTTCCGGCCTGCGGCACCGACGTCGTTCGGCTGAGGCGGCTGCACCGAGCATGTATGCAGGGAATCCACATACAGCCCGGCCTGAATTCCCACGCCGGGGATGGCCCCCTTCATGATCCCCAACAGGGCCTCGCCCTCTGTGAGTTTCAGCTTGACCTGCCAACTGGCCACATTCTCCGGCACCACGACCCGGTAATAGGCCGCTTCACGCGCCATCAAACTCGCGTTCGTCACCGTGCCCCCGGCAAAGGGAAGATCCACCACCGGCAGACTCATCCCCTCTCCAACGCCTCGGCTCACCAACATGTAACTCACCGGGCTGCCACCGTTCCCCTCGGCCAGCACCCCTACGTAGTAGGTGCCAGGCTCCAGGGGATGCCCCATCCCAGCCGCCCACACCTGGCCCAACTCCGACGTCCCGTCAGCCGAATACTCCCGCCCGGTCCAATCAAGCTCCGCTGCCCACTGGGCACCTCCTGGCCAATTGGTGGCGAACTCAGGCCAACCGCAGGTAGTGGGAAAACCGCCGGAACCGAGCGAATCTGGCAAAACCCCTCGTCGCACGGACAGTCTGGCCCGCCCGCCCACCACGTTCACCGCCCGCACATCCCACCCCAACGCCCCCGCCGGCACCTCCACGCGGAAATACTCCCACTTCCCGGCCGGAACCGAAGCCCGTGTGACCGAACCGCCGTCGAACGTGAGGGGTTCGGCCGTCAGCAGGCCGGTGTTCAGGACGACTGTCCCTAGCGGTGCGCCGCCGCTGTAGATGCCCACATACCAGATGTCCGCCTGGTGGCCGGGGCGTTGGAGAAAGTCGCCGCCCGAGGCGTCCACGTAGCCCGTGCCGCTGACGCCGGCGTTGTTGTTGCTGCGGTAGGTCCACCAACCCGGGACCGCATTGCGCCGCAGGGCGATGGCCGCGCCTGGGGCTTGGTTCTCGAGGAAGAGATTCCAGCCGAGCGTTCCCAGTTGCTCCTCAATGTTCGCGACCCTGTAGAAACGCCAGCCAACCCGATCCGGATCGTCATTGACTCGACGGTCCACGAAGCTGATGTCCGTGATGACCGGGTTGCCGTTGGAAAGCGTGAAGGTGTGCGGTCCGTTGCCGTAGACCGTGATGTAAAACGTTCCATCGCTCAGCCCCGGCGGGACGAGGGTGAGACTGTCGGCCACGGCGCCTCCCGCCTCCGAAAAGGCGTCGTTGTTGAACTCGTTCGGCACCAGGTTACGGCGCACGGCGATGTTCGGGTCGCCGAGCGCAGGGACCGCTTTGATCTGCCAGGCGATCTGCTCGAGAGGAACTTGCACCCGGTAGGTGGTGCAGCCGAAACCGGTCACCGCCAGAGCCGCTTCGGCGCCGAAGCTGAGGTCGGACACCGGCTGCACCCGGGAATCGAGATCGATAACACTACCGGGATTGGCCGGAACACCCACGAAGTAGGCTTGGCCGGCAGTGAGGTAATCCGGCACCACCAACATCTGGCCCGTCTGCTTCAAATCGTAGGATGCGGTTTCCATGTGCGGAGCTCCGGCCTTCTTGACCAGCAGGTCCTGGCCGGCGCCATTCAGCCAGAGCCGCCAGGCGGGCAGGTTCGCGGGTGTCGTGGTCTTGAAATAGCGCACGCCTTCGGGCCCGACCGCCACGGGACCGCTGCCGCTGGAGGCATCGGCCGCGATCGTGCCGAGTTCTTGGACGTAGACGTCACCCGAGAGCAGGATCCAGTCAGCAGCCGGGGAGACGGTCACCAGGATGTACCAATCTTCAGCCGGTCCGAACTGGGTCGAGGCGAGCACAAAACCATCCGAACCAGGGCGGTCCGATTTGTACTGGAAGCTGGAGGGAGACGGAAAAGCACCGCGAGCCATGTAAAGGTGGGCCTCGCCGGAACGTACATTCAGCGCCGTCCGCCAGACCCCGACGGCCGGTGCGTTGGGTTTGATCTTGAAATAGTAGTCACCCCCCGTCGGGCTTCGGTTGGTGTGGACCATCGTCCCCTCGTGCGTGAGGCCAGGGTCCCACGTTAGTTCCGTGAGATAGCCCAGTTCGGCGGAGAGCGTGTAAGTGGCATTTCCTGGGGCGGAATCTGGCAGGCGGACACCGACGAAGTAGGTCCCGGCCGCGGTTTCGGCGTCGCTGAAGATGAGGGTGTCGATGCTCTGGCCCTGGCTGGCTTTGTCGGCATCGAACTGGGTCGGGAGACTCCCACGTCGAATGAACAGGTCCGGGTCGCCCGTGCCGGTGTGGCTGAGGACGACGCGCCACCCGGGAGTGCCCGCCGGGAGGTCAACCTTGAAGTAATGCCATCCACCGACGTCGAGCGACCCTGTGGCGTTCATCGCCGATCGCTTCGAAACCGGCGTCGAGGCGGTCCGCAGATTGGGACTGTTGGACGCGACCATCACCTCGAAGGCGTGCTCGGCGGAGCCTGGAGGCGTTCGTACCATGAGGAAATACTCTCCGGTCCCCAGCTCGGGCGTCTCGAGGTGGATCGCATTGTCCTGTCCATCGATGGAGGCGCGGAACTCGAAGTCGCTCTCCGCCGGAGGCGAACCCCGCTTGAGGTAGAGATGCGAGTAGGCCGCAGCGGTGTTGGCGATCCTCATGGAGAGGTTCGTCTCGGCCGGCGTAATCTGAAAACTGAAGGTTGTCGCGGTGCCGGGTTGGTTGGTCGCCGTGAAGCTACCTCCGCCCTCTTGGGCCTGCCCAATCCCCTGTCCAACCACCAAGAGCAATGCCACCGCGGCTAGCGCTCCAACCGTTGGGGTTCTGTAAGCATTCATGTTCGTCTTCTTCAGTCCCTTGAGGGCGGATCGGTTTCAGATGGCCTGAGGCACGTGCCCGCTGACGTCATCTGCAGATTCCTCATGCTCTTCTCGTTTTGGCGGCAGGCTGGCCATCCGTGGAATAGCGGATCGTATAACAAAGTCGCAGCCGACGGACCATCCCATGAATTAGGGGGTGGAGGCGGCCGGAGCCGCTTCGGCCCTTCGAAGGGCCTCCCTTCCCCTCCGCCCGCCGGAGGCGAGGGCAAAGTGACAGGTTCAGAGTTTTGGCCGCATGATGGGATGGCAGGTTCATGGTGCGAACTCGCGCCGAGAGCGAGGGGAGAGCAGCGATAGGGGGGGCACGGTGCGGTCGAGGAACCCGGCGATCAGGTTGCGGCGGCCGTTCCGGGCGTGTGGAGGCAAGCCCATCCACTCGACGCGTGTCGGAGGCGTCCTTCTGGGCGGATCTGGAAGAGGAGGGAGGTTCTCTGGTTGGCGGCGGGCTGGCTGTGGGCTATCCCACCGCATTCACGCGCACGTAACGGGGCGTGACCTGATGGCCAAGCGCTGGCAAGCCCCGCCGGGGCGCCAAGGTGTCTGTCAACACAACGAAAGGAATTTGCGTCCGGAAGCCGGGGTAGTAGATTCTTACCCATGAAAACGACCACCATGACATTGACCCGGAAGCGGCAGACGGTGTTTCCCCTGGAATGGTGCCGCCGCGTGGGCCTGGAGCACGGCGGACCGTTGAACGTGTTTGACCTGGGCGAGGACGGCCTTCTCATCCGGCCGGTGAAACCGCTGACGGCGGCGGAAGTGGCAAGCCTGTTACGCCAGCCACCGGCAGGCCCCCAGTCCGCTAAAGAAGCCGCCGCCATCGTGGACCGAGCCTTGCGCAAAGTGCGCCGCGGGTGAGCCCAACCGTCATGGACACGGGGGTGCTGGTGGCGGGCATCTACTGGCGCAAAGAACCCCACCAATGTGTGACGGCCTGGGTCCGCGGATTTCTCACCCTGGCGGTTTCGGAGGCGATCTTCGTTGAGTACGAAAGGGTGCTGCGAGAGGTGAAGGCCGAACAGAGCTTCACGACCGACATTGAATCCTGGCTGCAAGCTATTCGGAAAACCGCCTCCTGGGTTGAACCCTTTCCGCTGACCGAACCCGTCTGCCGCGATTCCAAGGACGATATCATGATCGAGGCCGCGCTGGGGGCGGGGGCGCGGACCATCATCGCCCGGGACGCTGACTTGACTATCCTGGACAAGCCCTTCGGCATCCGCATTCTCACCCCGCGCGCCTGGCTGGCGACTCTCTCGCGAGCTGACCGACGGAAGCTGGGGTAGCGTCCGCCCGGAGCTTTCGATCCCGCCTGCGGCGGGACTACTCATACCGGGCGGACTGGGGGCCTTCGCCAGGCAAGCAGTCGGCGCAAGCGCCGACTCCGGACAGGATGGTGGCCGGGTCAGTCTCGCCGTCTATTGAGGGCGGGATTGCGCTGGGGCCAGGACAAGCCGGAAGCCGTAATTGTTGTTGCGGGAAGTTCTCCCCTCGAACCGCCGTGGCGAAGGCGCGCGGTTTCAGCCGGGGGCGGCCGAGTGCTTGGGACGGCCTACCGTTCCGCCCTGACGCGGAGAAAGCGCACAGGGTTGGCTAACCGTTCGGAATGCTTCATCTTCAGGCCAGTGCCTGGTTGGGGCCCAATGCAAGCCGCGGTGGCTACGGGCCCCTATCCGTGGATCCAAGTGGGGCCCGGGTCTGTCACACCGCGTTTTACATTTATCATGATAAACGTAAAACGGATCTATGTTCATTCGCGATTTCTGGCTCGCGAAGCTGAAGCAAGTTTGGGAGCGGGTGCCCATCGCTTGGCTCGCCGGTGTGCGGCGCGTCGGCAAAACCACCCTCGTCCAATCCCTCCCCGCCGCCGAGTGCCGCTACCTCAACTGCGACTCCCCACGCGCCGCCGAGGCGGTGGCCGACCCTGAGTTCCTCTTCGAACGGAAGGTCGCAATTTCGTCGTGGTTCCCCACCAGGCACACCCCGAATCGCGGCGAATCGATGGCCTGGTCGTGGAACTCATCTCGCCCAGCGCCCTGCTAACCACTCCGGACGCCGCGCCCTGATCGGGACAAAGCCGCCGAGGCATCCGCGACCTCGGCCTTGGCCGGCCATAGTACCGCCTTGATTGCCCGCGTTCGCTTATCCGTGTCCTCCGAGCCATCCGCGGTCCAAACCCATGGCGGAATCGAACCGCGGATGGCGCGGATGACGCGGATCAGACGACAACGGGAAGGGGCCGTTGCTTGCTTCTCCGGGGGACGGGTCTGAGCGCTCGCGGCTCAGCGGCCGCGCGATGGCGGCGCGGGGGCGAACGATGAGCAGACGTCGGACCCGATGCGTGGGACGCCGACCACCGTCGCCCGCCACCTGGATCTCCTGGAGGCCATGTGCCTCATCCACCGGTTGCCGCCGTTTCTCGGCCATCGGAGCTCACGTCTCATCAAATCGCCCAAGCTTTACTTCGCTGACAGTGGCTTGGCCGCCCACTTGGCGGGTGTGACCGCGATGGGCGCCAGCTCGGCGGAGCCCCTGCGGGGCCGGGGTGTTGACCTGCTTCGGTGAAGAGGTGCTGCCCCTGGGTGACAAGCTGTGGGCGGTGCCCTTGCCCGTGCTCCTGGATTGAATCATGGCCAAGCCGGCTCAGCGGTCAGCGAGCGAATGGCCCATAGCCGGGACTGACCCCTTTTTTGTCTTCTGGCCTCGTAGCACCGCACGTCGGGCGTTGATGGGCTTGGCTCTCCGACGCCTCCAGACCGCCGTCAACCAGCACATCCTCGACGAATACACCGTCGTCACAGCGGAGATTCGCGCCCGCCTGTTCCCCCAAGCCCAGCCTTCGGGGGCGCTGGCCTGGTTGACCAGCAAATCGATGCGTGTTGAGCCAATGCGGTTGACCGGCAGACTGAGTCGAGATCCCGACGATAACGTGTTCGTCGCGACCGCGGCCGCGGCCGCGGCGACCTTCCTGGTGACACAGGACCGCGACTTGCTGGCCCTGGAAAAGCCCTTCGGTGTCCGTTGTTGGCGTGCGGACGCCTGCGTGAGCCAAGCTGCGCGACCGCGATGGTGGCAAGAAGAGCGGAACAGAACTCCCGCAGACCAAGACGCGGCGCGAAGGCGGTTGACCTAGCAGATTCAGTCTTGAAAAACAGAACTCCTTTTCTATTCTTCCAGACATGCTGCCGCGTGATTTGGCCTCCCTGGCCCTCGAACGACTCCGACTCTTTCCCGCCCTCGCCCTCCTCGGCCCCCGCCAGTCCGGCAAAACCACCCTCGCCAAAACCCTGGGCCCGTCCTACTTCAACCTGGAAGACCCTGCCGACCAAACCCGCCTGGACGCCACCTGGACCGACGTCATGGCCACCCGCGAGTGCGTGATCTTCGATGAAGCTCACCACTGGCCCGAACTGTTCCGCCGACTGCGAGGCGCCATCGACGAGGATCGGAAACGCAACGGGCGATTCCTCCTCCTCGGCTCGGTGTCGCCGGCGCTGATGCGTGAGGTCGGAGAATCCTTGGCCGGCCGGATGGTCACCCTGGAGCTCACCCCCTTTCACCTGGGCGAAGTGACGGACCTGGAACGATTGTGGCGCCTGGGTGGGTTCCCCGACGGCGGCGTGCTCGGCCAACCCGTCTTCCCGGTGTGGCAGGACAACTACCTCCGCGCCATGGCGGAGCGGGATCTGCCAGCCTGGGGCTTGCGCGCGGCTCCCCTCCTGACCCAACGACTCTTCCGCATGACGGCGGCGGAGCAAGGCGCGATTCTGAACCTGTCCAAGTTGGGGCAGAGCCTCGGACTGTCCTACCACACGGTCGAATCCTACCTGAACTACCTCGAAGGGGCCTATCTCATCCGGCGTCTGCCACCGTTCGAGGCGAACTTGCGCAAGCGATTGGTGAAATCACCTCGCCTCTACTGGCGGGACTCGGGGTTGCTCCACGCCCTGTTGCGCTGGCGCGCGGACGACGACCTCCTGGCCCAACCCTGGGTGGGAGCAAGCTGGGAAGGATTCATCATCGAACAGATCCTTTCCGTGCGGCGCGCGCGCGGCCAGGAATCCGACGCGTTCTTCTTCCGGAGCCACGACGGCTATGAAGCGGATCTGGTGCTCGATCTCGGCCGGGAGCGGGAGGTCATCGAGATCAAGTTAACCTCCGGGCCAACCCCGGAGGATCTGGCGCGCCTTGGGAAAGTCGCAGAGATGGTGAAGGCGACGCGGCAGGTCTTGCTGTGCCGCGTGGCCAAGCCGGTGACGAAGGGCAGCCGCTGGGTGACAGGGTTGAAAGATTACCTCGCAGCAACCGCGTGACCCTCCTCCGGTGAGGCTGCCCCCGACACCGTCAGGTCACACATGCTTAGGCGCCCGGACTTCCGCACCGTGGACCCGCGGCGGGCCCCAATGCACTCCTCCATGGCCTGCTTCCGTCTGGCTGACGAAAGTGGATTTCCGGAAGATGCTCAAGTTAGATGACGATTGAGAACGCAAAGACAACGAAACCAATTACGGACAATGCCGGGAAGTTGCTGGCGTATGAAAACGACACCAACGCCAACCGCCATGAACTGCGTTCAAGGTCACACGGGCTGCTGCCGTGGCACGACAAAAGCACAGACCGCACGTATGACCGCACGGGAAAAAGCGTCGGGTCTTCCACGGAACGTCGGCAGCGTTGACCAAAATGTCGTCTCTTGTCAGAGCACGATGAGGGCTATCAGCACTTCGTGCTGAGCGAGGATATTGCACCTGTGCAACGCTTAGGAAGTTGCTGCCCAATTGCTGTTTTAGGAGGAAGCCAAGAGGTTGCCACCTGTCGGTCGAGCCAAATGGACCGTTCTTGGCCGGACGGCTGAAACTGGGGGTTCGTTGAAATGCGGTGAGTTGCGAGGCCTGAGCCGCGATGATCGGAATCGACTGCAAACCGGAGGAACCGGTGCCTATCACGGCGACACGCTTTCCGTGAAAGTCCACGCCCTCGTGCGGCCAGCGAGAGGTGAAGCAAACCTCGCCGTCAAACTTGTCGGTGCTGGGCACGTCGGGTGTTTTCGGAACCGAGAGGCAGCCGCTGGCCATGATCAAGAAGCGGCATTCGATCGGGCCGTTGGACGTACCAATGCGCCACTCGGTCGATTCTTCGTTCCAAACTGCGTTCTCGACGCGAGTCGAGAAGCGGATGTCACGACGAAGGTCATATTTCTCGGCGACGCACTGCAAGTAGCGGAGGATTTCCGGCTGCTTTCCGTGCATTCCCGCCGTCCCTCATGACGGCAAAGCACGAGCCGCGCAGAGTCGCTTCAAGCGGCATGTTGGCGGATCCTCCGCATGCCCTCACCTTCTCATCCAGGCCGCCACGGCCTGGCCGCGGGAGTGCACGTGGAGCTTTTCGTAGATGCTCTTGACATGCCCATTCACCGTCTGCGCGCTGATCCCGAGGGTATGGGCAATCTCCTTGTAGAGATGCCCCCGCGCCAGCAACTCCAGGATCTCCGTCTCGCGCCGCGTAAGCCGCCCTAACTCGGCCCCGCTCCCACCCCGCGGTCCCAACCCGTGAAAGTAACGCACCACCCGCGCCCCGCCGGGAGGCAGCCGCAGCGGGGCGTGAATACCCGTCACCGCTTCCGCGCGGCGCGCGTCCGCCCCGGTCGCTGGACGCATTCCCCACGAACTCGGGCCGGTATCCATCACGCGGCGATTGTTGGCCAGCACCCGCTCGATGATGGCCGTCGGCGCCGGCGTCAACTCGAGGAACGCCCGAGGATCGACCGCCGCCACTCCCTTCGCCGTCGGAAACCACAACCGGCCATCCCGCGCCTTCCACCCGGCCGGCTGACTCTTCTGACCATTCGTTTCCGCGCTCGCCAACCCGTAGGACTCGTCCAAGCGCAAGATCTTCATCGTCCCACTCTCATGATCTCGTGCCGACTCGAGCTCCGTCCGGGCAACCCGATAGATCCCGTGCTCGGTGCCAAGCCAGAAAAACCCATCATCATCCTCCATCACCTGGTTGATCGCGTCGCTGAACAGTCCCTCGCGGGCGGTCCACGAGCGCACAACCCCCCGCCTACCACCCCGATCGAGGCGAACCTCCAAACGAGCCGCAAACCAGCCCGGCTAAGCCGCATCATGCCCCGGGAATGCATGTGGTTATCACCTCTCCCGCTTCCCCTCAACGCCAATCCGCGGCCGCACCGCGATTCCCATTTTGAAAGATGGAGTTCCCCTCTCCCCTTCTCTCTCCCCGCAACCTGGCTGCTGTCTGCTGGAAATGGCGCGGGGAGAGAATTCCCCGATCGTAATCGCGCCTTGATCCCCTGAACCGCTTACGGTTTCCGGAAACCAGTCCGTCGGACTCGCGGCTCACGTCCTCTGCACGCTCGACATCCCAACAGCCGGGTGACATCGTCGCTCAGGTCCGCCAGAACTTCGGATCGGAGTTCGCGTTGGGCGGGACGAAAGCTCGATCGCCATGTTCCTGAACGTCGTCGAACTGGCCGACTCGCTCGGCGTCTCCGAGTCCGTCGTCGAGAATTGGGTCCGCCATGAAGGCCTCCCCTGCGTGCCCGACCGTGGACGCCTCCTCTTCGACCGCGCCCAAGTCGTCACCTGGGCCGCTTCGCGCGGTCTCGCCGCGAAAGCCGGATTCCTCACCTCTGAACCCCACCCCTCCGCCCCAGGCAACCGGCTCGAAGCCATGCTCCGTCACGGCGGCATCCACCGCCACGTCGCCCCCTCCGCCGTCCCCACCCTCTTCGCCCAGATCGTCGCCGCCCTCCCAGGCGCCACCCCCGCCATCCGCCAACTCCTCCATCAACGCCTCCTCCAGCCCCAAGCCATCTCCTGGGCCCCGGTCGGACACGGACTCGCCTTCCCCCACCTCCGCACGCCCGTTGCCCTCGGGCGCGACGCCGGCGCCCTCGCCCTCCTCTTCCTCCGCGAACCCATCGCCATCCCCGAGCCCGCCCCCGACCCGCAACCCATCAACCGCCTCCTCTTCTTCGTCGCCCCCTCGCCGCGGGCTCACCTCGAATTGCTCGGCCAACTCAGCACCGCGCTCACCCGCGGCCAACTCCGCCCCCTCATCCTCGCCGCCGCTCCCGACGACCAACTCCTGGCCGCCTTCGCCGCCTCCACCCCCATCGCGGAACCCCGCGCCCTGCCATGATCGCGGGCTGGCTCCTGGCGGCAACGCTCACCTGCTGGACCGCCGGTCTGCTCTGCGCCCGCCGCCACCCCGCCTCCTGGACCCTCGCCACCGTGCTCGGCAGCCTCACCCTGGGCCTCTCTGCCGCCAACGTCCTCCTTAGCGGTCAGCCCCTCGATTGGCAACCCGGCTTCACCCTGGGCAGCCAACCCCTCCACCTCCACCTCGACGCACTCAGCGCCTTCTTCCTCGCCCTCCTCGCCATCGTCGGAGGCGCCAGCACGCTCTATTCCTCCGCCTACTGGACCGATCGCCACCACCCCGTCTCCGCCCCCTCCGCCCGCGCCTGGTGGATCCTCATGCTCCTCTGCATGACCCTCGTCCTCATCACCGCCAACGGCATCCATTTCCTCATCGCCTGGGAACTCTTCGCCGTGGCCGGCTATTTCCTCATCACCAGCCAACGCTCCCAACGCGAGGTCCGCGCTGCCGGCTGGCTCTACCTCGGCGCCTCCCACGCCGGCACCCTCTGCCTCTTCGCCCTCTTCACCGCCTGGGCCGCCTACACCGGAACCTGGGAACTCGGCCCCGCCCACCACCACCCCGAACTCGCCCCCCTCTTCTGGCTCGCCCTGGTCGGCTTCGGCCTCAAAGCCGGTCTCTTTCCCCTCCACCTCTGGCTCCCTTCCGCCCATGCCAACGCCCCCAGCCACGTTTCCGCCCTCCTCTCCGGCGTGGCCATCAAAATGGGCATCTATGGCCTCTTCCGGTTCACCGGCTGGCTCCCCCTCCCGGCCCACGCCGGCTGGGTCGTAGCCGCCCTCGGCATCCTCAGCGCCGTGCTCGGTGTCGCCTTCGCCCTCGGCCAGCACGACCTCAAACGCCTCCTCGCCTACCACAGCGTCGAGAACATCGGCATCATCCTCCTCGGCCTCGGCTTCGCCCTCATCGCCCGCGAACACGGCCATCCCGCCTGGGGACAACTCGCCTTCGCCGGCGGATTGCTCCACGTCTGGAACCACGGGCTCTTCAAGGCCCTCCTCTTCCTCGGCGCCGGCTCCGTCCTCCACGCCACTCGCACCCGCCTCATGAGCCGCCTGGGCGGCCTCTGGCGCACCATGCCCTGGACCACGACCTACTTCTTCCTCGGCGCCGCCGCCATTGCCGGCCTCCCACCTCTCAACGGTTTCGTCAGCGAATGGCTCGTCTACCTCGCCCTCTTCGACGCCGTCGCCGCCCATACCCCCGCCGCCTGGGCCGCCATCCCCGCCGCCGTCCTCCTTGGCCTCACCGGCGCCCTCGCCCTCGCCTGTTTCGTCAAAGTCTGCGGCGTCGTCTTCCTCGGTTCCCCACGCTCCCAGGCCGCCCAACACGCCCATGAATCCGGCCCCGCGATGCGCATCCCTATGCTCGCCCTCGCCGGGGCTTGCCTCATGATCGGCCTTGCCCCCACCCTCTGTGCGCTCCCACTCTCAACGGCCACCCTCGCCTGGCAACCCGCCTCCCCCCACCTCCCCCTGCCCGCTCCCCTCGCCCAACTCGCCGCCTTCCATACCGCCCTCGCCCTTCTCGCCGCCCTCGCCGCCCTCGTCCTCTGGCGACGCGTCCACCGCCCCGGCCTCGCCTACACCGTCACCTGGGACTGCGGCTACGCCGCCCCGTCCCCGCGTATGCAATACACCGCCGGTTCGTTCGCCGGCATCATCACCGAGTGGTTCGCCTGGATCCTCCGACCCCATCGAGAGGCCCACCTCCCCCAAGGCCCGTTCCCCCCCTCCGCCCACGCTCACCTGCACACGCCCGAGACCGTCCTCGATTACCTCGTCGCACCAGCCGGCCGCCTCGTCCTCCAACTGTCCTCCGCCGTCCGGCGACTCCAACACGGACGGCTCCAAGCCTACTTCTTCTACCTCCTCCTCGGCGTCCTCGCCATCGCCCTCCTCGCCACGCTCGGAGGATCCCCATGAACCCCGTCCTCGACCTCCCCCTCCGCCTCGCCGCCTGGCTCCTCGTCGCCCCCCTCCTGCCCGGCCTCATCAACAAGGTCAAAGCCTGGGTCGCCGGCCGCCAAGGCCCCCCGGTCCTCCAACTCTACTTCGACCTCGCCAAGCTCCTCCGCAAAGACACCGTCCTCAGCCTCACCGTCTCCCCCGGCCATGTCCTCGGCCCCGCCGTGGCCTGGATCGCGTTGCTCGCTGCCGCCCTCCTCCTCCCCCTGGGCCCCGCAGGCGCCCCTCTCACCTTCCGCGGCGACGCTCTCCTCTTTGTCTACCTTCTGGCCCTCGCCCGCTTCGTCCTCACCCTCGCCGCCCTCGACACCGGCTCCGCCTTCGAGGGCATGGGTGCCGCCCGCGAAGTCAGCTACGCCGTCCTTTCCGAGGCCGCCCTCCTCGCCGCCCTGCTCACCCTCGGTGTCCAGACCGAGAGCATCTCCCTCAGCACCATGCTCGCCTCCGCCGCCGGCGCCAGCGCCGCCCTCCTCGGCGCCGGCCTCTTCGGCATCCTCCTCGCCGAAAACTGCCGCGTGCCTTTCGATGACCCGAATACCCACCTCGAACTCACCATGATCCATGAGGTCATCATCCTCGACCACAGTGGCCCCCCCCTCGCCGTGATCCTCCACGGCGCCGCCCTCAAACTCCTCCTCTTCTCCACCCTCCTCGCCCAAACCCTCCTGCCCCTCGGCGACCTCGCCCCCTGGAAAGCCTCGGCCGCCCTCGCCGCCGCTGTGGTGGTCATCGCCGGCGCTATCGGCCTCGTCGAATCGCTGCTCGCTCGACTCGCTTTCCGTCGCGTCCCCATGCTCCTCACCACCGCTCTCCTCCTCTGCCTCTTCGCCCTCCTCATGGCCTGGAAAGGAGGCATGTCATGACCGGCCCCCTTAACCTCCTGGTCGGCCTCGCCCTTGGCCTCAACCTCATCGCTCTCGCCAGCGGCCGGCTCCCCTCCATCATCCGCGCCGCCGCCCTCCAAGGTATGGTCCTCGGCCTGCTCCCCCTCCTCCTCGAATACCCCCCTAACGCCCTCATCCTCCTCGCCGCTGTCGGTACCGTCGTGGTCAAAGGGTTCCTCATCCCGAGCCTCCTCCGCCGTGCCCTGCGCGCCGCCCACATCGACCGCGAAATCGAACCCCTCCTGGGCTTCGTCCCCTCCCTCCTCCTCGGCGCCGCCGCCACCATTGGCGCCATCGCCCTCAGCAACTTGCTCCCCCTCCGCCCCGAACATGCCCGTTCCCTCCTCGTCCCCGGCGCCTTCGCCACCGTCTTCTCCGGCTTCCTCCTCCTCATCGGACGCTCCAAGGCCATCTCCCAAGTCTGCGGCTACCTCATCCTCGAGAACGGGATCTATCTCTTCGGCCTCCTCCTCCTTCGCGCCACCCCCCTCATCGTCGAGGCCGGCATCCTCCTCGACCTCACCGTCGCCGTCTTCATCATCGGCATCATCGTGGACCGCATCCAACGCGAGTTTGATACGCTCGACACCCGCATCCTGACCTCCCTCCGCGAATAACCCTGCGCTGATGGAAACCGCCTTCATCCTCCTCCCCCTGCTCGGGGCCGCCGCCGCCGCCACCCTCCGCTCCGAACCACTCCGCCCACGACTCCTCCCCCTCGTCGGCCTCCTCCACTGCCTCGCCAGCATCGCGGCGCTCGTGCGCGCGCCCTCCGATTCGTCCAATCCCTGGCTCCAATTTGACCCCGTCGCCCGCGCCACCCTGCCGATGGTCTCCCTCCTCTTCCTGGTCAACTCCGCCTACGCCGTCACCTACCTCCGCCTCCGCCAGCAACGCCCTAACCGCCTCTTCGTCGTCGCGCACCTCGTGCTCCTGGCCATGATCAGCCTCGCCCTCCAAGCCCAACACCTCGGCATCCTCTGGATCGCCGCCGAGACGGCGACGCTCATGACCGTTCCGCTCCTCCACTTCAACGCCACCGGCCGAGCGTTCGAGGCGACCTGGAAGTACCTCCTCATCGGCGGCACGGGCATCGCCCTCTCCCTCCTCGGTTCCTTCTGCCTCGGCTACGCCTCCCTCCACGGCGGCGGCAGCGGCAGCCTCTCCTTCCAAGCCCTCGTCTCCCAAGGCCCTAACCTCTCACCCCCGTGGATCCTCGCCGCCTGGGTCCTCCTCCTCGCCGGCTACGGCACCAAAATGGGCCTCGCCCCCATGCATACCTGGAAACCCGATGCCTACGGCGAAGCCCCCGCCGTCGTCGGCGTCCTCCTCGCCGGCGGCCTGACCACCATGGCCTTCGTCGCCATCCTCCGCGTCAAACACGTCGTCGCCGCCGCCGGCGGCGGCCCCATGACCGACCGCACCCTCCTCGCCCTCGGCCTCTTCTCCATGCTCATCGCCGCCCTCTTCCTCCTCGGCACCCCCGACTTCAAGCGCATGCTCGCTTACTCCAGCGTCGAACACATGGGCATCCTCAGCGTCGGCGCTGCCCTCGGCGGCGCCGGCATCGCCGCCGCCTTGTTCCACGTCTGGAACAACGCCCTCACCAAAGGCAGCCTCTTCCTCAGCGCAGGCAACCTCCACCGCGCCACCGGCGGCCGCACCACCCCCAACATCGCCGGCGCCGCCTGGCTCGCCCCCACCTCCGCCAAGTTGTTCGTCGCTGGCATCCTCGCCGTCACCGCCTGCCCCCCCTTCGGCCCCTTCTTCAGCGAACTCCTCATCGTCCGCACCGCCTTCCAAACCGGCCACCCCCTCGCCGCCGCCGCCTTCCTTGCCTGCCTCTTCCTCGCCTTCCTCGGCGCCACCCGCCTCGTCTTCCAAATCGTCGACGGCCGCCCCCGCCCTTCCCCTCCCCCACCCGCTGACCCACGCGCCGAACCTCCAGGCGTCGTCCTCCCCGCCCTCCTCTTCCTCTTCCTCTCCCTCCTCCTCGGCCTCGCCACCCCCGCTCCACTCTCCCAATCCTGGTCCGCCGCCGCCCAATACCACAAACCCCCCACCCCCAAAACCCACAAACACAAAACCCAACCCCAAAAACCAAAAACCA
>CAZVRY010000075.1:0-26015 GCA_964629545.1 uncultured Verrucomicrobiota bacterium | reverse complement strand
AAAGCGGCGGAGCACCGCCGCACTCCACGACGCTGGCGCGACCCCGCCCACCGCCGGGTTGAGGCGAAGCTCTTGGAGTGCGCCAGGGAGTGAACCTGTCGCCCCATGGGGATCCTCCACGATGTAGAGGGAACATCGCCCCCACCTCAGTAGTGATTCAGTAGTGGGCCACGACGACGTTCACCGGCAACCGGCTTGCTTGCCTGGGGGCAGCAATTCGCGAAGCCGGTTGGTGGACTGTTCCCGGTCGAGGTTGCCTGTCACTCTGTCGCAACACGCTTGTCGGGCCGGTCCCGCCGTCCTAGGGTCTCCGGGTGCTTTCCCGACGACGCTTCCTAGCCTGTTCCGCCCTGCTGGCGCTCGGCGCCCCAGCCGTGGTCAGCGCTCCGCGGATCTCCCCGGTCCGCCTCGGCCTGGTCGCCGACCCGCAATATGCCGACGCAGACCCCGCGGGCACGCGCCACTATCGCCAGTCCATCGCCAAGCTCACGGAGGCGGTCGACCACTTCAACGCGGCCGATCTCGCCGCTTGCTTTAACCTCGGCGACCTCATCGACCGCGACTGGTCCAGCTACGAGGCCATCCTCGGCGTGCTCGCCCGGTCCCGGCACCGTTTCTACCATGCCCTCGGGAACCACGACTTCGAGGTCGCCGACGCGTTCAAGGCGCGCGTCCCCGCTCGGCTCGGCCTGCGCCGAGCGTATTACGCCGTCCGCCTCGGTTCGTTCCGCATCGTGGTGCTGAACACCACCGACGTCAGCCCCTACGCTCAGGCCAAGGACTCCGGGGCCTCGGAGGTTGCCCGGGAACGGTTGGCCCGGCTCCAGGCCGCCGGCGCCCCCAATGCCCACGCCTGGAACGGAGCCGTCGGGACACGGCAACTCCGTTGGTTCGAGGAAACCTGCCGCCAAGCCTCCCAAGCTCGCCAGCGCGTGATCGTCCTCTGCCATCATCCCGTCTTCCCTCCCAACGCGCACAACGCCTGGAACGCCGACGAACTGCTCGCCCTGGTGACCCGCCACCGCCATGTCGGGGCCTGGCTGAACGGGCACAACCACGCCGGCGCGCTGGGCGCTCACGAGGATCTCCCCTTCGTGACGCTGAAAGGCATGGTTGAAACCCCGGACACGAACGCCTACGCCACGCTCACCCTCCACCAGGACCACCTCGAACTGACCGGCCGCGGCCGCGAACCCTCGCGCACGTTCGCATTCCGAAGCGCCTGACTCCGGCCCCGACCAACCGCCAGCGAAGCCGGCATGACTCGGTCGCTTGAAAGAGAACTTGAGCGATGACGCCACGCAGGCTTAGTTTCGCCTCATGCCGGCCGTTGAAGCCCCGAAACCAAGCGTCCTTGGCCCCCGAATCTGGCCGCTGGGAGTCAAAGCGTATCATGCGCTGGGCGAGTTAGGCCTCCTCCCGGAGAAAACCGAACTGCTCTACGGCCAGGTCTTTGAAAAGATGCCCAAGTCACCTTTCCACCGGCTGCTCCTCATGCGGCTGTTGGGACTGCTTCAACAATTCCTGCCGCCCGGCCTGCATGTGCAACCGGAACAGCCGATCCTCTGCGGAGATTCGGAGCCCGAGCCGGATCTTTCCGTCATCCGCGGCTCGATCAACGACTACGCCACCGAGCATCCTCACACCGCCGAACTGGTGATTGAGATTTGTGTCCACAGCCACGAATACGATCGTTCTAAACTCCGCGTCTACGCCACCGCCGCCGTGAAGGAGTGTTGGCTGGTGCTGGGACCCGAGAAGCAGATCGAAATCTACCGCCAGCCGCAGGACGGGCAGTTTGCCGAGCGCGTGGTTCACGGACCGGGCGACGCGGTCACCAGCGCGGTGGTTCCGGGTTTCACGGTCGAGTTGGACCGCCTCTTTGCGGCCTCACAACAGTGAGCAAAAGGCAGCGGAGGAAACGGAGGTCCAGAAACGTGAGGAGGTTGGGTCTGTGCAAAATCAACTTCTCTCTCCTCCGTCCGACGGAGGCGAGGGAGTCATGAACGCAGTGGCTTGCTCCGCTCACCCCTTTCTGATCTCCCTCCCCATCGAACTCACGGGCCCACCAGGTAAGCCACGAGGTGCTCAAGTGGTGCTGCTTCCTCGGGACGCAAGCCGGCGCGGCGCCCGAGCAGGCGCGGGTTCTGGAGGGTCAGGCCGGATTGGAATCGGCCGGAGCGCGCCACCGCGTCAAAGGCCAACTCGAACACCCAGGCGGGTTGGACCGTCCGGACCGGACCGAAACGGGCCACGGTATGGGTGGCGACGAATTCGCGGAGGGCGGCCAGATCCGGCGCGGGCAGCCTGGCCGCCACGCTGGCAATGGTCTTCAACTCCGGTCCGCACCACACCCCCAAGGTCAGATCGGTCAGACCCGGCGGCGAGGAGCGATCATCGAGTTGTACGGCCGCCAGCACCGCCAGGCAGGTGAGGGGCGGCGCCGGCCAATCCCACCAACCGGCGGGATCGGTCGCATCGCGGGCCGGAGCCGAACGTCTCCTGAGGATCAGTCCGCTGGCCCCACGGCTCCGGGCCTGTCGGTGGCAGGCGGCGACGTCCTCCCAGGTGCGGGCGGCGAGGCTGGCGGCGAGGCGGAGGGCCTCCGGAGGTTTCAGGGGGGTGGGGGTGGATCCGAAGAGGTCGCCCTGGGTCCAGGCGCCGTTGGCGGCGAGTTGCCGGGCGGCGATCCACCGGGCCTGGATCTCGGCCAGCAGGGACTCCAGACTCGCCCGCCGTTCGGCCCAGGGGAGGACGCGGACATCCGTCCCCTGGTGTTCGAGGAGATCGGTGGCGACCAATGTCACTGGGGCCGCAGCTTGGAGTTGCTTGCTGGCGGTGGCACGCTGCCAGCGCCGATCGAACTCCGTGAAGGGCAGCGGGCCCTGCCCCCGCCACGCCACCAGGAAACCCTCCACCGTGGTGTCATCCGGCAGCAAGGCGCCGAGTTCGGCGACCTCCGGGAATCGCGGCGTTACCACCTCGCCGGGTTCCGACCAAAGCACCACGTCGCCTCCCCTCCGCCAGAGTTGAGCCCGCGGACCTGGCCAGCGCCACTCGACGTGCCAGTCGCGGGGATCCCCCAACCGGGTCAGATCGCCTTCGCAGGGTTGGCCCGGACAGAACGGATAGGGACGGGCGCGGCGGTCCGCATCGCGTTCGCCGGCGATGAGGCGCTCGAACGCCGCCGCGTCCGGTTCGCCCAGGTGGCGCAGCCGCAATTCCATCACCGCCGGGTCGACGCCCGCCCGCTTCGCCAGCACGCCGGCCAGCACGGCCCGTGGGACCTCGAGGCGCCATCCGCCGGTGATGAACTTGTGCCAGACGATCGTTTCGGTGGGAGTGAGTTCGGCCCAGGCGGCGCGGACGATCGCGCGCTGGCGCGGGGGCGTGGCGGAGGCCAGGGGACGCACCCGATGGAGGATGACGTGGGCGAGCGAGGGTGAGGTCGCCGGCGGAGGCGCGGGCAACAGCAGGGCCAGGGCCTCCGCGAGATCGCCCACCTGCTGGTAACAGATCTCGATCATCCCCAAGGAATGCTCGGTGTGCTCGGCCACCCACTGGCGCAGATCACGGGGATCGACCGGACGGCCAAACCGCCCGCCCAGGAGCAGCCACACGCCCCAGGCCGCGTCGGCCGCCGGGGCCGACAGGCAATAGCGCTCGAGGGCGGCGGCCTGGTCCGCGGCATCGGCCGCGGCCTCCCACTCGTCCCAGAGCTGAGTCCAGGCGCGCATGGTCAGACCGGGCCCTCCTCGTCATCCTCTCCCGCCTGCCCGTCGCTCGCGGGCAGAGACCCGAACGTCGACGCCTCCCAACCCCGCTGGTTCAGCCATTGCACGAGAGGCTCGCCCTGGCCATGGGTGACCAGCACCCGCGAAGCCCCGGTCGCCCGAATCGCACTGATCAGCCCGGGCCAATCGGCATGGTCGGACAAGACGAACCCGGGTCCGCCGCCGCGCTGCCGCCGCCGGGAACGAACCCGCATCCACCCGGAGGCCTGGGCCAGCGCCACTTCGCCGGCGTGTTCCCACCACTCGCCGCGTCCCGCCATGGGGGGCGCCACCAGCAAGGCACGGCCGCGGTTGGCGCGGAGGCGCTCGGGGGTGGCGCGCTCGGTGGGCGGCAGGGCAACGCCGGCGGCGGCATAGGCGGGGAGGAAGGCGTGGACGGCGTCGTGGACCAGCAGCGGCCCGACTGCAGGATCGACTCCGGCGAGGATGCGTTGCGCTTTGCCGAGGGAGTAAGCGAACACCACGCCGGTGCGTCCCGCCGCTTGGGCGCCGCGCCACCACTCATTGATCGACGCGAACACGGTCGCCGGCTCGGGCCACCGGTAGATGGGCAGGCCGAAGGTGCATTCGGTCACGAAGGTATGGCAGGGCACCGGTTCGAAGGCCGCGCAGGTCGGGTCGGCCTGCAACTTGTAGTCGCCGCTCACGACCCAGACCTCGCCCCGATGTTCCAGGCGGATTTGGGCGGAGCCGAGCACGTGGCCGGCGGGGTGGAACGAGACTCGGACGCCACCGAGGTCGATGGGTTCGCCGTAGGGAATGCCTTGGAGGGCGGGGCTGGGGCCGACGCGGAGGCGGAGGACGTCCACCCCGGGCTGCGCACAGAGGTAAGCGCGGCTGCCGGGGCGCGCGTGATCGCTGTGCGCGTGGGTGATGAGGGCGCGATCCACCGCTCGAGTCGGGTCGATGTAGCAGCCGGCCGCCGCGCAGTAGACGCCCGCCTCGGTGACCGTGAGCATGGCAAGGTGGCGCCCGGTCAGGCCAGGATGCCCTCGACGATTTCCCCGTGCACGTCGGTGAGGCGCATGTCGCGGCCGCCGAACCGCACGGTCAGGCGGGTATGATCCAGGCCCAAGAGGTGGAGCATGGTGGCATGGAGGTCGTGCAGGTGCACCTTGTTTTCGACCGCTTTGTAGCCGTAATCGTCGGTCGCTCCGTAGGCCAGGCCTCCCCGCACCCCGCCTCCCGCCAGCCAGATGGAGAAACCGAACGGGTTGTGATCCCGCCCGTCGGAGCCCTGCGCGAAGGGCGTGCGGCCAAACTCGCCGGCCCAGACCACGAGCGTGTCGGCCAAGAGGCCTCGTCCTTTGAGATCCTGCAACAAGCCGGCGATGGGTTGGTCGACCGCCCGGGCATTGTTCTCGTGGCCGCTCTTGAGGGCGCCATGCTGGTCCCAGCGGTCGCCGCCGGTGGCCGGGCAGGTCAGTTCGATGAAGCGCACGCCCCGTTCGACGAGGCGGCGGGCGATGAGGCATTGCAGGCCGAACGTGCGGGTGTGTTCGAAGGGCGCCTCGAGGCCGTAGAGCTGGCGGGTCCGATTCGATTCGCCGCGCAAGTCCATCAGGTCCGGCACGGCGCTCTGCATGCGGAAGGCGAGTTCCTGGTTGGCGATGGCGGATTCGAGGGCATCGAGCGGTCCGAGCCGTTCGCGGGCGCTTTCGTCGAGTTGGCGGACGAGGGCCAGTTTGTGGCGCTGGAGTTCGGCGCGGGCTTCGCGCGGCGTGACGTGCGCGACGGGTTGCGCGTGGGCGCGGAATAGCGACCCCTGGTAGGCGGCGGGGAGGAATCCACTGCCGAAGTTCTCGAGGCCGCCCGGCGGGACCAGGCCCCCGTTCAACACCACGAATCCCGGCAGGTCCCGGTTCTCCGTGCCCAGCCCGTAGCTGATCCAGGCTCCCATGCTTGGTCGTCCCGACAGGCCCAGCCCGGTGTGCAGGAAGTAGTTGGCGTTGGTGTGCTCGGAGAAGTTCGACACCATCGAGCGGATCACGCACAGGTCGTCGGCGCAGCGGCCGACGTGCGGGAAGAGGTCGCTGACCGGCAACCCGCTCTGGCCACAAGCCTGGAAGGCCCAGGGGCTGCCCAGCGTGAGGCCGTTGTCGTTGAACTGCGTCGGCTCCATCCTCAGGCCGAACGGACGGCCATGCTCGCGGGTCAGCCGCGGCTTGGGATCGAAGGTGTCCACTTGCGACGGCCCGCCGTCCATGTAGAGGAAAATGACGCGCCGGGCGCGGGGGGTGAAGTGCGGGGGGCGCGGCGCCAAGGGGTCCAAGGGAACGCCCGGGTGGCTGGGGGTCGCGCGGGCGGAGTCGGCGGCGAGCGCCGCGAAGGCCAAGGCGCCGAACCCGTTGGCGCATTGCCGCAGCATGGCCCGACGCGTGAGCGGACGCCCCTGGAACCGGCCGCAGGCATGATGGGGAGGAACGGGTGGAGCCATGGCCTATTGGAGAAGAAGGAACTCCTTCGTGTTGAGGAGGACGTGACAGAGGTCGGCCCAGACCGTGACCTCGAGCTCGTCCCCGAGGTTCCCGTAGGTCGCCGTCTGCGTCTCGAGGAAGGCGAGCGCCTGGGAGATTTCTTGGGGCGAAGGCGGGCGGCTGAAGGCCTGGCGGAAGGCCGTCTCGATCCGGGTCCCGGGCGGGAGCGAGGGTTCGGCGAGCAGGCGCCGGGCCCAGCGGCGCGCCTCGTCCTGGAACAAGGGATCGTTCATGAGGATGAGCGCCTGGGCGGGCACATTCGACACCGTCCGCCGCCCGATCGTGGTAAACGGCACCGGCGTGTCGAAGGTGCGCATGAGCGGCGAGAGAAAGTTCCGGCGCACTTCGAGATAGATGCTGCGGCGGCCGTCTCCATCCAAGGGACCGCTCCGCGAGGGGCGGCCGCGGCCGTCCATGAACTCGGTGAGATGCACGGGGACGGGCGGTCCGAACGGGGAGAGATCGAGGCGCCCGCTCAAGGCCAGGAGCGCGTCGCGGATGGCCTCTCCTTCGAGCCGCCGCACCGGCATCCGATGCCACCAGCGATTGGCCGGGTCCTTCTCGGCCGCGACGGGATCGACCGGCGTGCTCGCCTGTTGGTAGGTCCGAGAGGTGACCAGGAGCCGGATCAGGCGCTTGGTGGACCACTGGCCTTCGCGGCGGAACCAATGCGCCAGCCAGTCGAGCAACTCCGGATGACTGGGCGGTTCGCCCAGCACGCCGAAATCATCCGGCGTGGGCACCAAGCCCCGCCCAAACAAATGGAGCCACACCCGATTGACCATGACCCGCGCGAAGAACGGATTGTCGGGATCCGTGACCTGCTCGGCCAGCTCGAGGCGGCCGCTCCCTTCCCGGATAAGCCGGTCATTCCCCCCCAACGCCTCGAGAAAACGGCGCGGGACCCCCTCGCCCAGATTGCGATGCTGGCCCCGGATGAACACCCGTTCGTCCAGCCCCGTGCCCTCGACCGAAGCAGGCACGCGGCGCGGGTCGGGCCATCGCGCCTCTTCCTGCCGATACGCCGCCACCGCCGCCTCGAAGCGCGCGCGCGCGGTCTCCTCGGCGGGCCAGGCCTCCGCGGGCAGCGCGCTCCACGAAGGCCCGGCCAGCGCCTCCTCCGCAGCCCCGGGCGCCGCGTCGTCGGAAAACAGCACCCGGCGCACGGCAATCCATCCGTCGGGGGCGAAACCCTCGCGCGGACCGTCGGCCGCGAGGTCGGGCGTGCGCAGGTCGGCGAACTCGAGGTAAGCGCGGCGCCCTTGCCACATCGCGGTATCGATGGTGATCCAGCGGAAGTCGTCGTGCTCGAGCACGCGGCGGAGGCCTCCATAGATGGGGTCGCGGATCATGGTGAAGTTGTCCACCGGCAGGCGGAGCCGGCCCGAGCGTCCGGCGGCGAGCACGTGGACGTAACGGCGTTCGAGAGTGAAGGTCGGCGAGCGCAGGACGCCCTGGAGCCGGCGCGAGAGCGCCCCGCTATGAGCCGCCCCGGCGGTGAGCGCACCCACCGGGCCCGGCGCCTCGCCGATCCAGAGGTCGCCGGCGCGCGCGGGTTCCCGGCCAAAGGCCTCGCCCTCCACAAACCAACCGTCGTAGCCCTGAACCCCGAAGTCGGCCCAGACCGTCGCGCTGGGGTTGGCGGCAGCCTCGGGATCGCAGCGAAACCCCGGACCGAGCCACGACCGCAACTCATCTCGCCGACGTTGCAGCGTCGCGACCGACTCGGCCACGCCGGCGGGCGGTTCGATCGAGGCTTGGGCGTAACGCGAGCTGCCGAGGATCCCGTAGAGTGCGTAGTAATCGCGGGCGCTGATGGCGTCGAATTTGTGGTCGTGACAGCGCGCGCAGGCCACGGTGAGGCCGAGGAACGTCTTGCTGAGCACATCGATCTGGTTGTCGATCACCTCCGCCTGGTGCAGCCGCACATCGACCGGCGAATGCTCGCGCTGGCCCAGCCAGTAAAACGCCGTCCCGATGACCGACTCGTTCGCGCCGTCGTCCGGATCGCGGCGCGGGTCGGCGAGCAGGTCGCCGGCCAGGTGTTCCTGGGCCAGCAGGCGGTAGGGCACGTCGGCGTTGAACGCGCGGATGACGTAATCCCGGTAGCGCCAGGCGTTGGGGATAACATAGTCGAACTCGTGTCCGAGGGTCTCGGCGTAGCGCACGAGGTCGAGCCAATGCCGGGCCCAGCGCTCGCCGTAGCGAGGCGAGGCGAGCAGCGCGTCCACGGCCCGTTCCCAAGCCGCCATCGTCGGCTCCCGCTCGAACGCGGCCACCTCCGCGGCGGCCGGCGGCAACCCCGTCAGATCGAAGGTCAACCGCCGCAGCCGGATGTCCGGCCGGGCGGGCGGGGCCGGCCGCAGGCCTTCCGCCGCCAACCGCGCCCCGATGAAGCGGTCCACCGGATGCCCCGGCTCGTCTTCCCCAGGCGCGCTCGGAGGCGCGCTGGGCCGGATCGGCTGCCAGGCCCAATGGGAACGCTGGCGTTCGGCCAAATCGAAAACCTCGCCCGGGCCCGTGGCCGCCGCGGGCATCAAGTCCTCCGGCCACACGGCACCGTCCTGCACCCAGCGCGCCAACGCCGCCACCTCGGCCTCGGGCAATCGGCCCTTCGGCGGCATCTGGAGGTCCGGATCCTCGTAACGGATGGCCCGAAGCAGGAGACTGCGGTCCGGGGTGGTCAGATTCAGAGCCGGACCGGAATCGCCCCCCTCGAGCAAGGCCGCTCGGGAATCGACGCGCAGTCCCCCGCGCAATCGTTCGGCGCCGGCGCTATGACAGGAGAAACAGCGCTCGATCAGGACCGGGCGCACGCGCTTCTCGAAATGCTCCCGGCGAGCGGCCTCCTCCGCGTCGCCCAGCGTGGTCGCCCCGCCGAGGCCGCCGCCCAGCAGCGTGCCGAGACAAGCGACAGGCAGTCCCCAGATGAGGCGGCGCGGGCCGGCACGGGGGGGTGGGGCGGGAGACGCGGGTTTCATGGAAGGGCCGACATGGTGCAACGTCCGGCGATCCTAATAGTCTCCATCACCCAAGGCAACCTCGCACCCGTGTCCGCCCAGGGCGTCGGGCGTCCCGGCGCGTCAGGAGCCCCGCCCCACCGCCGATGTCCGGAGGCAGGTGCTCGAGTAGGAACGCTTCAGGATTGACAACAATTCTCATTTTGAAAGGGGGACTCCCCCTCTCCCCTTCCCTCTCCCCGCGCCTGGGCTGCCGTCTGTTGTCAAAGGCGCGGGGAGAGGGTGGCCAGAGGCCGGGTGAGGGGCTCTTCCAATCCCAAAATGAGCACTGCTTCAGGATTGACCGCGGCGGTGGAGATGGCTTGAGTTGCGCACCGGCGACCGTCGAGCGCGGCGTTCGAGGCTCCTCCTCGGAAACCGGGAGCATCCGCCGTCCCGTCGCCTCGGGTGGGTGACGCACCCCAAATCACAACCATTGCGATGAGTGCATAAGTGAGCATACACCCCTCACCCCTTCCCTCTCCCCAACCCTTGAAAGCGAAGCGATGGAGCGGGGTTGGGGAGAGGGAGAAAGGGAGAGGGGAGCCATCCCATGGCCGCCAACTGATGAACCTTCGATAACCCGAAAGCCCGTCCGCCCCATGAACGAGCACCGCATTTACTCGACCCGCTTCGCCAGTGTCTATCCTCTCTACGTGGCGAAGGCAGAAAGGAAGGGCCGCACGAAAGCAGAAGTGGACCGCATTATCGGTTGGCTGACGGGCTATAGCCAGGAGGAGCTCGCCGGCCAACTGCAGAAGGAGTGCGACTTCCGGACGTTCTTTGGGGAGGCGCCCAGGCTCAATCCTGCCCGGTCCTCGATCAAGGGCGTCATCTGCGGCGTGCGCGTGGAGGACATTCAGGAGCCCCTGATGCGGGAAATCCGCTGCCTGGACAAGCTGATCGACGAGTTGGCCAAGGGGAAGGCGATGGAGAAGATTTGTCGCCAGCCATAAACCCCGTCGCGCCGGCCGGTGGCTGGGACGACACCTTCCATTCGCTCCCCTGTTGAAGTCGTCCGAGCAGTCTGCAAGTGTGGGGTCTCACAAACGGCTGGTGATTCGTTGCGCTCAGAATGGCCTGGGGCGAGGACTTCGGCGATCTCAGTCGAGCCGCGCGGCAAGGGAGCTTAGCCTGGCGGCTCTGTGACCTGCCTGCGCCAAGGCTTCGGCAGGCAGGCCGAGGAGCCACGAAGCCCCTGGCCAATTTCCGCGCAACCCTACGAGCCGCAGTCCTTTTTGCCTCCCGCGTCGTGGTTCGTTTCACAAGCGCCAGAGGAATGGCCAATCCCAGCAGTCCGCCGCCGTCGGCCATGGACAATCCCCGATGCACGTGCATCCAGGATTGTCCTGGCACCGTGACGGGGGGCATTGCGCCGGGTGATGGTATTTCGAAGGCCAACCAGGGGTCTACGAGTCCGACAGACCAATGTCCGGCCGCGGGACGGAGGCGTTATCGGCGGTGCGTGGACAATCCCCGATGCACGTGCATCGGGGATTGTCCACGGACTACGGGGTGAGTCTGGACGGATGGAAGTCGCGGAGGAACGGGGCGGCGGTGCGCCAGGTGGCGAGGCGCGCGTGCCAAGCGCGCTGGCCGAGGTAGTTCGGGGGTAGGAGTGCTTCGGGCAGGAATGGGTCCAAGCGCGCAGCGGTTCTCCAGGCCTGGCGCTCGCGGTTAATCCAGTCGAGCAGGGCGCGGGCTTCGCCAACTGTTTGTGGGGGCGAGGATGGACATTCCCGGAGCAGTTCGAGATACCGCCCGTAGGAGTCGTCAATCGCCGCGAAATCCCAGGCGCTGCGGACGATCTGGGCGTCCTGTTCCCCCGCGACAGGTCGAGCTTCGACAACGATCAACGAGCTCACGTCAACGTGGCCGTCGGCTGCGAACGGCATCTGGCGGTGCACGGGCTTTGGCGTGATCCACACGCTGCCCTGGAGGCATCCGAATCCGTGCTCGCGGAGCCGTGCGCGGAGAAGGTTCCGCGCCGGGTTCTCATTGACCGGCAGGTCAAACAGGAGGAGACGCCAGCGTCCGTCCCACGGCTGGCACCATTCGGCTTCGGGATCCCCGTGGCCGAGTGCCAGGCAGAGGCCGGTCGGGGTGAGGCGGTAAAGCCGGTCGTCGGGTCGGGTGCAGAGGGATTCGAGCAACCCCTGGCGCTCGAGGCGTGCAATCTGGCGATGCAGGCCGTTTCGGTATGCCCAGCCCTCGAAAGACCCTGTGAGGTTCCGGAAGGTTGGGGTTGCGAGCATCTCGCAGGTCCAGAGAAGATGATACAGCAGCAGTTCGGTCTTGGCTTTCATCCGTAGGCCCTCCTTGGGCGTGAGTCTTAAGGAACGCACACGGACCGCCATTTGTCGAGGCCCCGAGAGGGATGCGGCAGCCTCCCCAGCGCGAAGATGGGTCCCGACGTCCGTCGCGCCGGAGGCTCGGGAACCGACCCCCGCGACCGCGGCCGTTTCCGTCGAGGGGAGCTGGGCCAGCGTGAGGTCCGGTTGGCCGCGCTTCGGGGACAAGGGAGCCGGGAACGCTACGGTTCCCGGACCGGGGCAGGAGGCCGTGGTTCGCGGAGTGTCGGCCGAAGGGGCAATGATCGGCGGAAGACGACTCGGAAGGAAGGGGCAGGAGCGGTCGGCACGGGATAGGCCAAAGCCTCACGGATGTTCGCCGGCGCGAAGCAGGCGGGCGGCGACCAGGGGCCCCGTTTGAGACGCACGGGATGGCAAACGGGTCAGGCCGCGGGCCGGTCGAGGGCGTTGCGGACGGCGATGAGCAACTGCTCTGGGGTGAAGGGTTTGGGCAGGAAGGGGATGCCCGCATCGAGGAGGGCCTGCCCTCCGTAGGCTTCGTCCGCATAGCCCGACATGAACAGGACCGGGATCGCCGCCGCCCGGTCGGCCAGGCGCTCGGAAAGCTCCTTGCCACCCATCCGCGGCATGATGAGATCGGTCAGGACGAGATGGATGGTGGGCCGGTCCGCGGCCTCCACCAGCTCGAGGGCCTGCTCGCCGTTGAAGGTTTCGAGCACCGTGTAACCGTGCAGGCGGAGGACCTTGAGCACGACCTCGCGCACCTTGGGGTCATCTTCGACCAGGAGGATCGTCTCGCGGCCGCGGGGCAACCGCCGTTGGCTGGACAGGGGCGGCCCCACCGCGGGGAGGCCATCGACCCGGGGCAGGTAGAGGCGGAAGACGGTGCCGACGCCGGGGCGTGACTGGCAGGCGATGTGGCCTCCCGATTGCTTGACGATGCCGTAGACGGTGGCGAGGCCGAGGCCCGTTCCTTGGCCCGGGGCGCGGGTGGTGAAGAACGGCTCGAAGAGGTGGGCCTGGACTTCGTCGCTCATTCCGCAGCCGTTATCGGCGACACTGATCAGGACGTAGGGGCCGGATTGGACTCCGGGTTCGAACTCTGGCGAGTCGGGCGGGATCATCGTGTCCGCGGTTTCGATGGTGATCAGGCCCTGCGGTCCGACGGCGTGGACCGCGTTGACGACGAGGTTCACCAGGAGTTGCTCGAACTGGGCGGGATCGATCCGGATTTGACCGACGCCGGCCCCCGGCTGGACGACGAGTTCGGCGTCCTCGCGGACCAGGCGTTTGAGCATTTTGGTGAGGGAGACGAGGTGGTCGTTCGGGTTGACGATGACGGGTTCGACCGGTTGGAGCCGGGCGAAGGCCAGGAGTTGGCGGGTGAGGTTGCCCGCCCGCTGAGTCGCCTGCAGGACCTGTTCGAGATCGCTGCGGGCGGGGGCGCCCGGGGGGAGGCCCTCATAGGCCATGCGCGCGAAGCTCCCGATGGCCGTGAGGAGATTGTTGAAGTCGTGCGCCACCCCGCCGGCCAGACGCCCGATGCTCTGCATCTTCTGGGCTTGCAGGAATTGCGTCTCGAGTTGCTTCTGCCGCGTGATGTCCTCGGCAATGCCCGCCACGCGACGCGCGGGGCGGTCGACTTCCCGAATCGCAAAGGCCCGGTCCCGAATCCACCGTTGGCCGCCGTCGGGCCGCCCGATGCGATACTCGACCTCGACGCCCCGGCTGGAGGTCCAGTCTCCGGCCAACGCCTGCTGAAAGCGCGCCCGGTCGTCCGGATGCACGGCCATGGCCCAGAAAGCCCCGTTTTCGTAGAGCAGGTCGAGCGGCTGACCGAAGACCGCCTCGAAGCCTGGGCTGACATAGCTGAAGCGGGTCCGGGCCGGGTCGGCCAACCAGAAGACCCCGGGGAGATTCTCGGCCAGGAGTCGGAAGCGGATTTCGGCATCCTCGAGCTCCTTCTCGGTCTGGCGCCGGCCCAGTTCGAGGGCGATCTCGTGGGCAACCGAGGCCAGGGCATTGAGGGTGAAGCCGGTGAGGGGGCGGCGACCGAACATGGCGACCACGCCGACGAGTTTTTCCCCGACCAGGAGCGGGTAAGCCGCGTAGGAGGCGATGCCGGTTTCCCGGAGCCACGCCTGCGCGCCGATATGCGGATCACCGAACACCTGGTTGGTCAGGTAGGGCCGTCGGTCGCGCGCGACCACCCCCACCCCGTAGTGGCCGATGGGAATCCGGTCGAACTGGGCGGAGTCCGGTCCGTTCGGTCCGTCCGAAGCGCGCAGGACCAATTCGTGTTGAGCCGGGTCGAGGGACCAGATGCGGGCGAGGGCGGCATCGAGGTGTTGGACCAGCGCCTCCATGCAACGCTGGAGACTGTCCGCCAGGTGATCTCCCCGGGTGAGCGCGGAGCCGACATCGCGACTGAGCGCCGCCAGGCGGACGCGGTCCAAGTGGGCCTCCGCGTGTCGGCTGCGCTCGGCGCGCAGATCCCGTTCCAGGGTCAGCCGTCGAACCACCGCGGTCAACAAGTCCGGGCGCTCGGCCGGAACGCGGTCCGTCACCCCTGTCGCCGGCAGCGGATGATCCGGCGAGGAGGTCGCCGGGGGCAAGATGGCCACGACGGGGATCTGGTGGTTGAGGAGGGTGAGGGCGTCCAATTCGAGGCGGCCGACCCGACCCTCGTGGATGCGGGAGGTGATCACGATCTCGGCCGGATGGGCCATGAGGTGGAGGGCGAATTCGTCGATGGACAGCGCGAGGCGATGGGACACATTGAGGCCGGCGTGACGCAGGGCCCGGAGCCAGGTGAGCGCCTCGGGGCGGGACGTGGCCGAGAGCAGGAGCCGAATGGTGGACCGGCGATGGGGGGGAGGCTTCTGGGTAGACATGACGACAACCGACGCGACCCAATCCGCAAACGGCGGCCAGGCAGACGCCTGGGAGCGGCATAACAAAGTCGCCCCGGGAAGTGAAGCTTGGACTGCGCTGCCGGGGGCGTCCGGGATTGACAACAGGTCTGCGCCTGCTTGCATGCCGCCAGCGTGCGCCCGCGGCGACGTCGAGGTCGACCCGCCCGGTTCGCCGATCCATCATGAACCAACGACCGTGAGAATCCTCGTCGCCATCACCGGAGCGAGCGGCTCCCTTTACGCCCAGCGGCTGCTGGACCAGCTGGACCCCGCCACCCACGAGGTCCATGTCATCCTCAGCCAATACGCGTCCGCGGTCATCGCCCAGGAATTGCCCGGCGGCCTGGCGCTGGCTCCCGGGGTCCGGCAACACGGTTTAAGGAGCATGAACGTGCCGTTCGCCAGCGGCTCGAACGCCTGCGACGCCATGGTGGTAATCCCTTGCAGCATGGGGACCCTCGGCCGCATCGCCCACGGCACCAGCAATGACGTCCTCCTCCGCGCAGCCGATGTCATGCTCAAGGAACGGCGCCCACTCATCCTGGTCCCCCGCGAAACCCCGCTCAGCCTGATCCACGTGCGTAATTTCGAACTCCTCCTCCTGGCCGGCGCCCTCCTCCTGCCGGCCAACCCCGGGTTCTACTCGCGCCCACAAACCGTCACCGAGGTCGTCGACACCGTGGTCGCGCGCGTCCTCGACCACCTCGGCCTCCCCCACCGCCTCACGCCCCGCTGGCAGGAGGAACCCGAGTCGGACTGAATCCGGCGGCGCCGGGACAAGGATGACGACTGCCGACCGCAACCCTCCCCACGAACCGTCCCCTCCCCATCCCTCTCCCCAACCCTTGCAAGCGAAGCGATGGAAAGGGGTTGGGGAGAGGGAGAGAGGGAGAGGGGGAAATCTAAGCGGATTACGAGTAAGAGTAAGAGTAAGAGCGAGGATTCGGCCTTTAGCCTTCAGCCTTTAGCCTTTCTGGCGGTGCCTCCCCCTCAGCGAACCGCTTCGAGTGTCTTGATCTCCGGATGGTTCAGGAGGTAGGCGCGGCGCCCGTCGGCGAACGTCTTCAACCCGATCTTCCCGGGGCCCCCGGGTCCAAAGCCTCCTCCTCCGCCCATGCTCTGGGTCAGGCTCTTTTCGAATTCCTCGGTGCGCACGAGCTTCCGGGTATCCGCCTTGACGGCCTCGCGGATGAGGGCGTGGTAGCTCTCGGCGATGGGGCCCAGGCGGTTCCAATCCAACCAGGTTGTGGCGATGTCGCGCACGTGTTGGAGGTAGCGCGTGCGCAGTGCGGGGACGGCCAGCAGTTTGGAGATGAGGGGTTTGGAGGGATCGCTGGCGGCCAACAGGGGATCCAGTTCGACGCCGTTCACGCGTCCACCGCCGCCAGGGCCTCCGAAGCCAGGCCCGCCAGGCCCGCCCAGCCCGCCGGGTCCGCCGGGTCCGCCGGGGCCGCGGGCGTTGCCCCGTCCTCCGCCCCGTGCGCCCTCGTTGCTGACCAGAACCTTGTTCAAGCCGGCCCCGACGGCGGCAACATCGAGGGCGCCCTTTTGGGAGGCATCCCACTCGCGCGCCCAGGTCTCGAACGCCTTTTTCCATTCCGCCCGCGTCAACGTGCCATCCCGATCGCCGTCCGCCGCGGCAAACAGCGGGAGGCCCAGGAATCGAGCCGGCCCGAACGCCCCGCCGCGCGGGGGACCGTCGAAGCCGGGCCCGTCGGCCGCCCGCGGTCCGCCCGGGGGCGGGAGGATCTGGTCGAACCGCGCGAGGAATTGTTCCTGGTCGACCCGGCCGCGCTGGGTTTCGTCCAGCTTGGCAAACCAGGCGTCGGCCAGCCCTGCCATCTCGGTCGCGGTCAGGGTTTCGTCGGCATTGCGGTCCCCCTGCTCGAGGAATCGCGGAGCGAGCATTGCCCCGGGGCCAGGCCCGTCGGGACCGCCGAAGCCACCCGGCCCGAAGCGTCCGGGGCCGCCGAGCCCGCCGCGCCCGCCGGGGCCTCCTCCGAAGCCGGGCCCGCCAGGCAGAGCGAAGGTCTCGTTGGCGTCGTTGGGGATGACGTGGAACCGTCCTTCCAGGTCGGTGTAGAGACTATAATCGCTGGTGCGTACCCAGTAGCCGTCGTTGTTGATGAGGACATTCTCGAGGGCCAGGAACCTGAGGGCCCGGTCAATGTCCAGGAGCGGGGCCAAGGCGGCCTCGAGTTGGTCGGGCGGCGTTTCATTCAGGGTCTGGCAAAGTCGGATGAGCTGGGTCCACGCCTTGGGGTCGTTCTTGGATTTGAGCTCGTAGATGCCCTTGTAGGCGTTGGGCTGCGCGCCGAGGTAGGCGAGGCTGCCGCGTCCGTTCGGGCTGCCCGGCACTTTCCAGCGCGCGCCTTCGGTCGTGCCGAACCAGGTCTTGACGAAGTCTTTGTTGAACTGCTCGCTGCTCACGTAAACGCCCCAGTATTCGCCGTTAATGACGAGCCGGACCAAATTGGCCTGAGGCGCGGGGAGGTATTCGCGGGCGATCCGGTAGAAGAGGACGGTGCGGAGGAACGAAGGGTCCTCGTGCGCGTTCAGCAGGTTCAAGGTGCGATGGCCCAGCACGTTCTGCCCCTCGTGCACGAAGTCCACGCTGACATTCAGCGACCGCTTCTGCCCGGCCCGCACCATCATGAAGGAGGACGCGCCGCGGAAATGGACGCCCACCTCCGGATAGGACTTGCCGTCCACGGTTAGCGTGGCGGGCACTTCGACATCCGTGTTATTGAAGTCCTCCAACTCTTGCTCCCAATCGGCATTCTCGAACTCGAGGAACAACGTGCGGAGCGTGCCGCCATCGTAGAACGGCGTCGCAGGATGGTCCGTGATGTCGGCCGGGGAGATCTTCGGCCCGGGCGTGATCGGCTCGGCGGCGCCCCCCCGGCCGAACCCGCGTCGTCCCCCGGGACCGCCGCGTTGGGGGCGCTCCTGGGCGAGTTGCTCGCGGGCCGCCTTGCGCTCCTCGAGGTCGAGGCGTTGGTTGCCGTTCTGGTCGAACCGCTTGACCAGCTTGAGTTCCTCCTGCATGAACCCGGGCCCGCCGCCGAAGCCGCCGCGGCCGCCGGGGCCCCCAGGCCGAAAGCCAGGCGGCCCCTCGTTGCCTTCGGGAGGCGGGCCGTCGGGAATCTGGGCCTCGAGGGTCATCCAGCGGGCGCTGGCCAGGAACAGGGCGGCGATCAGGGCCACGGTGGCAAACGGAGAGGAGCATCGTGCGTGCATGACAATCATCAGAATCAGGTCCACTGACTAGAGCGTCAAACGTCCCGTATATCCGCAAGCAACCGTCGTCCTCATGATGAATGAGGATCTCCCCCCCATGAACCATCACCCCTCACCCCATCTCTCCCCATGAACGGGCACCCCTCCCGTCCCTCCCCCCAACCGTTGCCAGCGAAGCGATAACTCAGGTTGGGGGGAGGGAGACAGGGAGAGGGGGAACGCAGACGGTTCAGGGGTAGCTTCCAAGTCGAACGAACCGACGCGCATGGGGACCATGAACCGGGCGGACCGTGAGCGAGAGCAAGAGCAAGAGCGAGAGCAAGAGCAAGAGTACGAATTCTGCCTCTTGCACTCTGCCTTCTGCCTTTCCGGTTCATGGAGAGAATTCCCCGAAAAGGATCTTCGCGCTTTGAACCTTTGAACCAGGAAGGGACGCGATTCCGATTACGATTACGATTACGAGTTGGAGCGAGGATTCAGCCTGTAGCCTTCTGCCTTTCCGGTTCATGGAGAGGGGGGCCGGTTCATGGAGAGAGGCGATTGCAGGATCGGTCGTCGAGTGCTACGAGGTCCCCGTATGGACATTCAAGGAATCCGCGAGGCGTTGCATCGCCGTCCCTTTGAACCCTTCACGATACGGTTGGCGGATGGACGGGCGTTGCCGGTCCCCCATCCTGATGGTGTGGCGCTCGGTCCGCGACGGATTGTGGTCGTGAGCGAGGATGATTCCTGGTCAGTGATTGAGCCGCTGCTGATCGTTTCGTTGGAGCAGAATGGGAGTCGTTCCCCAAAGACACCGGGTTCGTCCGGTTCTGACGCCTGAGCCGTGCTGGGGTGAGCCCCGCGCTGGGCCGGTCACCGTCGGTGGGGCGAGGCTGCCGACGAACCGCGAGGTCGCAGGCCGTGGGCGGCTCGCGAGCACACTCGCCCCATCTCACTGCGCGGGTTCATGGCTCCCCTGCGCGTTCGTTCCAACGTCCCTGCCGGAACCGGCGCGGGCCTTGACAGTGATCGTGCAGCCCTTAGGTTCAGCCCATGCTCCCCCACGCCTTCGGAGTCCGTCGCGTTGAATCGGCCGGCAGCGCCCGCGTGCGTCCGGCGGTCCCCCGGGCCCGGCGAGGGCTCCCCGGGCTCTGGGCGTTCGATCGGGCCGCCGGGTTCACGCTCATCGAGCTCCTGGTGGTGATCGCGGTCATTGCGATCCTTGCCGGGATGCTGCTGCCTGCCCTGGCGCGGTCCAAGCTCAAGGCTCAAGGGATCCAGTGCCTGGGGAATCTGAAGCAGTTGCAGTTGGCGCACACGATGTATGCGGGCGACGCCAACGAGATCCTGGTGCCGAATCTCGAACCCGGCAATGCGGTGGGCAGTTGGGTGAAGGGGTGGCTCGACTTCACCGCCAGCCCTGACAACACGAACCGCCTCTACCTCACCGATCCCCAGCATGCCAAGCTTGCCCCCTACTCGAATCGGGCCGCCGGGATCTACAAATGCCCGGCCGACCGCAGTCAGGTCACGATCGGCGGACGCAAGCAGCCGCGCGTGCGCAGCATGGCGATGAGCGTTGCCATCGCCGATCCGGACGGCGGCGTCTGGTTGAACAACCGGATCACGACACCCCGCTTCAAAGTCTATTTCCGGACCTCGGATTTCTCGGTTGGCTCGCCCAGCATGATTCATGTATTCGTGGACGAGCACCCGGACAGCATCAACAACGGCGCCTTTGGGGTGTGGATGGCGAACGTCAACAATCCCCAGCAAGCCTGGATTTTCGACTACCCGGCGAGCTACCACGGCGGGGCCTGCGGGTTTTCTTTCGCGGACGGGCACGCCGAGATCCACAAATGGCTCGATGGGCGGACGCGGCCCGCGCCCAAGTGGAACAACGCCCTTCCGCTGGGGGTGGCCAGCCCGGGCAATCGCGACATGATCTGGCTGAGCCAGCACACTTCGGCCCCGGCGCAGTGAGGGGCGCTGGCGAGAGCGGGGGCGTGCCCGCGAGCCGTCGGGGGCCTACGACCTGGCGGCTTGGCCGGGGCCACGCTCCGCTGCCGGTGTTCGGAGGCAGGGAGAGGGGGAAGAGTGTTTATTGAAATCTGTGCAGGGGTTTCTATAGTGCGCGCGTTTGAGACGAACGCATGAGTGACACACCCGAGCCCGCCCCGTCGGCCTGGACCGTGCAGGACGCGCGCACCCTGTATAACATCGACCGCTGGGGGGCCAAGTATTTCGACATCAACGAGGCCGGTCACGTGGTGGCCCGGCCGCTGCAAGAAGCCGGGGCGACGGTGGACGTGACCGACGTGATCGAGGAGGCGCGCGGGCGCGGTTTGAAGTTCCCGCTCCTGATCCGGTTCCAGGACATCCTCCGGCACCGCGTGGAGTCGATCAACGCGGCCTTCCGCAAGTCGATCGCCGAATTCCAGTTTCAGGGCGGCTATCGCGGCGTGTTTCCGATCAAAGTGAACCAGTTGCGGGAGGTGGTGGAGGAGATTCTGGACGCCGGCAAGCCGCACCAGTTTGGGTTGGAGGTGGGGAGCAAGCCCGAGCTCTACGCCGGGCTGGCGCTGCAGAGCGAACCCGGCAGTCTCATTATCTGCAACGGCTACAAGGACGCCATCTTCATTCGCATGGCTCTCATGGGGATCAAACTGGGCAAGACCGTGATCATGGTGGTGGAGAAGCTGGAGGAACTCCGTCACATCATTGGGGTTTCCAGGCAGATGGGCGTGGAGCCGTTGATTGGCATCCGCTGTCGGCTCCTCTCGAAAGGGGCGGGGAAATGGGCCGAGAGCGGCGGGGAGAACGCGAAGTTCGGGTTGACCACGGCCGAGTTGCTGGCGGCCACCGCGTTGCTCCAGGCCGAGCAGCTCGGCCACTGTTTCAAGCTGCTGCATTTCCACATCGGCTCCCAGGTGCCCGACATCCTCACGGTCAAGAAGGCCGTCCAGGAGGCCGCCCGCTGCTACGCCAAGCTGCGCAAGAAGGGGTTTCCCCTCTCCTATTTCGACGTGGGCGGCGGCCTGGGGGTGGATTACGACGGCTCCCGCAGCGCGTTTGACAGTTCCACGAACTACACGCTCCAGGAGTATACGAACGACATCGTCTACTACCTCGCCTCCGTCTGCACCGCCGAGGCCGTCCCCCACCCGGATATCATCAGCGAAAGCGGCCGGGCGATCGTCGCCCACCACAGCGTCCTCGTCGCCGAGGTCTTCGGTTCGATCGCCAAGGTCCGGCGATGGGACCACCTGGCCTTTGGCGAGCAGGAGCACGCGTTGGTGCGCGAACTCCTGGACATCCAGCGTCACCTGCCGCAACTGAACAAGCTGGAGGCCTACCACGACGCCCTCGAACGGAAGGAAGACGCCCACACCATGTTCACCCTCGGGCTGCTGGACCTCGAGGACAAGGCCAAGATCGAGATCCTCTACTGGGAGATCGCGCGCGAGGTCGTGCGCGGCTTCCATGGCCAGGCGTATATCCCCGAGGAAATCCGCAAACTGGAGGACAGTCTGAGCGACCAGTATCTCTGCAACTTCTCGGTCTTCCAGTCGCTCCTGGATCACTGGGCGTTGGGGCAGCTGTTCCCCATCATGCCGCTCAGCCGGCTGGACGAACGCCCGACCCGGGAAACCACCCTGGTGGACATCACCTGCGACAGCGACGGCTGCATCAACAAGTTCATCGACCTTCGGGATGTTCGGGACACCCTGCCGCTGCACGAGTTGCGGTCCAACGGGGGCAGCCTCCCGGAGCCCTATTACCTCGGGTTCTTCCTCATGGGCGCTTACCAGGACATCATGGGCGACCTCCACAACCTCTTCGGCCGGGTCAACGAGGTCCATGTCTTCCTCGATCCGGACGAGCCGGCCGGCTATTACGTCGAGGAAATCATCGAAGGCAACACCATCGTGCAAGCCCTGGCCGCGGTCCAATACGACGAGAACGAACTCAAGCGGCTCATGAAGTCCCAGATCGACAGCGCCATCAAGTCCGACCGCCTGAAGCCGTCCGAGGGGATGCGCCTGTTGGACGAGTATGAGCGCGGGCTGAAGGAATACACCTACCTTTCGATCTGACCGCCGGCCATGTCTTCCCCGCTGGCCGACGCCACGCCCTCACCCGAACTGCTCCGTTCGCTGGGACGGCTTGTGCGGGGGTTGGCCGCCCTTTTTTGGGGGGTTCCCCTCGCCCTGCTCATCAGCGTGCAGACCCTCTACGCCAGTTGGTTCGATCACTACGGCGCCTTCGGGTTCCTGGGCCCGGTCGCCATGCAAGGGGTCCTGCTCTTCGGCCTCTTCGAACTGGGCCACTTCCAACCCCAGGAACGCGTCTGGGTGGCGGCCTTGGACCGCGCGCGCGTCCTGGCCATCGTCAACCTGGGGTTGGCGCCCTTCCTCTACTGGCAACACCGCCTCCCGGAAGTGCCCCTCTTCAGCCACATGGTGCTCCTCCTCGCGGTCAGCGCCCTCTTCTTCCTCTACGCCCTCAACGCCGTCCTGCGGAGGCTGGCCGCCATGCTCCCTGACGAGACCCTCCGCGCCGAAGCCACCCTGTTCACGTCCCTCAACTGCTCCCTCCTCGCCAGCGTGCCGTTCGTGGTCGGCCTCTACCTCACCCTCGCCCAAATCCCCAACCTCCCCCGCCTCGCCCGCTACCTCCTGCTCGGCCTCTACCACGCCGGCGAATGGACTCTCCTCATCCTGGTCCTCGTCCCCGTAGCCATGACCATGTCCCTCCTCTGGCGCATGAAGGAGACCATCCTCCACAGCGTGTTCGGCGGCGACGGCAAGCCTTCCGGATCGGAGTAGCGAAGCGGGGGGCCCTGCCCCTGACGGAAGGGGCTCGAAGGCGCTCGCGTCGGGGTGGGGCGAGAAATATTTCTCGCCATCCTTCTCGGTCATTCCTACCTTTCTAATGTTACAGTTTGGCGTCGTCTGCCGCGCTCAGCGACACGTCCTCACTTGGCGCCCGCCACCAAACCGTTGACGTATGTAGCGGTTCAACCTCAGTGCACCTATCACTATGAAACGACCTCCTCCTTCCCCCCGAGCCTTCGGATCTCTCCCACCCTCGGGCGGCGCCGGCGTTCGCCCGGGCCTCGCGCGCTGGGCAACCATGAGCGCCGCGCTCCTCCTCGGGACGGCCGCCCAGGCCCAGACCCCGCTCGAACTCTACGACGCCGCCATCGGGGCGGACGCCGGCACCCTCCCCCCGGTCGCCACCCTGGGGACCGCGGTGACACTCACCGGAGCCGCCGGGGCCGCGTTCGATTTCGGGCCGACCGCGGACGATGTCACCATCGAGTTCATCGTCGAGGGCAACCCGGGCGCCAACGGGAGCTCGTTCCTGGCCGTCGGAACCACCCCTGCCAGCAGCCTCCGCTACGAGGTCTGGGATAACACTGGCGAAGTCGGGTTCACCCAGGCCGGCGTGGCCGATTATCAGTTCGCTCCCGGCGTGCCCAGCCCGGCCGAGGCCACCCATCTCACCTACGTCTGGACTCCCGCCAACACCACCATGAAGGTCTATGTGAACGGCACCCTCGCCGGCACAGCCACCGGCGTCTCCGCCGCCTTTGTCATGCCTTCGGGCGCAGGCTGGATCGGCGCCAACGCGTCCGGTGAAGAAGGCATGGTCGGCACCATCCACCGCGTCACCGTCTACGACACCGCCATCCCGGAGACCGCCATTCGCCGCCACGCCAGCGCCTTTGGAGCGCATGTGAGCAAAGCGCTGGCCGCCTACGATACGGCCATTGGCAGCGACGGTCTGACCGTGCTCGCCAAGTCGACCATTCCCGCCGTGTTGAACGGGAGCGGCTACGCGGACTGCGACTTTGGCTATAGCCAGGACGACGTGACGATGGAGTTCATTGTGGAGGGCGATCCGACCTTCAACAACACCGCCTTCCTGGCGGTGGCGGAGAACTCAGCCAGCAGCCTGCGCTTCGAGTTATGGGACAACACCGGCCAGCTCGGCTTCACCCTTGCGGCGGTGGCAGACTACGCCTTCAGCCCTGGGGTCGCTTCCCCCACCCTCCCGACCCACCTCACCTATGCGTGGAACGCCAGCACCCTGACCATGAAGTTGTATCTCAATGGCCAGTTGGCCGGCACGACGGCCAACGTCAGCGCCAACTTCGCCATGCCTTACGGCTTCGGCCGACTCGGCAATAACATGACCGGCACCGAACCCATGTCCGGCACCATCTACCGCGTCACCGTGTACGACGATCTCCTCGAGGACAGCGCTATCCTGCGCCACGCCAAGGCCTTCACCGACGTGCTCCGCCCGCCGATCATCACCTCCTTCCAGGCCGCCCCCGCCAGCATCGACGCGGGCGGGTCAACCGTCCTGAGCTGGGAAGTGCAAAACGCCGCCGTCGTCCTCGTCAACGGCGTGGACCGCACCGGGACCACCTCCTTGACCGTTACCCCTCGGGTCAGTGCGGCCTATACTCTCACCGCGCAAAACGCCTTCGGCCAGACCACGGCCCAAGTGCGCGTGCAAGTGAAGCCCGAGCTGACCGCCTACGATGCGGCCATCACCGCCGACGAGACTGGCGGCCTCGTTCCGAGCACGAAGATGACGAGTCCGGTCTTCCTGTCCGGCACCGGCGGGGCCGCCTTCGACTTCGGGGCCAATGCGGGCGACGTCACGATGGAGCTCATCGTCGAAGGCGATCCTTCCATCGGCGCCGGCTCCTACCTCGCCGTGGGCGAGAACGCCGTTAGCAACCTTCGGTTCGAGAGTTGGAACAACACCGGCCAAGTTGGGTTCACCCAGTTGGGGGTTGCGGACTACCTGTTCGACGTCCCCGTGCCGTCCTCCACCTGGCCCACCCACCTCACCTATGTCTGGGATTCCACGGCGCTCGTCATGAAGGTCTACGTCAACGGTTCCCTGGCCGGCACCCGAGCCGACGTGGATCCTGGCTTCTCCATGCCCAGCGGGCCAGGCTGGCTGGGCTCGAACCCGAGCGGCGGCGAGGCCCTGATCGGGTCCGTCTTCCGCGTGACGATCTACCCCAGCCAAGTGACCGAGACGGCAATCAAGCGACACGCCGACGCCTTCCTCGGGGCGGCCGCGCCTCTTCTCCACGCCTATGACAACGCGATCACCACCAGCGCCGGGGCCGGGCTCCCGCCGGGCGCGCGGCTCTTCGCTCCGGTCACCCTCACCGGGGTGGGCGGCGTCAGCTTCCAGTTCGGGGCGGTGACCGGCGATGCGACCCTCGAGTTCATTCTCGAGGGCGATCCCAGCGCCTTTGTGAGCTCGTTCCTGGCGGTGGGCGTCAACGCGGCCAGCAGCCTCCGTTACGAAGTATGGTATGACACCGCCCAACTCGGATTCACCCAGGCGGGCGTGGCGGATTACCAGTTCACCCCAGGCGTGCCGTCGCCCGCCCAGACCACGCACGTCACCTACGCCTGGAGCGCCGCCGACACCACGATGAAGCTCTACCTCAACGGCGCCCTGGCCGGCACCACCACCGGCGTGAGCGGCGACTTCGGCCTGCCCGCCGATCTCGGCGTGCTCGGGAACAATGCGGGCGGCACCGAGCCCATGCGGGGCCTGATCCACCGCGTCACGGTCTATGACGAGCTCCTCGCCGAGGAGGTGATCCTCGCGCACGGGCGCGCCTTCGCTCCGGTCGTGGAACCGCCGGTCGTGGCCGTGGATCTGTCGGGGAATCTGCCGGCGATCACCCTCACTCAGGGGGTGACGGGCGGACATTATCGGGTGGAATATCGGGTCAGCCTGGCCGAGGCTGATGCATGGCAGTTGCTGGCGGACATCCCGTCGCTCAGCGGCACGACCGCGCGGGTGGACGATCCAACCCCGTGGGCTGGGCAGACCCAGCGTTACTATCGCGCGGTGCGCGTGCCCTAGGCCTGGCGCCCAGCGGAACCTCTGCGGGTCTCCCGGCTGCCCCCGCACCGGGAGGCCTGCCTGCGTTGGCCGCTCTCCATGCACCGGTCCCCACCCCGTCCCTCTCCCCCGTTGGGCGGGGGCGCGGGAGTCATGGGAGGGGAGAACGCGACATGGGACGGTTCATGGTCCCCATGCGCGTCGGTTCGTTCGACTTGGAAGCCCTCCATGAACCGGAAAGGCTAAAGGCTGAACCCTCGCTCCAACTCGTAATCCTAATCCTAATCCTAATCCTAATCCTAATCGTAATCCTAATCCTAATCGTAATCCTAATCCTAATCCTAATCCTAATCGTAATCCTAGCCAAAGATATTTGAAATTTGGGAGAGCAAGAGCAAGAGCA
>CAZVRY010000074.1:0-26029 GCA_964629545.1 uncultured Verrucomicrobiota bacterium | reverse complement strand
ACGGGACGAGAACTTGACTTGATCTGATCAAGTTCTGGGCGGCAAGGATTCTAGCCGGCATATTCCACACGCGGTTTGGACCCGCCACGGTCTGTCGATGCACAAGACCGTACCCCTCACCCCTTACCCTCTCCCCAACCCCTCGCGGCGAGGCGTTTCAGATGGATTACTATATCGCATCATTCATATCACACAGATACACGTCGTTTATGATTGATCGCCTTCCCATTTCTGCTATGAAGTCCACCGCAAGGCCACGGTATCAGGAGACCCGAGACAGCCGCCGTCAGTGACCAGCGCGCAGTCCCGTCATCTCTCAAGCCAGGTCGCCCCTCGCCTGCCACGACCAGCGATCCCGTGAGGTCAGCCGCCGTCGACCCCGTCCGGCCGGGTTTATGCCCCTGGCCCCCGGCGTCGCAGCGAACCAAACCATGACCGCCAATAAACCCCGGCCACCCCGGCCACCAACCAAACCATAACATGACGCTCCGCTCATCCCGCTGCTTGGTCCTCACCGCCACCCTCACCGCCAACCTCGTCACCGCCTCCCTCGCCGCCGTCTTCTCCGACGGATTCGAGAACGGCCTCGACCCCGCCAAGTGGCGCTACCAAGGCATCCACAATTGGCAGGGCACGAAGCAGATCACCACCGACAACCCCCATAGCGGCGCCCAGGCCCTCTACATGAGCGGCGCCGACTGGGAACCGGGTGGCTGCTCCTTCATGGCCCCCATCTTCGCCACCCCCCTCGCCCAGGCCCGCATCGACTTCTGGTTCCGCACTCTCGTTCTCAGACCCGTTGACGGCGACGGACCAGGATCCGATGCCTGGATGGGGATCTACCTCAACGACGCCCCCAACCTGTGGGCAGGCACCGTCTACCAGCAGAGCGAACTCCCGAACGAAAACGTGTCCTACCTGCCCCCTGACGCCTCCCGAGTCTTCGGCACGGTGAACCTCACCTCCCTCAGCGGATGGCATCAGCTCAGTATCCTCTATCGTTCGGGAACTCAGTCGAGCATCGAAATCCTCCTCGATAACGCCAGTGTCGGCTTGGCCGTTTCCGTCGCTACGTCCCTCGCCCCCCTCACCACCCTCACCATCGGGGTGGGAGGCCAATACCACAACCTCGGATCCTGGGTCATCGATGACTTCCAGATCTCCGACCTGAGCACTCCCGCCTCCGTGCCCGACCCGACCGCGACTTCGCCTCTCCTTGCCTTAGCCCTCGCCACCCTGGTCGCCGCCCGCCGCCCGTTGAGCACCCACAGACGTTAAGCCCCATCGAAACGTCCTCGCTACGTTCTGAGAGGGTGGCAGGTTCATGAGCGCCCTCCTGGCCCTCTTCATGTTCGCCCCGAAATCAGGAGGCCCACCCCGGCAATGCTCTCCGGCAATGGGGCGACCCGTTCATGCATCCTTGGATGACTTCCGCGCCCCAAACTGCCTGAGCGTCTGCACCGACTCAGGTTCCTTGTAATGCCGCTTCAGGTTCGCCCCCACCTTCACCACCCCCTCCAAAGCCTGCCCCTCCACCACCACCTCGATCGCCTGGGGTCGAGCGGATCCACATCCTGGGCCCGGATCAAATCATCATAGGTTTGAAATCTTTCGAGGGTTACGTCGTATTCTGTTTCACAGGCCGGAACATCGCGATCCTGGAATGCCCAAAGACTGGCAACGCCTTGTACGTGATGCGAGCGGATAGGCGGGAGTCGCTGAGCCAATTGAGCAAGACAGAGTTGTTGAACAACCACCCAGCGGAAGTGACAAGAGTCATCCACCACCCCGAGCACCCTCCCGATTTGGCGGGTTTGCTGAGCAGGTTCGATCCCCAGCGCACTGCCCCGAGTGGCATGGAAACCTGCTCGTGAGGTGGACGCGCGACGTCACGACTTCCCCCAGACCGCTGCTACGCCCCCCGCCCGCACATCCGACCTCGTGACAGGTCCGTCACCCACCCCGGGCCGTTCGGTGTCCACCCTTCAGGGTGTCCGTGACGCGCGCAGATCCGAGGCCCGGCTCAGGCTCGCCCCGCCGCTGCGTGTGGAACGGATTCCGAACCCCCCGCTTGAGCACCTCGACTAACCGCGGATTTCGCAGATAGCACGGATGCTCAGGCGGTTGCGGTGACGCGCGGTCTAAACCCGAGGGGCCTCGAAAAGCTTCTCTAACTCCACCGTGAAACGGGGAACCACCGCGCTGGCCAGATGCCCTCCCGGCCCCTGCCGGTCCGATCGAGCGTACCCCTGCCCCTCCGGCTCAAGATGAACCTCGATCTGTTGCTCCAGTCCCAATACCAACCAGCACTCCTTGACGCCGGCACTCGCATAGGCCCGCAGCTTCGAGCGGTCATACTCGTAGCTCGTCACACACACCTCGATAACCAAATCCGCTGTCCGGGGATGCGCCCCCGCAAAGTCATCTTCCTCCCCGCGGATCAGCGCCAGGTCCGGCTCTGGTTCTGAGTCCGGGCAGGTCATCGGCTGCTCCTGCCAAACGAAACAGCCCTCGGGTGCCGCCAGCCGCAGCATGCGCAGCAACCGTTGGCAAAGGAATCGATGGTAGGGTGACTTGGACATCTTCTGAAACACCTGCCCGTAAAGCAACTCCGTCCGCTCCGGCATCAACCCGAGCTGCCCCAAGGCATGATATGCGTCCACGGAAAGCGGCCACACCAAGGGCCGGCCGCTTGCCGATCTTGCCGCCTCAACTACCGACATGCCGAGAAGTCTACTCGCCCCACACGTCCTCCTCAAGCAGGTTCGCGCTGCGATGGTGCCCTCAACCGCTTCCCCTAATCCTTCGAGGCCTTCCGCGCCCCAAACTGCCTGAGCGTCTGCACCGACTCAGGTTCCTTGTAATGCCGCTTCAGGTTCGCCTCCGCCAGCACCTTCGCCGGCACCCGTTGCATGAACTCGGAGAAACTGCGCTCCACCCGGTCCCGCAATAGCTTCTGGCCCGCCTTCGACTCCCAAAACGCATCCTGCGCCTTCGTCAACGCAACGCAGGCCTCGCTCGGACTCAGATTCTCGGGCCGGGCCAGAATCCACACCAACTCGGGATCCCCAGGCAGGCATATCGGCAGCGGCACCATCGGCGCCTTCACCTCGTCCTCCTCGGGGGCCTTCGCCCCCACCTTCACCACCCCCTCCAAAGCCTGCCCCTCCACCACCACCTCGATCGCCGCCGCCTTCTTCTTCGGCAACGGCACCACCGAAGCCTTCCCCTTGCCAAACGCATCCTCGAACTGGCGCTGCAACGCCTGCACCGAGGGCGGCTCCAGGTCCGGCAGCTCGCACCGGTCGCACAGCTTCTCGAAGCTCGCGATCTTTGTCTTCGCCGTGATCTCCTTCTCGCAGGCCGTGTAGATCCGCTCCACCAACCGCGGATCCGACACCGCCTTCGGCAATACTGTCTTCAATAAAGTCAACAACTGCGCTTCCGCGCTCGGACGTGATTTCGAAGCCATAACGTCGTCAATTCAAGGCGCCCGGAGTGTTGGTCAAACCACCCCGCTTGGCAAACCAAACCCCGCAGCAATCAAACCCCGCCGTTCTCATCCTGAAAGTGAGAATCCCCCTACCCACCGCCCCACCGCCCCACCGCCCCACTGACCCACTGACCCACCGACTTACTGCCTTACTTCCCCCCGCCCTCCACCCCACTAATCCGCGGTCACCACCGGAAACCCCAACCGTCGCACCCGCCGCACTTCCTCCCACCGGTTCAGTCGCCAATCCAAGAACCGCAACATGTAGAAATCCCCTCGCCGCCGAAACCGCCGTGCCTCCTGGCGACACCGTCGCACATGCCCCCGCATTCGCCAACAGTCCCGCACCGCGTCCCCCAGATTCCGGCGCACGAACGACCACCGCCGAATCCACAACGCCACCACCACCGATTCCAACGCCGTCAGAACCAGTTGCGTGAGCACCAGCACCAGCAGGACATGCTGCGCGTTCTTCAACAAGATCAGCAGGCTGTTCCGACTGCTGTAATACCGCTTCGCGTCGCTCGTCCGATGCTCCACCACCCGCCCGCCACCCGCCGGATTCACCTGGGCCGCGCTCCGATGGTGCATCCGGGCCGCGGGCACCGCCACCGCCCGATACCCGGCTATCCACACCCGCCACGACAAGTCCAACTCGTCCCCATACATGAAAAACGCCCCATCGAACCCGCCCACCTCCCGGAACACCCCCGCCGCAATCAAATACGCGCATCCCTCCGGCATCAACACCTCCCGGGTGCCTTCGTGCGGCCGCCGCGCACTCGATAACCCAAAGAGGTCGAACCCGCGCGCCCCCAGCGACTGGAACGTGTCATCGTCGTAATTCAAAATCAACGGCGTCGCCGCCGCCGCCCCCTCCGACCGCACCCCCGCCACCAACACCTCCAAACAATCCGGCTCCAGCCAGGTATCGTTGTTCAAGAACAAGAGATACTCCCCCCGCGCCACCGCCGCCCCCCGGTTGTTGCCCTCGCAATAACCCAGATTCTCGCCGTTCTGCACGAACCGCCCGTTCGACCACCCCGCCAAAAGCTCCGCCGCCAACCGGTCCGAACCGTCCGACGAACGATTGTCCGCCACAATCACCTCGATCCGCGAGAAGATCGTCTGCCCGGCCAGCGACTCCAGGCAACGCGCCAGCCAGCGCGCCCCATTGTAATTGAGGATCACCACGCTCACGTCCGGTTTTTCCACAGGTTCAGCCATGACAGCCACGCCTTCGGTCTCCCAAGGCCCCCCCACCGTAGCAATCCCACGCCCCGGGGGGAAGCCACACCCTGATCCCTCGACGACTTCTGGGGGCAAAACGAATGGGACGGCTTCTACCGCGCGCTCAAGCAGATCTTCCCGGACCGTGAACCCCGCGACCTCCCTCGCAACAAGAACTGCCCCTTCGCCATCAACATCCTCTACGACGTCCTAACCCACGGAGCGAATGATGACTTATGACTTATGATTTATGATTCGAGGGGGATTGGTCCCTGCCCCACTGATCGACTGCCCCACTGATCGACTGCCCACTGCCTCACCCCCGCAGTTTGCGCTCCAGAATCGCCCCCACCGCCGACGGGTTTGCCTTCCCCTTGCTCAGCTTCATCACCTGGCCCTTCAAAAAGTTCAACGCTGCCGCCTTGCCGGCCCGGAAATCGGCCGCCGGCCCCGGATGGGCGGCCAACACGTCTTCACAAAACCGCTCGAGTGCCCCGGCGTCGCTCACCTGCGCCAACCCTTTTCGTTCCACCATCCGCACCGGCGTCTCCCCCGTCTGGAACATCTCCACGAACACCTCCTGCGCGATCCGACTGCTGATCCGCCCCTGCTCCACCAACATCACCAACTCGCCCACCGCTGCCGGCGGAAACCGCAGATCCTCCAACCCGAACGGCTTCGCCTCTGCCGGGGCCACTCCCTGGGCCAACTGCCCCCGCTTGGCCTGCTCGCTCGCCTCCGCCATCTTGGCCCGCAAGTTGTTGATCAGCCAGTTGGCGACCGCCTTCGGATTGCCCGTCCCCCGCGCACATGTCTCGAAATACGCCCCCAACGCCGGGTCGGACTTGAACACCTCCGCATCCCCGGCCGGCAGCTCATATTCCCTCATCAGCCGCTGCTTCCGCGCCAGCGGCAGCTCTCCCACCCGCTCGCGCACCGCCTCGAACCATGCCTCGTCCGGTTGCACCGGCAGCAAGTCCGGACACGGCATATACCGGTAGTCGTGCGCATCCTCCTTCGTCCGCATCTCCTCGGTCACCTCCGCCACGTCATCCCACCGCCGCGTCGATTGCACCAACCGTCCCCCGCGCTCCAGGACCTCGATCTGCCGCGGGATCTCGTACTCCAAGGCCCGCCGCACCCCGCTGAACGAGTTCATGTTCTTGATCTCGATCTTCGCCCCCAGCCCGGCGCTCCCCCGGGGCCGCACGCTCACATTCACATCGCAGCGCACCATCCCCTTCTCCATGTCGCAGTCGCTCACCCCCCCCTGCACCAGCACCTCCTTCAACGCCGTCAAATACGCATACGCCATGTCCGCGCTGCGCAGGTCCGGCTCGCTCACAATCTCCATCAGCGGCACCCCCGCCCGATTGAAATCCACCCCGCTGCACCGCTCGAAATGAAAGCTCTTCCCCACATCCTCCTCCAGGTGCGCCCGCGTGATCCGCACCCGCTCGAGGCGCCCCTCCAACTCGAACTCCAGCCAACCGTTCACCGCCGATGGCCGCGCCCATTGCGTCAATTGATAGTTTTTCGGCATGTCCGGATAGAAGTAGTTCTTCCGATCGAACCGCACATCCCGCGGCAACTCGCAGTGCAACAGCAGCCCCGCCAGCGCCGTCAAGCGCAACGCCTCCTCGTTCGGCACCGGCAGCACCCCCGGCAACCCTAAACACACCGGGCACACCAGCGTGTTCGGCGGTGCCCCAAACGCATTCGCACAGCCACACCACATCTTGGACCGCGTGCGCAACTGCACATGCGTCTCCAACCCGATCACCGCTTCAAAACCCATGCTTTCGCTCATGTCAACGTGGGATGCTCGCGATGCCAAGGCGTGCCCTCCTCAAAGGCCTGCGCCAGCCGCAAGATGACTTCCTCTCCCAACGGCGGCCCCAACAACTGAACCCCCACCGGCAACCGCGGCGACCCCGTGAAACCCGCCGGCACGCTGATCCCGCAAATCCCCGCCAAATTGCAGGAGATCGTGAAAATGTCCTCCAAATACATCTGCAACGGATCGTCCAGTTTCTCCCCCAGCCGAAACGCCGCCCGCGGCGTCGTCGGGGTCAACACCGCGTCCACCCGCCGAAACGCCTCCAGGAAATCCCGCCGAATCAGCGTCCGCACCTTCTGCGCCCGCAGGTAATACGCATCGTAATAACCACTGCTCAATACGTACGTCCCCAAAATAATCCGCCGCTTCACCTCCGCCCCAAAACCCGCCGCCCGCGTCCGCCCATACATCTCCACCGGATCCCTCCCTTCCACCCGCGCCCCATACCGAATCCCGTCAAACCGCGCCAGGTTCGTGCTCGCCTCAGCCGTCGCAATCACGTAATAGGTCGCAATCGCCTGCTCGGTGTGCGGCAGCGAAATCTCCTCCACCTCCACCCCCAACGCCTCGAAGTGCGCCCGCGCCGTCTCCACCGCCACCCTCACCTCCGGGGCCAATCCTCCCACCAAATACTCCCGCGGCACGCCCAGCCGCAACCCCCGCACCCCACGCGCCAGCGCCCCCTCGTAATCCGGCACCGCCGCCCCTAAGCTCGTCGCATCCCGCTCGTCCTCCCCCGCCACCACCCCCAACACCCGCGCCGCATCCCGCACGGTCAAACCCAACACCCCAATCTGATCCAACGACGACGCATACGCCACCAACCCATACCGCGAGACCCGCCCATAGGTCGGCTTCAACCCCACCACCCCGCAAAACGCCGCCGGCTGCCGCACCGACCCCCCCGTATCCGACCCCAACGCCACCGGCACCTCCCCCGCCGCCACCGCCGCCGCCGATCCCCCCGAGGATCCCCCAGGCGTCCGCTCCACATCCCACGGATTCCGCGTCGGACCAAACGCCGAGTTCTCCGTCGAACTCCCCATCGCAAACTCGTCACAGTTCAACCGCCCCATCACCACCGCCCCCGCCGCCCGCAACCGCTCCACCACCGTCGCATCATACGGCGACACAAACCCGCCCAGAATCTTGGACCCGCAGGTGAGGCGCTGCCCCGCCGCAGCAATCACGTCCTTCAACCCCACCGGTATCCCCAGCAGCGGCTTCTCCCGCTCGCTCACCCCTTCCGCCAAACCCCGATCCGCCGCCGCCGCCTGCGCCAACGCGTCCGCCGCGTCGCACTCCAAGAACGCCCCCACCCGCGGATCCACCGCCGCCACCCGATCCAACGTCGCTTGCACCAACTCGCACGCGGACAACGCCCGGCGCTGCAGCCGCGCCCGCAGTTCGGTCACAGGAAGGTATTCCATCGCGAAGAGGCAATTCCCGCCGACGTTACTCCACGATCTTCGGCACCTGAAAAAGGCCGTTCGCCGCGGCCGGCGCGTTCCGCCAAGCCTCCCCCGCGGCCAGCGAACCCTTCACCACATCCGACCGCGTCACGTTCACCCGCGGCTGGGCATGCGCCGTCGGCTCCACCCCCGTCACGTCCACCCCCCGCAACTGCTCCATATATTCGAGCACCTGCCCCAACTGCGCCCCCAGCCGCTCCTCCTCCGCCGGGGTGAGCTCAAGCCGAGCCAACCGGGCCACATAGTGAATATCAAACGACGCGTCCGACATGCCCGCGAGCTTGGCGAACCCCGCCGCCCTTGGCAAAGCCTAATGCATCTCCACCGCGCAACTTCCCAGCCCAGGCCGATAATAATTGAACCGCACGTTCGGATGTTCCGCCAACAGCGACATCGGCACCGCCGTGTCCACCAACCCCTTCGCCACCATATAGGCCGTCAACCGCTGCCCAAACGGATTGTCATGCTTGCCCGCATGCCAGATCGAGACCCTCTCCGCCCGCCATGTCTCCACCGGACCCACGCTCACCGCCTGCGTCGGCACCAAGGCGATGTTCCCACCACCACTGGTCCGCGCATTCTGCGCGATCGTCAACGGATGCAACTCCACCACCCGCGTCGCCAGCTTCCGATACTCCGCCGCCGACGGCGGCGCCTCCTTCCACCGCCCACGCCGCCGCACCGGATCGTTGAACGCCCAGTGCTTCACATCCCCTTGCCCCCCTTGCATCACCGCACAGCGCACCCCCGCGTCCCAACTCGCCCGATACCCTGCCGTGTCCGCCTTCGGAAAGTGCAGATTTTCCTCCGGCATCCGCAACCCCTTCCGAATCCGATCAAAGCACAATTCCCGGTCCGCCCGCTCGAACGAGAGCGGATGCGTGCGCGGCACCTCCCGCCCCTCCACCACCCACTCGTCCATGCCCCAAAAATGGGCCGACTGCACCTTCAGACCCAGTTCGTTGACCAACTGGGCCACCAACGGCAACTGCTCCGTCGGCCCGATCGGACCGCAAATGCCCACCGGGTTGTCCGGCGTGGACTGCCGCCACGCCTCCACATACTCCAGCGCCTCCGCCAGGTAGAACTCCTCCAGCGTCTCGTAAAACACCACCCGGAACCCCGGCCGCGACAGCTTGAGCATCTGCTCCGGCGTCAAACGCGCGACCGCCCGCACCAACTCCGCGTCCAACGTCGTGTAATCCCACCAGTCCGGAGCAATCGAGCTTAATTGGCGTGCCATAATGCCGTGCGAGGTTGGGCCTAGCCTGCCCCACCCTCCCCGCCGGTCAAGCCCGGATCTCATTCCCAACTCCTCGCCTCGCCACCTCGGGGCAGCCGCGGTTGCGCCCGCACCCCAGCCCGCCAGTCCGAGCCGCCCCACCCACGGTGAATCCCCCGTGAATAACTCCCCATAACTCCCTCTCGCCATCCCCACCCGTTTCCGCTCTCCTCTCCCCATGATCGATGCCTTCGAAACGGCCGGCCCAGCCCCAGCCCCAGACCTCCAACGCCCCCGCCGCAGCCGCACCCCCGCCTCCCCCGCCTCCCCCGCCGCCCCGCGCCTCGACCGGCTCCCCCCACACTCCCCAGAAGCCGAACAGGGCGTGCTCGGCTGCGTCCTCCTCTCCCCCAACGATAACCTCGGCCTCTGCATCGAAAAACTGAAACGCGGCTCCGACGCTTTCTACGAAATCCGCCACCGCACGATCTACGAACTGCTGGTCGAAATGTACGACGCCAAAGAGCCCATCGACCTCATCACCCTCCCCCAGCAACTCCGCAACCGCAACCAACTCGAGGGCGTCGGCGGCCTCCCCTACCTCACCTCCCTCATCGAGGCCGTCCCCTCCGCCGCCAACCTCGAATACTACCTCGAAATCGTCCTCGAGAAGCACGTCCTGCGCCGCATCATCGCCACGTGCACCAGCATCGTGGGCGGCGTCTACGAACACGAAGGCGCCGTGGACCACCTGCTCGACTCTGTCGAACGCGACGTCCTCCAGATCGTCGAGGACCGCGTGGATACCGGCGCCAAACCCATCAAGGACCTGGTCCACAAGGCCATCACCACCATCGAACAACTCCATGCCCGCCAGGGACTGCTCACCGGCATCGCCACCGGCTTCGCCGACTTCGATAAGATGACCAGCGGCCTGCAACCCGGCGATATGGTCGTCATCGCCGCCCGCCCCAGCATGGGCAAAACCTCCCTCGCCATGAACATGGTCGAACACGTCACCCTCGAGGAACGATTGCCCGTGGGCGTCTTCAGCCTGGAGATGACCGCCGAATCCCTCGCCCTCCGCATGCTCTGCTCCCGGGCCCGCGTCAACTTGCGCAACATCCGCGAAGGCTTCATGGCCGAACGCGACTTCCCCAAACTCACCGGCGCCGCCGGCCGCATGGCTGCCGCCCCCATGTTCATCGACGACACCCCGGGCCTCTCCATCCTCCAACTCCGTGCCCGCGCCCGCCGCATGCACCAGCAGCACGACATCAAGCTCTTTGTCATTGACTACCTCCAACTGCTCCATTCTACTTCGCGCCGGGCCGCGGACAACCGACAGCAAGAAATCGCCGAGATCTCCAGCGGCATCAAAGCCCTGGCCAAAGAACTGCATGTCCCGGTTATCGTCCTTAGTCAGCTCAACCGCGAACTGGAAAAAGACAAGAGCCGCAAACCGCGCTTGTCCGATCTCCGCGAGTCGGGTGCCATCGAACAGGACGCGGACCTCGTCGGGTTGCTCTACAAACCCAACAGCGACGATGACGAAGCCGGTGCCCCGGCGGAAACCGATGCCGTGCCGGTCAACCTCCTGATCGCCAAGCAGCGGAACGGCCCGACCGGGGACGTGAATCTGACGTTTTTGAAAGGGTTTACGCGATTTGAAAGTGCAGCGAAGGTCAGCCCGGAAGACATGCCGGTGGACGGTTGAGGCCGTGCGACGCCTCCAGGCCGGCCGCCACCTCCGCCACCTCCGCCCCCTCCTCCTCGCCGCCTGCCTCGCCCCCCTCCCCCTCCAAGCCGCCCCCACCATCCGCCAGATCGAAATCACCCACGTCGGACCCCAGTCCGTCTCCGACGAACTCATCCGCGCCAATATCCGCACCAAAATCGGCGACGAATACAACCCGACCCGCATCAACGACGACGTCACCAACCTCTACCGCACCGGCTACTTCTCCAATATCCGCGTCCTCGAAGACCGCAAAGGCGAAGACTACACCCTCACCTACGTGGTCGTCGCCAAACAGTCCCTCACCGAAATCCGCTTCGAGGGCAATAAGAAATACAGCGACGCCAAACTCAACAAGAAGATCACCTCCAAAGTCGGCGAACCCCTCGACGAGCGCAAACTCTTCACCGATACCCAGGCCATCCGGAAACTCTACGAATCCTCCGGCTACCACCGCACCACCGTCGATTACCACACCGTCGTTAACGAAAACACCGGCCGCGGCAGCGTCACCTTCGAAATCACCGAAAGCCCCAAAGTCCGCATCAAAGACGTCGTCTTCGAGGACGCCCAGGCCTTCTCCCAGGGCAAACTCCGCAAGGCCATCAAGACCCGCCGAAAATGGATGTTCTCCTGGCTCACGGGCAGCGGCAAACTCAAGGACGACCAGTTCGAAGAAGATAAAGCCCGCCTCGCCGAATTCTACCGCAACGAGGGCTACATCGACTTCGAAATCCGCGACATCAAATTCTCCTACCCCTCCGAAAAGCGGATGATCATCCACTTCCACCTCTACGAGGGGAAGCAATACACCGTCGGCTCCGTCGACTTCAAAGGCAACGCACTCTTCCCCACCGACCAAATCACCGCCGGCTGGCAACGCAACCAAAAAGGCTTCATGCGCATGAAGCCCGGCAGCACCTTCTCCCCTCGCGCCCTCGCCGAAGACATCGACGCCATCCAAGACTTCTACGCCACCCGCGGCTACATCGGCAAAGGCTCCTCCGACCGCGTCCGCGTCCTCGCCCTGCGGACCCCCAACGTCGAGCGCGGCACCATGGACATCGTCTACGAAATCGAGGAAGGCGAGCCATCCTATATCGAGAAGATCGAGATCAAAGGCAACACCAAGACCAAGGATAAAGTCATCCGCCGCGAATTGGCCGTCAACCCGGGCGAACGCTTCGACATGGTCCGCGTCCGCCTCAGCCAACAGCGGCTCGAAGGCCTCAACTACTTCACCAAGGTCGAAACCGAAGTCGACCCCACCGACATCGTCAACCAGAAGAACCTCATCGTCTCCGTCGAAGAAGGCACCCCCGGCAACTTCTACATCGGCGCCGGCTTCAGCTCCATCGACTCCCTCTTCGGCTACGTCGGCCTCACCCAGGGCAACTTCGACCTCTTTAACCCCCCCTATTTCACCGGCGGCGGCCAAAAACTCCGCCTCCAAGCCCAAATCGGCACCCAGCGCAAAGATTACCTCGTCACCTTCATCGAACCCTGGTTCCTCGACCGCAAACTCATCTTCGAAACCGACCTCTACCACCGCGAACTCAGCTACCAAAGCGACCTCTACGACGAAACCCGCACCGGCATCCGACTCGGCCTCGTCCGCCCCCTCTTCAACGACTTCGTCCGCGTCGGCCTCAGCTACACCTTCGAACAGGTCGGCATCCTCGACGTCGACCCCAGCGCCTCCCAAACCATTAAAGACGAAGAAGGACGTCGCCTCGTCTCCAAACTCGGCACCTACGTCGCCTACGACACCCGCGGCGGCGGCATGCTCCCCAACCGCGGCCAACGGACCGAACTCTCCGCTGACCTCGCCGGCGGCCCTTTCGGCGGTGAGACCGACTTCTACCGGCTCAACGTCCGCCACTCCCGCTACTTCAAAGGCCTCGCCGAAGGCCACGTCATCGAATTGCTCGCCGAAACCGGCGTCATCGAACCCTACGGCGCCTCCCCCAACGTCCCCCTCTTCGACCGCTTCTTCCTCGGCGGCGCCACCACCGTCCGCGGCTACAAATACCGCCGCGTCGGCCCCAAAGACAACACCGGCGAACCCATCGGCGGCAGCACCTACTGGTGGGGCACCGCCGAATACAGCGTCCCCATTATTGAACGTTTGCGGTTCGCCGTGTTCTATGATGTCGGCATGGTCTATACCCCAGCCTATTACTATAACTTCAGCGAATATAACGATAATGTCGGCGTCGGCATCCGCCTCAATATCCCGCGCATGGGCCCCCTTAAACTCGACTACGGCATCCCCCTCCGCAGCGGCGATAACGGCAACAGCGGCCGCTTCCAGTTCGGCGTCGGATTCACCCGCGACTTCTAAACCCCTTCTCCCCCAAACCCTAACCCCATGAAAACCTCACTCCTGCCCCGCTCCCTCCTCTCCTGGCTTGCCCTCGCCACCCTCGCCACACTCCTCTCCACCCACCCCGCCCTCGCCCAACCCAAAATCGCCATCATCGACCTCAAAAAGGTCTTCGATGGCTACTGGGAAACCAAAGAGGCCGATACCCAAATCAAAGAACGCCAAAACGACTTCAAGAAGGCCCGCCAAGGCATGATCGACGATTACCAGAAGTCCAACGAGGAATACCGTAAGCTCGTCGAAAGCGCCAATGACCCCGCCCTCTCCTCCGAGGAACGCGATAAACGCAAGAAAACCGCCGAAACCAAACTCCTCGAACTGCGCGAAATCGAACAGAGCGTCCAACAATACGACCGCCAATCCCAAAACACCCTCGGCGAACAAACCCGCCGGATGCGCGATAATATCGTCCGCAAAATCCGCGAGGTCATCGACGCCAAAGCCAAAGCCGCCGGCTTCACCCTCGTCATCGACATCGCCGGCGAAAGCACCGCCTTCACCCCCGTCATCCTCTACACCAACGGCGAAAACGATATCACCGAAGAGGTCCTCACCACCCTCAACGCCTCCCGCCCCACCACCGCCAAATCCGCCGAGGAAGACCGACAACGGTAATCCCGCCCCCGCCCCGCCCCCGCCCACGGCCCGCGCCGCCGGCCCCTCCGCGGCGCTATACCTCCGCCGGCACCGCGTAGGCCTCACGCCCGCGACGCCGCAGGAACCCGTTCGCTTCCGCCTCCCCCACGAACTCCTCGCGCACCCCGTCGTAGGCCAGGCGCTTTCCCCCCACCCGCATCGAGATGTTCGCCGCGTGCGCCAACACCGCGCTGCGATGCCCCTCCTCGATCCCACACGTCAACTCCCCCTCCCCGCGAACCGCCCCCAGGAAATTATCCTGATGCTCCCCATCCGGAAACCGCCCGAACCGCTCCCCCAGCAACCGACCCGCCCGACCAGGTTTCTCCGCTGGCCCATACACCTGCCAACCCCCTCCGTGCCGCCCCAGTAACATCCACGCCTTCGTCCCGTAAACCTCGATGCGCGTGGCACATTGCGGCCAATACGGGAATTCGTCCGACTCCCGGATCTCCATCGGAATCTTGTCCATGTACGACGCCCACTGCGTTAACTCAAACGTCATCAGCACATCCCCAAAATCGAACGTCGCCACCTGCGTGTCGTGCACGTCCCCGTCCGCCTCCGGATACGCCAAACGCCCCCCCGTCGCCACCACTGACCGCGGCGTCTCCTTCCCAATCAAATACCGAGCCAAATCGATCTGGTGGATCCCGTCGTTGCCCGTGTCGCCCCCACAGAAATCATACCAGTAATACCATCCCGACAAGGCACTGGCATCGTGCCCCCGCGGATCCACCTGGCCCATCCATCGGTCGAAATCCACCTCGGCAGGCATCGCCACATTCGCCGGCCTCCGATACGGCCCGCCACTCTTCAGGTTAAATACCTTGCACAGGTGCACCCGCCCAAGCTGCCCGGAACGAATCAGCTCCACCGCCGCCCTCACATACGACGCGCTCCGCCCTTGCGTCCCCACCTGCACCAACCGCCCATACTTCCGCGCTGCCTTCACCATCTGGCGACCCTCCCAAATGGTCAGCGACGCCGGCTTCTCGACGTAAACATGCTTCCCTGCCTGACACGCATGGATCACCGGCAGCGCATGCCAGTGATCCGGCGTCGCCACCACCACCGCGTCCACCCCCTTGTCCTCCAACAACGCCCGATAGTCCCCCTGCAACCGCGGCTCCCGCCCCTGCTTCCCCGCCATCCGCTTCCCTAAAGCCCCCGCCCGACGACGATCCACGTCGCAGACGTGCCCAAACTCTACCCCTCCGCGGCCCGCAAAACTCTCCGCCAACATCGAGCCGCGCCCCCCGCCCCCCCCCCGCCCGCACCCCCCCCCGCCCCCCCCCCCCCCCGCGGGCCCCCCCGGGCCCCCCCCGCCCCCCCCCCCCCCCCCCCCACGCCGCCAAAGCCGCAGACCCCAAGAACCGCCGTCGGGTAATGGATTGCATGAACTCCACCACTATCCCCCCCCCCCATCCGCCGTCCAGCAGATTCTCTGCGCTGTCCAGATCACATCGCCCCACGAACCCCACAATTCCCTCGCCTCCCCCACCCACAGCCTCCATGCGCCCCACCTCATGGCTGCTCGACGACCATCCGCGCGCCGCCGCCGCCGCGCCCCCGCTCCGACTCCCGCTCCCGCCAACCCGCCTCCATCCCCTGCTCCACCTCCACCCCTTTCCCTGGCCCACGCCCGCCAGCGCCAAGCCGCCCTCGCCGCCGAAGCCCGCCGCCAAGTCCTCACCCAATGGCGTCGCATCGACACCCGCGCCCAGGAAATCGCCCTCGCCAACCGGACCCGCGCCGCCAGCGACATCATGCCGGGCGTCCTCCGCAAACTCGGCCTGGAACAGCGTCAGACCGAATCCGAAGTCCTGAAAGTCTGGAACCACCTCCTTGATCCTGACATTGTCGCCCACGCCCAACCCGCCGGCCTCCGGCGCGGCACCCTCTTCGTCAACGTCGACCACAGCGTCTGGCTGTCCGAAATCGTCCGCTACCGCTCCAAGGAAATCCTCGCTCGCCTCCAACACGCCTTCGGCCCCGACCTCATCGCCCGCATCTCCTTCCGCCTTGGCTGACTCACCCCGTGCCGCTGGCAACGGTCGCCCCGCCCGCCCACCCCCTGCAGCCAGACGCCAGATCCTTATCGTGGCTCCGGCTCAATCACCAATTCCCCCGCTGCATCCAGACGCCGGATCTCCTCCGTATACCCCTGCCTGAAAGTCGGATACCGGAATTGGTACCCCAGCTCCACCTTCACTTTCCGATTCTGCACCTTCTTGTTCGTAATCCCACGCTTCCGCTCCGCCGTCTCCCCATCCCCCGCAAACGGAGGCAACCACTTCCCCAACGTCTCGGACAGCCACCGGAAAAAGTGGATCTCCGCCACCGGCTCGTCATCGACCGCATTGTAGACCTCCCCCGGCCGTCCATTTCTGAGCGCCGCCAGGATCAACCCCACTACGTCGTCCCGATGAATCATATTCAGGATCCGTTCCCCCTTCCCCAAGATCCGAGCCTCGTTCCTCAAATATTGCTTGAAAAGATGACCCCGTCCCGGCCCGTAAATCCCCGCCACCCGCAAGATCACCGCCGGAAACGCCCTCTCCCGGAACGCCCCCATTAAAGCCCCCTCCGTCTCCACCAGCACACGCGCCGTCTCCGCCTCCGGCTCCGTCGGGCTCGTCTCCTTCACTCCCATCCCGTCGTTCTGCCCGTAAACCCCAGTGCTGCTCGTGTACACGTACTTCTTCGGAGGCGCGTCCGCCATGACCCCGAGCAAATTCCGGGTCCCCTCCAAATACACCTGCCGGTAATCCGCCGCGCTCCCTCCCCCCGAGGCCGCGCAGTTGACCACCCAGTCGAACGGCCCCGGAAGCCCAGCCACATCCACCGGCCGCGTGATGTCCGCCACCACCGCCCGCAAACCCGCCCTCGTCACCGCCTGCCCACGCTCCGCCGAACGACACACCCCCACCACCTCATGGCCCAGCCGAACCAACTCCTCGCCCAAGGGCAATCCCACATACCCGCAACCCACAATCAAAACACGCATGCCCCGAACGCTACCCGCCTCCCCAGGTTTCGCAACTGCAGACCCGTCCCCAAACGACCCTGGGCCTCATCCCTACCGCCCTTCCCAACCCGCCGCCTTCAATAACTCCCCTATCGCTACAGCCCCGCCCCCACGCCGCTTGCTCTCGTCCGCCCCCTCCATAAACGCAAACACCTCCAGCGTCTCCTCCGCCGATACCGGCGGCACCCCGGTCTGGAAAAACTTCACCGCCTCCGCCACCAGCGGATGATACCCATCGTAGGACCCCACCAACGCCTCCCCCTGCTCCCCCCACGCCTTGCCGTCATATCCCTTCTCGTTCTCCCGAAAGACCCCGGTCCGACCCCCACGCCACGTCCCCACTACCTCGATCTTCCCCTCCGCCGTGGTCCCGCGCCGCACCGTCTCACACCCCGTCCCCATCACCGTGAACAACGACTCCACCCCATGCACCCCATACCAAAAGAGATCCGGATGATGCGGCTCCAGGTGACATGGGCTGGTCGTCTCCGCGCGCGTCACCCGCCCGATCGATCCCTGCCGCACCGCTTGCGTGCCCTTCCCATAGCGCAGCGACGAGGAGCTGAACACCGGCACCCCCGCCGCCTTCGCCAAACGGAAAATCTCAACCACATCCCGCAGCGAACCCGCCATCGGCTTGTCGATGTAAAGCGGCTTGCCCGCCGCGATCACCGGCCGGGCCTGCACCAAATGCGGACGTCCATCCACGCTCTCCAACATCACGGCATCCACCTGTGCGCACATCTCCTCGATCGTGTCGTAAAGCTTCACCCCCCACTTCTCCGTCAGCTCCTTCGTATACCCATCCACCCGGGACCAGCTCGACTCAATGTCCGGACTCCCCCCCTTGTAGGCCGCCACCACCCGCGCCCCTGGCACATGATGCTTGTCCGACGGATCGTTCAGGAGCTTGGTGAACGCCGTGACGTGCGAGGTGTCCAGCCCAATCAGTCCCACCCGAATCCCCTCCGCCGCCTGCCCAACCCCCAACACCATGCCCATCGCCCAGAGCCAAGTAAGTCGCAGCTTCATGCCCCCATTCCAGAGCCAATCGCCCCACCCCGCAAGCGCATTCCAACGCCCCCTGAACCCGCCCCCAGTCACCGTCGGTGGGGCGAGGCTGCCGACGAGCCGCGATGTCATACGCCCTGGACGGCTCGCGCATGCGCTCGCCCCCCACGGCCCAGGTTCATGATCCCCAAGCGCGTCACAAGGTCCGCCCCCGTTTCCAAAAAAGTGTCGCTTGCCCTGCCGCCCTCCACCATAGTCCGCCCACGATGAAGTCGATGACCGGGTACGGCCGGGGCGAGGGCGCCGGAGGTGGTTTCAAAGTGACGGCCGAGCTCAGCTCCGTGAACCGCCGCCAAGCCGAAATCGCGATCTTCCTGCCCCGCGAACTCGAAAGCCTCGAACCCCAAGTCCGCGATGCCATCAACCGCGTGATCGCCCGCGGCCGCGTCTCTGCCCGGCTCAAACTCCACGCCGCCACCGGCGACTCCTCGCGCGCCCTCGGTCTCGACGTGCCCCTGGCCCGCGCCTACGCCAAAGAGCTCCGCCGCCTCGCCCGCGAACTGAACATCGAGGAACCCCTCACGCTCGATGCCCTCCTCCGCGCCCCTGGTGTCCTCCAGGCCGACGAACAATCCGCCGACCCCGAGCGGTTCTGGCCCGCCGTCCAACAGGCCCTCTCCCAAGCCCTCTCCCGCCTCCTCCGCATGCGCGAACGCGAGGGCAAACACCTCGCTCACGATCTCAAAGGCCGTATCCGCGTCCTCCGCGCAACCGTCCGCCGTATCCACACCCTCGCCCCTGCCGTCCTCCAACGCTACCGACAACAACTCGGCGAACGTATCCGCAACGCCGGACTCCCCCTCACCCCCGCCGACGACGAACGCCTGCTCAAGGAAATCGTCTTCTTCGCCGATCGCTCGGATCTCTCTGAAGAACTGACCCGACTCGAGAGCCATTTCCGCCAGTTCGACGACTGCCTCAAATCCGACGAACCCGTCGGCCGCACCCTCGACTTCCTCGCCCAGGAAATGAACCGCGAAGTCAACACCCTCGGCGCCAAGGCCAACGACGCCGCCATCTCCCGCGAAGTCGTTGTCCTCAAGACCGAATTGGAGAAATTCCGCGAACAAGTCCAAAACGTCGAGTAACGCCCATGCCCGATCACCCCCCCTCGAACCTCCTCGTCCTCATCTCCGCCCCCTCCGGCGCCGGCAAGACCACCGTCTGCCAGCGACTCCTCGCCGCCCACCCCAACCTCGTCCGCGCCATCACCAGCACCACCCGACCCCCGCGCCCAGGCGAACGCGACGGCGTCGACTACCATTTCCTCACCCGCCCACGCTTCGAAGCAGGCCTCGCCGCCGGCGAATTCCTCGAACACGCCCTCGTCCACGGCAACCTCTACGGCCTCCAACGCGCCGAACTCACCCGCCACTGGCGCGCCTCCCACGACGTCCTCCTCAACGTCGATGTCCAGGGCGCCGCCACCCTCCGCGCCCACACCCGGAACGACCCCCTCCTCGCCCAAGCCCTCGTCACCATCTTCCTTGCTCCCCCTTCCCTCCACATCCTCCACCAACGCCTCCTCCAACGAGGCACCGACTCCCCGGAAACCATCGCCCGACGCCTCGCCGCCGCCCGAGGCGAACTCGCCCACTGGCGCCACTTCGATTACCTCGTCGTCAGCGCCAGCATCGACGAAGACCTCCGCCGCATGCAGGTCATCCTCGAAGCCGAACACCTCCGCCCCTCCCGCAACCCACCTCCCCTCGAAGCCTCATGACCCCCGCCCCCACGGTCATCCTCGGCGTCACCGGATCCATCGCCGCCCATAAAGCCATCGACCTCGCCAGCCTCCTCGTCAAAGGCGGCGCCGACGTCCGTGTGGTCATGACCCCCGCCGCCCAACGGTTCGTTAGCCCCATCCCCTTCCGCACCCTCTCCCGCAACCCCGTCCTCACCGAACTGTTCGAGCCCGATGACTCCTGGATGCCCCGCCACATCGAATTGGCCGACGCCGCCCGCCTCCTCCTCGTCGCCCCAGCCACCGCCCACGTCATCGCCCGCCTCGCCCACGGCCTCGCCGACGATCCCCTCACCTGCATCGCCCTCGCCCTGAACCCCTCCGCCAAAACCCTCCTCGCCCCCGCCATGAACGGTAAAATGTGGCAGCACCCCGCCACCCAGACGAACGTCGCCACCCTCCAAGGTCGCGGCGCCGAATTCCTCGGTCCCGACGCCGGCCTCCTCTCCTGTGGCTATGAGGGCGTCGGCCGCCTCTGGGACGTCTCCCAGATCGCCCGCCGGGCATTGGAATTGCTCTCGTAGCCCCGCGGGCGACCTGCCGTCGCCCGGCTGGATCGCTGCCATGAACGTCTCCTCCGCCTGGACCGCCCTCAAGAGATTGCCGTCCCTCCTCAGCGTCGAGGAACCCGATACCCCTCTCCAACTCAAACGCCTGCGCTCCATGGAGCGCAACCTTGTCCTCCCAGCCAAGGCCCTCTCCCTCGTCATCCTCTTCTATTACCTCCTCATCTCCAACTGGTACGACGAGGTCACCAGCCAACCAGAAGCCGTCCTCCTGACCGTCCGCCTCTTCTTCCTCATCTACCTCGTCGTCAACGTCGCCGTCGCCATCCTCCTCGCCGGCCTCGAACAACTCCCCTTCCGCGTCGTCCAGGAATCCGTCTTCGTCATGGCCTTCATCGACGCCCTCTTCCTCTCGGCCGTGACCCTCGTCACCGGCGGCTTCGATAGCGGCCTCTACTGGCTCTACCTCGGCCTCATCTTCCGCAACGTCGTCAGCATCCCCATCGCCACCACCCAACTCGCCCTCAATGTCACCGTCTGCGCCAGCTATACCATGGCCGGCCTCCTCGATACCACCCTCATCAAGTCCGAGCAGGATTGGATCGAAGAAAACCCCGCCGAACCCTTCATCCTCCGCATCATCGTGCTCGTCCTCCTCTCCGCCTGCTGCTATGGCCTCCAGGTCCTCTTCGACCGCGAACGCCAAAAAGAAGAGGAAGCCCAGGAGTTCTCCCGCCAGCAAGAACAACTCCAGGCCGCCGGCCGCCTCGCCGCCGAAATCGCCCACCAACTCAAAAACCCCCTCGGCATCATCAATAACGCCGCCTTCACCCTCCAACGCACCGTCCGCGAAGGCAAAACCATCACCCAACAAATCCAGATCATCCGCGAAGAAGTCGAACGCTCCGACCGCATTATCACCGAGCTCATGGGCTATGCGCGCCTCGTCGAAGGCCGCGTCGAAAAACTCGACCTCCAGGATGAACTCGAACGCGCCCTCCGCCTCGTCTTCCCCCCAGCCGTCCGCTTCGAGGTCACCATCGAACGCGACTACACCACCGTCCTGCCCCCCCTCCTCGCCCTCCGTAACCACCTCAGCGAAATCTTCGTCAACCTGTTCCAAAATGCCCGCGAAGCCATGAACGGCCACGGCACCCTCCGCATCCGCACCCGCTACGGCGATAACTACTCCGCCGTCGTCGAAGTCGAAGACACCGGCCCCGGCATCCCCCCCCACCTCCAAGACAAAATCTTCGAACCCTACTTCACCACCAAGGAAAAAGGCACCGGCCTCGGCCTCTCCATCGTCAAACACAATATCGAACTCTACGGCGGCACCGTCCGCGTCGAATCCGCACTTGGAAACGGCTGCCGCTTCCTCCTACATTTCCCCGCCCGCAGCCTCATGCGCCTCCGTAAATGACCTCTAACCTGCCTCCCCTCCTCATCGTCGACGACGAGCGCAATATGCGCCTGTCCCTCGAAACCGTCATGACCGACGAACATTACCAGGTCCGCGCGGTCGAGTCCGCCGAAGAAGCCCTCCGCCTCCTCGAACAGGAAGACTTCTTCATGGTCATTACCGATGCCCGCCTCTCCGGCATGAGCGGCTACGAGTTCCTCAGCCACGTCCGCCAACGCTGGCCCTCCCTCCCCATCCTCATGATCACCGCCTACGCCACCCCCAAACTGGCGGTCGAAGCCATCAAAGCCGGCGCCATCGATTACCTCGCCAAACCCTTCGCCCCCGAAGAACTCCTCCACGCCGTCGCCCGCTGCGCCGAACGCCACCGCCTCCTCCAGGAAAACGCCGCCCTCCGCGCCCGCGCCGACGATACTTACCGCATCGAACAAATCATCGGCGACTCCCCCAATATCCTCGACCTCCGCCACCTCATCCGGACCGTCGCCCCCACCAACGCCACCGTCCTCATCCTCGGCGAATCCGGCACCGGCAAAGAACTCATCGCCGGCGCCCTCCATTCCCTCAGCCAACGCCGCGACGGCCAATACGTCCGCATCAACTGCGCCGCGATCCCCGAAACCCTCCTCGAAAGTGAACTCTTCGGACACGAACGCGGCGCCTTCACCGGCGCCCTCCGCCAAAAACCCGGCCGCGTCGAAGAAGCCGACGGCGGCACCATCTTCCTGGACGAAATCGGCGACATGAGCCGCCCCCTCCAGGCCAAACTCCTCCGCTTCCTCGAAGACGGCACCTTCACGCGCGTCGGCGGAAACCAGGAACTTCACGTCGATGTACGCCTCATCGCCGCCACCAACCGCGATATCATCGAAGCCATCCGACTCAATCAGTTCCGCGAAGACCTCTTCCACCGACTCAACGTCGTCCAATTCCGCCCCCCACCCCTCCGCGAACGCGGCGACGATATCCTCCTCCTCGCCGATTACTTCCTCGGCCAGTTCACCCTCGCCATGAGTAAACCCATCCGCTCCCTCTCCCCCTCCGCTCGCCTCGCCCTCCGCGCCCACCACTGGCCAGGCAATGTCCGCGAACTCCGTAACGTCATCGAACGCGCCGTCATCCTCGAAGCGACCCACGAAATCCAACCCTCCAGCCTCCCGGACTTCCGCCTCGAAACCCGCCTCCGCAAGTCCGAACCCGACTCCCCTGTCCCCGCCAACTCCCTGGACGAAGCGTTGACACAGTTTGAGCGAGACCTAATCATCGCGACGTTGGAACAACACCACTACAGCCTGACCAAGACCGCCGATGAACTGAGAATCAGCCGCCACGCCCTCCGCTACCGCATGCAACGCCTCAACATCACCCCCGACTCCGGCGTCGACGACGAAACCCCCGCCGCCAAAGATGCCCCCCGATGACCCCCTCCCCCTACCTGCTCGCTGCCCTCGGAGACCTCCCCTCCCCCCCCTCGGGACCCGCCGGCGGAGGCCCCAGCTTCTTCCTCTCCGATACCGTCTCCATCCTCGCCGCCGTCCTCGGCCTCGTCATCCTCATCGTCCTCTGGGCCGTCTTCGTCCGTAAACGCGAGGACCGCCGCTACAACACGCTCAAAGTCCCCACCCAGCGCGACCGCGAACGCGCCGATAACGATGGCGACAACCGCCACCGCCGCCGCCGCCACCGCCGACGCGAACACCGCGGACGCAACCCCACCCTCGCCGAAACCGGCGGCCTGCCCCCCGTGCGCTCCGAAACGCCTCCGCCCCAACCGTGAGCGGAGAGGTCAGCCAGTCCATCACCCGCCAAAGCGCCTCCAACCTCGCGCTCGCCTTCATCCTCCTCCCCAGCGACCGCCGCGCCAGTATGGCCGCCCTCTACGCCTTCTGCCGCGAGGTCGATGACGTCGCCGACGAACTCTCCCGCCCCCTCGCCGAACGCCAAGCGTCCCTCGACCGCTGGCGCGACGAGATCCGGACTGCCTGCCACGGCGGCTCCCCCACCTTCCCGGTCTGCCAAGAACTCCTCCCCGCCATCCGGACCCACCACCTCCCCTTCCAACTCTTCGACGAACTCCTCCAAGGCGTCGAAGCCGATCTCCACGTCCAACGCTACCCCACCTACCAGGACCTCGAACAGTACTGCTACCGCGTCGCCTCCGTCGTCGGCCTCCTCAGCATCCGCATCTTCGGCTACTCTCACCCAGCCTCCCAAGACTACGCCATCTACCTCGGTAAAGCCCTCCAACTCACCAATATCCTCCGCGACGTCCGGAACGACGCCGAACGCGGCCGCATCTACCTTCCCCAAGAAGAACTCGCCCGCCACGGCGCCCGCGAAGACGACCTCCTCCAGTTCCGCTACACCGAACCCTTCGCCGCCGCCGCCGCCGCCGTCGCCCGCCGGGCCCGCCACTTCTACCAACTCGCCCGCCAAACCCTCCCCCCAGAGGACCGCTCCGCCATGGCAACCGCCGAACTCATGGGCAGCGTCTACTGGCAACTCCTCCGCAAACTCGAAACCCGCCGATTCCATACCCTCGGCCCCCGCCCCGTCCGCGTCGGCAAACTCCAAAAACTCGCCCTCATCGCCCGGGCCTGGATCCGCCTCCGCACCGGTTCTTTCGTGCCCACCTATGGCACGCCCTGATCCCCAACGCCGCCTCATCGTCAACGCCGACGACTTCGGCCGCTCCCACGACCTCAACGAGGCCGTCCTACGCGCCCACCAGCACGGGATCCTCACCTCCGCCAGCCTCATGGTCAACGCACCCGCCGCTGACCACGCCGTCCGCCTCGCCCAACAATGCCCCACCCTCGGCGTCGGACTCCACCTCACCCTCGTCCGCGGACGCTCCACCCTCAAACCAACCGAAATCCCAGGCCTCGTCGATAACCGCTACGCCTTCCGCCACCACCCCGCTTGGGCCGGCCTCCTCTACTACTTCCGCCCACGCCTCCGCACCCAACTCCGCCACGAAATCCACGCCCAATTCCAACGCTTCCACCAAACCGGCCTCCCCCTCGACCACGTCAACGGCCACCTCCACCTCCACCTCCACCCCACCATCCTCCGCCTCCTCACCCGCCACGCCCAGGATTGGAACATCAAAGCCCTCCGCCTCACCCGCGACCCCCTCTGGCTCAACCTCCGCCTCGCCTGCGGCCGCCCTGCCTACCGAACCACCCACGCTCTCCTCTTCTGGTTCCTCACCTCCCGCTCCCGCCCCACCCTCGCCCGCCACGGACTCAAACATACCCGCGCCGTCTTCGGCCTCCTCCAAGACGGCCGCGTCGACGAACCCTACCTCCTGCGCCTCCTCCCCCGCCTGCCCCCAGGATGCTCCGAACTCTATTGCCACCCCTCCGCCCAACTCCCCCACGAAACCCAAGCCCTCCTTAGCCCCCACGTCCGGGACCTCACCCGCCAACTCGGCATCCAACTCACCCGCTACCAGGACCTCTAACCTCCCTCAGCCCCTCCCCCAACGCGAAACCAAGCCGCCAATACCTCCCCCAACCGCTCCGCGGCCCGCCGCGTCCTCCCCTGCAACGCCCACAAACGGCCCACTAACGCAGGAGACCGAACCGCCGCCCCCACCAACGCACCCAACGCCAAACTCCCATCGGCCCGCAGAAACCGGTTGAAATCCACCGGCAAATCCTCCTCCGCACTATCCGAGATCACCCGAACCGCCGCCGCCGGAATCCCCTCCGCCGCGCAGATACCCAAAATCACCCCCGACTCCATCTCCACTGCGTCCGCCCCGGTCGCCAACCGCAACGCGCGCTTCTCCACCGCCGTCGTCGCAACTCTCGACGCCAGGTGGAACCGCACCGCGTGGACCCCCAACTCCTCGAACCGTCGCCCGCCCCCAAATCCCGCACCCCCTTCGTACACCACTTCCCCAAACCGCAGCGACGGATCCAACCCCCCAGCGAAACCACACGTCAACACCACCGAGGGCCGCCCCCGGCGCAAGGCGTCGACCACCCCCCTCCGCGCATTCTCCGCCCCCATCCCCGTCACCAACACCTCCCCGCGCCATCCCAACCGTCCAGCCCTCCGGAACGGGGCCGCCTCTTGCCCCACCGCAAACGTCACCAACGCCTGGCCGGCCAACCACCGCCCCGCACCTCGCACCCCGGGGCTCAACCAGACCTCCTCGGTCCACGGTGCCCCCGCCGGCCCCCCCCCCCCCCCCCCCCCCCCCCCCCCCCCCCCCCCCCCCCCCCCC
>CAZVRY010000073.1:0-26394 GCA_964629545.1 uncultured Verrucomicrobiota bacterium | reverse complement strand
GAAGCCAAAATCGCCTCCAGCAAAATCGGAAGTTGTTTTTGCACAGACCCTTAGGCGGGGAGTGATGGTGGTGGGGGGCCTTGGGGTGAGCGGGGCTGGGGTTGGCCGAGGGCGGCGAGGGCGGCACGGAGTTGGCGTTCGATGCGGAGTTGGCGTTCGGGCGAGGTGACTTTGCGGCCGTCTTTTTCGTTGACGTAGAACGAGTCCGCGGCGGCGCCTTTTTCCGTGCAGATTTTGGCGACGCCGAGGTCGAGATCCTGTTCGGCGAGGACGGAGGAGATGGCGTGGAGGAGGCCGACGTGGTCTTCGCATTCGAGGTCGATGACCGTGCGGGTAGCGGAGCGATCGTTGTCGAAGCGGATGCGGATGGGGAGTTGTTCGCCGTAGGGGTTGGGGATGAGGGGGCGGGCGGGCGGGTGGCGGGCGAGGAGGGTGGGGAGGTCGAGGCGGTTGGTGAGGATGGCGGTGAGGTGTTCGTCGAAGCGGTGCCGTTCGGATTTGGAGGGGATGAGGCCGGTGCGCGCATCGAGGACGTCGAAGGAGTCGATGATGATGCCGTCGGTGCGGCTGAAGATCTGGGCGCCGAGGATGTTGAGGCCGGCGGCGGTGAGGGAGCCGGCGATCTTGCTGAAGAGGCGGGCGCGGTCCCAGGTGCAGACGAGGACGCGGGCGCAGCCGCGGTCGGGTTCATCGATCCAGTCGATGACGGGTTCAAGGGCTTGGTCGCGTTCGGCGATTTGGCGATGGAGGAAGCGGTGGACGAGGGAGAGGTGGTGGGCGACCTGGCGGGCGTTGTGGATATGGGCGTAGCGCGGGGGGAGGGAGGCGAGGTGGGCTTCGAGTTCGTCGTCGCGGAAGGTGCGGGGGACGAGGCGGCGGACGTCGGCCAGGAGGGTTTCGCGTTCGCGCGCCACTTCGCGTTCGGGTTCGGGGCCTTGGAGGAGTCGATGGCGGGCCTTGTGGAAGAGGGTCCAGAGGCAGGTGTCCTTGAATCCGTTCCAGAGCTGCTCGCTGGTTCCGAGGGAGTCGGCGTAGGACATGAGGGTGAGCATGTGGAGGGTATCGAGAGAGGGGATGCGGCGGACGAAGCTCTCGATCACGCCGGGGTCGTCGAGGTCGTGGCGTTGGGAGATGTCGACCATGAGCAGGTGTTCCTCGACGAGCAGGCGGAGGGGCATGATGGTGTTGGCATCGAGTCCGAGCCGGCGGGCTGCGCGGAGGGCGAGGTCGCCTCCTGCCTGGGCGTGGCTGCGGCCTGCGCGGGCCTTGCCGGCGTCGTGGAGGAGGAGCGCCAGGTAGAGGACGAAGGGGCGTTCGACGGCGCGGAGGAGTTCCTCGTAGGGTTGGCGGGCGGGGTCTTTGGTTTCCCAGAGTTGGTCGAGTTTTTCGAGGCAGACGAGGGTGTGCTCGTCGGTGGTGTAGCGGTGGAAGAACTCGTGTTGGACGAGGCAGGTGAGGCGGCCGAACTCGGGCAGGTAACGTCCGAGGAAGCCGACGTCGTGCATGGACCGGAGGGTGGCGGCGACGGTGCCGCGCTGGCCGAGGATTTCGAGGAAGGTGGCGCGGACATGAGGGTCGCTGCGGAAGCTGCGGTCGACGAGGTCGAGGTGGCTGCGCAGGAGGTGGACGAGGTCGGGGTGGAGGAGGAGGGCCCGCTGTTGGGCGTAGAGGAAGGCCTTCATGAGCCGCTGCGGTTGGGCGCGGAAGAGGCCTGGGGTGGTGGCCTGGATGAAGCCGCGTCCCATGCGGAAGCCGTCGTGCACTTGGTAGCGCATGCGCAGTTGGCCTTGGTGGAGGAGGTCGCGCAGCCAGGGTAGACGTCGGGAGGGGTGGGGCAGGAGGGCCATGCGCTGTTCGAGGGTGCGGGTGAGCAGGTCGATGGTGCGCGTATGGAGGTAGAGATCCCGCATGAACCGCTCGAGGCGTCGGACGGGGGCCCGGTCCTGGTAGCCGAGGTTGTAGGCCACGGCCGGCTGCAGGTTGCGCTGGAGCGCATCCATGGCGCGTCCGCAGTGGTAATGCAATTCGGTGCGGACGCGGTGGAGGAAATCGTAGGCGGCGTCGAGTTGTTTCCGTTCGGTTTCGTTCAGGAGGCCGCGTGCGCGGAGGTCGGCGAGGGAGAGGGTGCGGTATTTGACATAGGCCATCCAGAGGAGGTTTTGGTAATCGCGCAGGCCGCCGCAGCCGTTCTTGATGTTGGGTTCCTGCATGCAGGCGGAGTTGCCGAAGCGGGCGCGGCGGGCGGCTTGATCGGCCAGGCGTTCCTGGATGTAGGCGTCTTCCTGACCGCGGATGCAGCGGGCGAGGAGGACGGCCTGCATCCGCTTGAAGAGGGCTTCGTTCCCGGCCACCAACCGAGCCTCGAGCAGGGAGGTCTTGGTCTGCATGTCCGTGTTGGCGATGCGGACGACGTCATCGAGGTTGCGCAGGGAGCTGCCGACCTTGAGGTTGATGTCGTAGAGGGTGTAGAGGAGGCCGCCTGGGTTGAGGAGGGCGTCCAGGAGGGGCGGCAGTTTTCCCCGTCCGACCTGCATCGACTCGCCCTCGTGGAGGAACATGATGTCGAGGTCGCTGTGGGGGTTGAGTTCACCGCGTCCGTAGCCGCCGATGGCGATGAGCGCGAAGCGGGTTTGGCGGACGGCTTCCGGGGGGAGGGATTGGAGCACCGCGTCGAGGAGTCGGCGGTGGAGGGCGTCGAGGACGGCGGCGCGGGCCTGGCACAATTCGCGGCCCCCGCCGCCGGCGCGATGGAGCATCTTGAGCCGCGCGGCCTGGCGTTTGAGGAATTGCTTGTAGCGGGCCAGCTCCTGGCCGGGGCGTTGCCGTTCGGGCAGCGTGAGGGCCTCGGCGGCTTCGGCTTCGATTTTATCCAGGAGCGTGGGCATCGCGGGTGGGGACCGCGGCTCAGGCGGGCTCGCCACGCTGCGGGACGGGGGTTGGGGCGCGGCGGGGAAGGGAGGGGGGTGGGGGCTGCGCGGCTGGCGGCATGGGGAGATTAGCGGGCTTGGCGGACGCGGATGGTGAAGCGTTTGGCCTGGTTGTTCAGGGAGGTGAAGCGGACGTCTTCCTGGGCCTTCTCGCTGAGGATGAGGGTTTGGAACGGGGTGGAGTCGACGACGAACCCCTGGTCGTCCTTGAATTCGCAGTTGATTTGGACCTCGATGCGTCGATCCAGGCGGTTCCGAACGTGGGCGGCCACCTCGAGGCGGCCGTCGGGGAGCGTTCGCTGCTGGACGCCGGAGCAGGTGACCGAGCGTTGGGCGGCGGGGTCGAGGAGGACGAAGGGGATGCGGTTTTCGAGGTCCTTGCGGGTGGCGTTGCGGGGGGCGTAGGCGCCGCCTTCGTGGGCGGAGATATCGTCCGGGTGGGATTTGCAGCCCGGGCTGGCCAGGAGGGCGAGAGCGGCCGTGGCCGCGCAGAGGGTGGGGTAGGTTTTCATGGTGGGGCAGGGCGTGGGTTATTGGGTGCGGTCGCTGACGAACACGACGAGGTCCCGGCTGTATTCCGGGATATTGAGTTGGTAGGAGCGGGTGAGGTGTGGGAGCGGGGCGTTCCCGGGGCCGAGGAATTCGAGGGTGGCGGGATGGGTGCCGGTGGGGACGCGGACGGCCGCGAAGGTGAGCCATTCCGGCAGGGTGTCCCAGGCTCGGGTATCGGCCTGCGGGGTGGTGGCGGCGCTGATGAGTTTGCTGGCCAGGCCGAAGATGAGGAGGCCCGCGCCGACTTCGTCCACGGCGCTTTGTTGGTTTTGCTGGGTGGCCAGGATGGCGCCGCTGACGAGGGCGACGTTGCCGACGGTGTCGGTGGTTGCCTTGAAGACGGCTTTGTTGCCGAGGACATGGTCCATGACCCGGCCGCCGCGGGTGGTGGCTTGGAAGGAGAGGTTGTCGTAGCCTTCCAGGCGGAGGGTCTGGCCGGCGACGGTGAGGCGGACGGCGCTGACTGGGGAGTGGCCGGGTTGGAAGCGGAGTTGTTCGCGGTATTGGCCGGCGGCGAACTTGGTGGGGCCTTGGCCGTATTCGACGAAGAAGAGGACATTGGCGGCGGGGTCGTAGGGCGGGGGTTGGCCGTGGCGGCTGACGGCCTGGGCCCGGCGCCACGCCTCGCGGCCGTCTCCGGCCAGTTTGGCGGTGGCCAGGCCGTCGAGGTAATCGAGCAGGACCCAATCGCTGGCGTATTCCTTCTGTTCGGCGTCGGCGTCCTGGATCTGGGCGCTGCGGAAGCAGGCGCGGGCGTTGTCGGGTTCGCCGTCCATCCAGTAGAGGATGCCGCGGTAGAAGTAGGCCATGACGCGTTCGTAAGGTTCGCCGATGAACGTCTTTTTGGCTTCCTTGCGGAACATGCTGCGGGCCTGGCGGGCGTCCTTGTGGGGGCCGAAGATGCCGCTGAGGGTGAGGAGGGCGCTATCGAGGTCTTGTTTGGCGGCGGCGTAGTGGCCTTGGCGCAGGGCGGAGAGGGCCTGGCGGTACTCGAGGAGGACGCGGTCCCGGGCGGGCGGGTTGGGGGTGCTGCCGGTGGAGTTGGTGGAGGCACATCCGGTGAGCAGGAGGAACAGGAGGCCGCCCCAGGCGCCGAGCACCTGGGCGCGAGGAGGAGCGGGTGCTGGGGGCGGGGCCTCGCGCCCAGGGGGAGCGGGGCGGGGGCCGCGGCGGGGTTGACGACCGAGGGCTTCCATGCGGGGTGGAGCGGCGCGGCACCGCGTCGCTTAGCGATAGGAGGCGTCTTCCAGGCCCTGCTTCTTGATCTCGGCGAAGTCTTCCCAGACGATGACGCTGGTGCGGGCGTCGATGAGCTGGAAGGAATAGAGGATGTAATCGCTCGTGCCGGCCGCGGTGCGGGTGGTGAGGCCGGAGAGTTTGCCGGTGAGGAAGTAGTCGGCGCCCTTGAATTCGACCTTGGTGGGGTCCGTGGGGGTGGTGACTTGGCCGCTCTGTTTCAGGGCGCGTTCCCTTTCGAGGGCCGCCATGCGGTCGCGGGCGAGGAACTGGACTTTGCCGGCGGCCTTGGAGTTGAGGGCGACCCGGATGCGGGTTAGGAACATGTCCTTGTTGATGGGAAAGCGGGTTTCGTTTTCCACGGGGTCGAGCACGACCACGGGTGGGAAGGCGGCCGTCTGGACGGCGGGGGTGCCGAGGATGCCGCGGGCCATTTTTTCGGCCACGCTGACGAGGTCCTGGGACTCGACGCCGGTGCCGGCGACGAAGCCTTGTTCATCGGGTCGCATTTGGGTGACGCCGGTGCCGGAGGGGTTTTTGACGCCGGGGGAGGTGCAGCCGGCGAGGAGGCCGGCGAGGAGGAGGCTGGCGAGGGGGACCAGGGTGAGGGAGCAAGGAGTATTCATGACCATTCGAGACGGGGTCGAAGCTGCCGCAAGCGGCGGCGAAAGTCCAGTGTGGCGGCGGCGGTGCCGGGGCGGTCGTGCGATTTGTCCTCGAGCAGGCGGAGGACTCGCGGCCCGGGGGCGAGGTTGCCCTCCTGCCTGGGGTGATGGTGGGAATCCGGGAGTTTCATAGCCGAGCCAACCGCCCGTTTGGACGCCAGGCGCCTCGGGCTATTCAGGAGGCGCGCGGGCCGCATGCCCGAGACCCGCGACTCGGCGCTGGTTTTCGGCGGGCGCGTGGCGGAAGATCGCCGGCATGAAGCCGTTCCGCGTGCAGGTGCGACTCCTCGTCACCATCGTCTTGTCGTTGCCCGCGACCGGGGCGCCGGCCGCAACGTCGGGCCCGACCGCCACGGTCTCCGACTCTGTCCCCTTCCCTCGAACTGCGCGCCCGGCACGGCAAGGCCTGGTTCGACCGCGCCTCGCTGTGGCTGCGTCGTCAGTGAGCGCACCCGATCGCTTGTGCCCCCATCGCCGAACCAACCATGAACACAACCGCTCCATTCCCCTGCGCCGCCCCGCGGTGCGCCTCGTTGGCGAACAACGTGCGCCGAGCGCTCCCTCTTGTCCTCGCCTGCGTCACGGCGCTGGCGTCATCGGCAGCGATCCCGACGGCGGAACCTCTGACGCTTTGGTACGCGAAGCCCGCCGCCCAATGGGAAGAGGCGCTGCCCGTGGGCAACGGCCGGCTCGGCGCGATGGTCTTCGGGGGCGTGACCCACGAGCATATCCAGTTCAACGAGGGCACGCTTTGGACGGGGCAGCCGCGTGAGTATCAGCGCGCCGGCGCGGTGAAGGCGCTGCCCAGAATGCGCGCGCTTGGCAACGAGAGCCGTTCGCTGTGGATCGAGGCCCGCGCGCTGGAGAAGCAGGGGAAGAAAGCCGAGGTCGCCGCGCAGGAGAGCCGAGCGGTCAAAGTGCGCGTGCAGGGCGAGGTGAAAACCATGAAGAGCGACACTCTATGAGGCACCGCCAACGGGTAGATCTCCGCGGTGGGATTGGCCTGCTCGTCGTGAGGGCCGCAACGCCACCTGCGGCCGAGACGTTCGTCACCGTGCCTGCCGCAGGCCCGCGGCCGCGAGCGACTGCTGGTCGAAGCACGCGGACGCCGCATGACCTGCGGCTTCCGCCGCTGGAACCGGCTGCAAACTCCACCAACGCCCTGACTTCTTGGGGTCTGTGCATAAATCGGAAGTGATGGTTGCACAGGCCCTGAGCCCTCGCCGGACGCGATGCTTCACATGAAATCCCACTGCGTCGTTACCCTCGCACTCGGAATGAAACGAATGCTGTCCCCGGGTTTGGCGACCGCTCTGCTGACACTGGTGTCGGTCGCTTCCGTCCTGCCGCGGCTCGCGGCCGCCGCTCCGCCGAGCGATCGCCCGGAAGCCGCGCCCGGCGTGGTCCAAGTGACGGGAGCGCCAGGAAACCAGACCATCCTGAGGCCGTGGGGCACGGTGGCGGGGATGCGCGTTGATGGCGAATGGATCGAGTTCGAGGGCGGCCTCCGCGTCGTCCGTCCGGACTGGTCGGGCTTCAGTTCCGCCGTGAAGTACCTCCAGCGGCCGGAGTACTCCCGCACCGGCGACCGGCGCAGGGTGACTTCGAGCATCGAGAACCTGAACTTCACCGTGAGCGCGCAGGAACGCGCCGTCGGCGAGGCCGAGCTCGAGATCGAAGCCACGGTGCCGGCCGGGTTAACGACAGCCGGGATCTTCTGGTGCTTCGAAGTCCCGGCGCACGAGTTCGCTCGTGGCTCGGTCGAGGTGTTGCCGGGGGAGGACCGTGGTCGCACAGTCCTGACGGCGAGGCCTCCGGGTGCCGGCTCGGATTACCTCCAGGCCACGGGTCAGGCGGTGCGCCTCGTCGGCCGACGGCAACGCATCGAGATCAATCTGACGAACGCAGTGGAGGTGCGCGTACGCCGCGAAGCCTCGGACCATCCCACCGCGCTGAATGATCCCAAAGTCGCGCAGAAGTTCGTCGCCGCTCGGGATGACGACGCGACGCCCTACCAAGTCTATTTGAAGCTGGCCGGACCCGACGCGCCGCCGGACGGGCGCGTTGCGATGCGGCTGACGTTGAGGGCCAGCACCGTCGCGGATGGGGAGCCGGCTCGGTTGACGCTGGATGCGACGCAGCCCGGCCAGCCGTTCGATGGCATTGGGGGCAACTTCCGCCTCCAGTTTCCCAAGACCGATCCCGGGGTCATTCAGTACAACCTCGACCGTCTGCGGGTCGCCTGGGGGCGCGTGGACATGCCCTGGGCGGATTGGGCCCCGGACGAAAGCGCGTCCCCGCTCGAGACGGCGCGCGGCGGGCGGCTGCCTGCGCGGGTGCGGGAGGCGATGGCCATGGCGCAGACCTTGTCCCGGCGCGGCCTGCCCGTGATTGTGAGCGCCTGGTATCCGCCGCGCTGGGCTCGCAGCCCGGTCCCTCCGCCGCCCGGCGCGAGAGGCGTCGCGCTCGACGAGGCGAAACTGCCGCGCATCTGCCGTTCGCTGGCGGACTATCTCGTGTTGCTCAAGGAATCCCACGGCGTGGAGGCGATGCTGTTTTCTTTGAACGAGCCGGAGACCGGCGTGGAGGTCCGCCAGACCCCGGAGGAGAACGTCCGGTTTGTGCGCGCGATGGGCGCCGAATTGAAGCGGAGCGGACTGAAGACGAAGATGCTGCTCGGCGACACCGCCCACGGCACGCCCGCGGCCCTCGATTTCATTCGTCCCGCCTTGGCGGATTCGGAAGCACGCACTCACGTCGGCGCGGTGGGATTCCATACCTGGCGAGGTTGCACCGAGCACACGATGCGCCAATGGTCCGACGCCGCGCGGGGGTTGGGCGTCCCGTTGCTGGCGACGGAGGCGGGGCCGGACGCGCACTTGCACGAGTATCCGGGGGTCCGGCTCGAGCCCTGGTTCCAATTGCAGGAGATTGATCTCTACCTCCGGGTCTGCGCGCACGCCCAGCCGGCCACGATCATGGAGTGGCAGTTGACGACGGACTACTCGGTGCTGAAGGGAGGGGGTGTTTACGGCGAGCCGGGGCCGCTCGAACCGACGCAGCGCTTCTGGAACCTCAAGCAACTTGGGATGACGCCTCCTGGAGCGCGCGCCCTTCCGATCGCCAGCGACCAGCGCGCCCTCACCGCCGCGGCGTTCGGGGAACCGGACGGCGTGTCGCTGGCGGTCCACCTGGTCAATAACGGCGGCCGGCGGCGGGTCGTGCTGGGGGGCTTGCCCGAATCGGTGGGCGCCTTGCGCTGCTTCGTTACGGACGCAACGAGGGGAATGGAGGAATCCGGGCGTGTGGAAGTGCGCGGAGGCAAGGCTGAATTCGTCCTTGCACCGGCCAGCTACGCCACGCTCCTGGGCGACCGCTCGATGCGTCCGCTCTCCGAGGCGGCCAATCCCCGGACGGCCGAATCCCAGCCCCCAGTCGCCCCCAGCCCACTCATCCTGACCTCCAGCAGCGACGATCTCGCGGATGGTTTCGCGTGGGCCAAACGGACGGCGCTCAGCAAGGTGCATCCTGACAACGGCGGCTGTTATCAGGCGGCGCTGCCGGACCGGGGCGGGTATTGTCAGCGGGATTTCGTTCACCAAATCGATGGTGCAGCCTTGCTTGGGTTGAGCCGGGAGAACCTCGCCATGCTCCGGTGCTTCGCGTCGCATCAGACCGAGGCCCGAGGCTGGTTCACGCTCTGGGAGATCAACTATGACGGCACGCCCATGGCCTGCGACTACCGCGACGACCAGCACTTCTGGCGGAACACCGCCGGCATGTTCGACCTTCTGCATGGCGCCTATCGACAGTATCGCTGGACGGCCAATCCGGCCCTGGTGGAAGACCCGGTTCTGCAGGGCTTCTACGCCCGCACCGTGAACGATTTTGTCGCGGCGCACGATCGGGACGGAAACGGCATTGTCGAGGGCCGCTCCGGGACCGGTTGGGGCATCGCCTGCACCTATAACGAAATGCCGGGCATGGTGCTGGCCGAGTCCGCGGACAGCCTGGGCACGCAGCGGCGGGCCTTCGAAGCCTACGCGCAGTTCCTCTTGGCACGAGGAGACCGTTCCGGTGCCGAGGGGTGGGCCGCCAAGGCCAGAGGATTGCAGCGTATCTTCAACGACACCTGGTATGATGCCGCCGCCGGCCGCTACCGAATCGGCGTCGATGATCCGGGACGCCGCCCCGTCACGGGATTCGGCTACGAGACAAGCTGGTTCATTCCCTACACCGGGCTGTGCGAGCCCGGTGCTCGCGCGACGGCCTACCTGGATTTCATCCACGAACGATTCCAGGCGAAGCCCAGCCCGAACATCGAAGCCTGGACCTACCTGCCCGACGTCTTCTATTCGTGGAACCAGAACGAGCGTGGCTGGCAGTATTTCAAACACGTCCTGGCCAGCCGTTCCCGCTACCCGGAAGTGTCGTTCACGGTCATCAGTCAACTGGCCACCCGCATCCTGGGTATCGAACCCGATGCGCCTGGCCGTGCCGTGACCACCCTGGGCCGACTGCCCGCGGAGGTCGCGTGGGCCGAACTGGACCACGTGCCCGTGGGGTCCAACGACATCCTGGTCCGACACGAGAATCGCAACCGGACGACCACCCTCGTCAACCACGCCGGGCCGGACATGACTTGGGAGGCGGTCTTCCCCGGGGAGCACCCGGTCATCCTTGTCGATGACGTGCGGACGGCGGCCACCGCGAAGGCCCTCCATGGAACCGCGGTCAGCAGTGTCACCGTCAAGGTCACGGCTGGGCAGCGCCGGGTGGTCAAGGTGCCGGAACCCTCGAGTCATTGATCCTCGAGCCTGAGGCAAACACTCCTCGGAGTCATCCCATCTCCGGCCTGACGCCAACGGGCAGGACGGGAGCGCACAAGTTTCCGGCGCGCTCCATCACGTCCGGGCCGCGCTCACACGGCCCGCAAACCTCGGTCCGCTCACCCAGCCCGCTCGACTGGCGGGGCCCACGCCCGCGCCGGAGCTGTCGGGCGAGCTCCGCGCCTGTCTGAATCTACTGCGGCGCTGGCGGGCCCCGGAGTCCGTCCAAGCGCGTGCGCGGGAACCGGGCTTCCTGCGACGCAAGCCCAAGACGATGACGCCGTTGCCCTTTGTGCAGTCGGCTATCCTGCTGGTCGGGGAGAGTGTCGGGTCGCTGAGCCACTGGACCGTCTTGCTCGGCCTGCTGGGCGGCGGCACGGTCGCCAAGCAGTCGCTGTGGGAATGGCTCACCCACGGCGCCGTGGCTTTGCTGCAGCAAACCCTCGGATGGGTATTGGCCGAGCGGATCAAGGATCGAGACACGCTGCGGCCGCGACTGGTGAGCGCCTTCCAACGCGTCCTGATCCGAGATCGCACCCCCATCGCCCTGTGCCGGGGATTGGCCAAGGCCTTCCCGGGATCGCGCAATCCATGCGGCAGCAAGCAGGGACAACTGAAGATCCAGACCCACTGCGATCTGCTCAGTCCGGGCTTCCGCTCCTTCAGCCTGAGCGGCTTCAACCGCAATGATCCAGCCGCCGCCCAAGACGTCTTGACGACGAACTTGGATCGCTTCATGGCCGCCAGCGCCAGATCGTCCATCAGGATCGAGTCGTGCGGCCCCAGCTTCGCCAGTTGCACCTGGGCGGGCTGGAGCGTCTTCTAAGCCATGAGGGGCTCCTCAGTGTTGTCGCCCGGGCCCACTCCCTCCGGCTCGACTGCAGATTCTTCCATACCTCTGACCGTAGATGTCACCCCCTCCATGCGAGACTACGAGCTATGAAACCAGCAGCACGAACCTCTGCCGTCCGCCAGAACGGCACCACGATCCCAGTCGATACCTGCGGAATTGCCGCCCCCGGGCTTGACAGGAGATGGCCCCAGGCGGCCAATAGCCGTATGAAATGGGGCATACTCGCAACCGCCGCGCTGGCCGGCTTTTCCGCCAGCGGTCAATCCCTCGACGTCAGTCTACCCGCCGTCGACATCGGACGTTATAGCAGCAGCGGCGACCATACCGCTGCCAACCAGAACTACCTGACCGGCCGGGCCGGCGGGGAAACCTACGCGGGGTTCGCTGTGTTCAGCGTGCCGGACATGAGTGGACCGGGGCAGAGAACGACCTCAGTGACGGGCCCCTTCGGGAGTTGGCAGAGAAGGGCCGACTTGGACGGGTCCCCGCTGCTGCCTCCAACCCCGCTGGGTCCTGCCTATCCTTACGTTTGGGAATGGGTTGGCGTCATGCGCGCGACCCGGACCACCGAGAAGTGGCAGCAGACGCTGACCGGGGCAAACCTCACGCTCTCGTTCGCGAATCCCGGAACGATGACCTCGGCGGGCGACACGCTGACGGTCTTTGACGTGTCCACGCCGGCCTCCCTGGTCAGACAGGGCGGCGCCGGGAAGGTGGGCATCTACGCGGATTTGTCCGGCGGGACCCAGTTCGGCGGCGTGATGCCTCCGGCGGGCCCATTCTCTGTCGCCCTCAACGCCGATGCCGGCACGGGGTTCACTGCCGTCGCGCAAACAGGCGGGCTCCTTACGCTGGGCATGTCCCTGCCGGGAGCCCAGGACGGCGAATTTGTGTTCGGGTTCACCGGCAATGCTCCCATCGGAGTGACGCTCCAGGGCTCGGCCGAGGTGGTCCGTGTCGACCAGCCCACTGAGGTCGTCATCCAAGACTGGTTGCCGCCGTTCTGGATGAACCCGGTCGATGGGCGAATGCTATTCGACGGAGACCTTTGGTATTCAACTTCATCAGACTTGGCTCCGGGCTTTGTCCCGGTGCCGGAACCGCTCGCCGCACCGCTTGTGCTCGGGGTGTTGGCCCTCGGCTACGGGTTGCGACGAAGATTCCAGAGGGCGTAACCGAGCAACCGCGGATCCCACGAGCCCTGCAGCCACGTGCCCAGCGCATCGATCGGCCTGCGGCTGACGGCCGGACGGCCGGATCCCGCGTCAGCCGTGTCGCCCACCGTGATCCGCCCAGCGGCGTCCCCCGGCGTCGGCCGGAGTGCCTGGTTCGGCGTTCCCAGGCGTCTGCTCACCGTCAAGGCGGGAAGTGCGTCGCCTGGGCAGCGAACCACAGAGGCGCGGAGGCACAGAGAGGAACCCCCCGGGGATATATCGTGAAACTCCCAGAACAGGTCACTCCCGCATCGACCCCTCTGTGCCGCTGTGCCTCTGTGGTTCATCGCCGCCGAACCTCAGTCTGACGTCTCCAATTGCTTCCACATGAGCGCCGTGGAACTTAAGCGTCAGGTCATCGCCATCGAGGTCTCGGGGCAGAACAACGTGTTCACGTACGACGGGCGTCCGTATGTGCGGCACGGATCGGTGACCTCCGCACGGATCGGTGAAGAAACCCAAGCTGCCGGACACTGTGCGCCTGCTGCTGGTGAAGACAACCGACATTGATGAGCTGGGCGAAGTGAACCCGGCCAAGGCGTCCAAGGTCAGGAGTTCATTCGCCACAGGGTGAAGTTGAGTGTCGCCGCGAAGCTGACCCACGCCAGGTAAGGCGCAAGCAACCAGGCGGCCGCACGGCTCACGGGTCGGAACGCGATGAGCGTCGCCGCGATGGCCAACCAGAGCAGCACGATTTCAGTGAAGGCCCAGCCCGGCTGTTTCAGCCCGAAGAACAGCGGTGTCCAAAGCGCGTTGAGCGCGAGTTGCGCCAGGAACCACGCGAGGGGCCGCCGTTGCGCGGCGACGCCGCCGCGCCGCCACACCAGCCACGCGGCCGCCGCCATCATCGTGTAGAGCGCCGTCCACACCGGGCCAAACACCCAGCCGGGCGGATTCCACGATGGCTTCTGCAACGAGGCATACCACTCGCCCGGCATGAACAGGCCGCCAAGCGCCGCCGCGGAAAAACACACGCCGAGCCAGGCGATGAAGCCCAGGATCGCGCGGGTGCGGGTGGGAGGTTCAATGGAGGTCGCGTTCAGAGACATGGGCAAGCATAGGTGAGAACCCGAACGCTTGCCAAAGCCGAATCGCACCAAGGCCGCGCGATGCCGGCGACCCTCGAGCACGCCGACGAGCACACGCTGCGCCGCCGCCTGCGCAAAGAGGGCATGTCCTCCCGACTGGAGGATGACTTGGCGAAAGTCGTTGAGGGCATGACGACCCTCGCCGAGCCGCAGGCGGCGGGCGGATTTGGGTTCGACAATTGTTGATGCGACTGCGCACGCCGTCTATCCGGTTGTCGCGCCGCCTGGCTTGCGTCACACTCGTGCCGCTATGGCCGCGGCGCACCGTTTCATCTGGCATGACACCGGCCAAAGCCTGCTCGAAGCCAAATTGATCGCCCTCGCGGCCGCGCGGTCGTCGGTGGTCATGGAGACCTTCATCTTCCGTGATTCCGGGATTGGGGCGCGGTTCCGCGATGCGTTGATCGCGGCCGCGCGGCGCGGGGTTCGCGTGCGGCTGCTGGTGGACCGGGTGGGGTCGTTCCAGTTGAGGCGCGACTACTTCCATGGCTTGGTGGCGGCGGGCGGGGCGATGCGTTGGTTCAATGAGCTGCGTCTGCCGTCATTCTCCTTCCGGGACCACCGCAAATTATTGATCGTGGACCGCAACCGGGCATTGGTGGGCGGGTGCAACATCGCGCCGGAGTATTGGGGCGACGGGATCTCGAGGGGCTGGCGCGATGGTGGGCTGACCGTGCTCGGGCCCGTGGCCGGAGTGCTGGAGGCGGAGTTTGATCGGCAATGGCAGAGGGCCTCGGGCCGTCGGTGGCAGTTCGCGCCGGGCGGTTGGCGCCAGCGCGTGCGTGTGGAGGGCGGAGACCAGGCGGAGGCGCTCTTCATCAAACCGGGCTTGGGGCGGAATCCGTTGCGGGAGGCGTTGCGGCAGGATCTGGCGAGCGCGAACGATGTGATGATCACCTCGGCCTACTTCCTGCCCTCCCACCGCTTGCGGCAACATCTCGCGCAGGCGGTGGCCCGCGGGGCGCGGGTGCGCGTGCTGCTGGCAGGCAAGAGCGACGTCCCGTTGATGCAACTGGCCTCCCGTTCGCTGTATCGGCGCCTGGTGAACCAGGGCATCGAGATCTGGGAATACCAACCCCAGGTGCTGCACGCGAAAGTCATCGTGATTGACGACCGGGTATTCGTCGGTTCCTCGAACCTCGATCCGCGCAGTCTACGCATCAACTTCGAGGTCATGCTGCGGATTCAGGACGCCGCGCTGGCGGCCACCGCGCGGCGGCAGTTCGAAGCCGATTTGGCCCAGCGTGCAATCCCCATCACGCGGGAGGCCCTTCAGCAGGGCCGCTCCTGGTGGCAACGGCTGAAGCAGCGCTTTGCCTACTGGCTGTTTGCCCGGCTCGACTCGGAACTGGCGGCACTCAAGCTGCAGTTGTGGCACCTCCGCAAGGACCGGTTCGTCCAACGGGTGAAGCGTATCCGCCGCGTCGCCCCCCGCGAAGGCGAGCCGTAGTGTTCGGTCAGTCCGGGGTCGCCCGGCGCAGGAAGGGCGGACACGAGGCGCCAGCCCGGCCAACAGCACCAGGTCGTCCTCCTTCAACATGATCATCGTGCCCAGTCCAAGGCTTCCAGCCATGTGCCGTGCCGGCCGGCTAGCCAGGCGTCTTCGACCCGTGAGGCGGCGAGGGCGTCGCCGGCATAAGAGCAGCGGTCCGGAAGGGCGGGTGCGGTGTGGGACTGGGCGACGCGCGCATAGCGCCAACGGTGACCAAGTGCGGCAAGGAAGGTCTCCGAAGCAAGACCCCAGCGTCGCTCCACCGCGCTGCGCACCAGGCCCGGGTAGTCCGTGGGCGGCAATTCTACGTGGCGCAGCGTCCGCCGCAGCCACGCGACTTTTCCGGAAGCGTCACGCGGTGGCCGCGGTCCGTGAGCAGGCCGGCCGCGCTCACGCCAGCCAAGCCAGCGCCGATGATGGCGATGTGCAGGCTCATGGGGCGGCGGCGACGGCAGCGCGCAGGCGGGTGGCGTGCTCCGTGATGTCGCGGCGTTGGGCGGGGGTGAGGCGGGTGGCGTTGCGCACCTGCATGACGGTGCGCGGGTTCGTGGCGAGCATGGTTTCGTGACGCAGGAGGAAGTCCCAGTAAAGCGTGGTGAAAGGGCACGCCTTCGGACCGGTCCGTTGCGCGGGATCGTAGCGGCAACCCGCGCAGTAGTTGCTCATGCGTTGGATGTATTTGCCGCTGGCGATGTAGGGCTTGCTGGCCATGACTCCACCGTCGGCGTATTGCGACATGCCCAAGGTGTTCGGCAGCTCCACCCATTCCACGGCATCCACATACACGGCGAGATACCACTCATGCACACGCCGTGGATGCGCACCCCAGAGCAGGGCGAAAAGGCCGGTGACCATGAGCCGCTGGATGTGATGCGCGTAGCCATAACGCAGCGTCTGGCCGATGGCATCGCGCAGGCACGCCATCTCGGTCTCGCCGGTCCAGTAGAAAGCAGGCAGCGAATGCTGGGCGTCGAGCGCGTTACGCTCCAGGTAGCCAGGCATGTGCAGCCAGTAGATGCCGCGCACGTATTCGCGCCAACCGAGTATTTGCCGGATGAATCCCTCCACGGCGGCGAGAGGTGCGCGTCCGCTGCGAAACTCCTCCTCCGCAGCAGCGATGACGCGGCGCGGGTCGAGGAGTTTCAGATTCATCGCCGCGCTGAGACGCGAGTGAAAGAGCCACGGCTCGTTGGTCCACATCGCATCCTGCCAGCGCCCGAACTGCGCCAACCGATGCTTGATGAAGTCTTGCAGCGCCCACTCCGCATCCGGCTGCGTCACCGGCCAGTCGAAGTCGTCCAACTTTCCCGGGTGCTTGGCGAACATTCTGTTCACCATTGCCATCACTTCGCGCGTGACCGCGTCGGGTTCGAAGCGCCGTGGCTGGGGGCGCAGAGTGTCCGGCCCGTCTTTGCCGAAGGACTCGCGGTTATCCGCATCGAAGTTCCACGCCCCACCGGCGGGTTCATCGCCGTCCATCAGGGCGTGGTGCTTCTGGCGCATTTCACGGTAGAAAAACTCCATCCGCAGTTGCTTCCGGCCCGCAGCGTGGCGGGCGAATTCCTCGCGCGAACAAACGAAATGCCGGTCGGAGCGGACCTCGAAAGCCACGCCCAGCGCGCGCGCGGTCCTTTCGAGGCACGTCTGCACGCGCCATTCGCCCGGCTCGACCCAGATCAGTCGTTGGGGGCAGAGCCGGCTGGCCGTGGCGGTCAATTCACCGCGGAAGTTGCCGCGGTTCGCGGCCTCATGGAGTTGGCGGTAGTGCACCGTCATTCCCCGGCTGCGGAGCGAATCGCGGAAATGCCTCATGGCGCTCAAGAACATGGCAATGCGCGCCTTGTGCGACCAGACGTGGGTGCTTTCTTCGGCGACTTCCGCCATCCACACCGCATCGCACGCCGGGTCGAAGCCGTCAAAAGCGGCCGACTCCTGGTTCAACTGGTCGCCGAGGACCAGCACCAGGTGACGCGGGCGGGCCTGAGGATGGAAGTTCATGCGGGCTGTCGCCGGTCGAGCGCAGGCGCTTCGAGCTGAGGTTCTCGGGGCGCTACGGAATGGTGGTTAGGGATGACCCGCGCGCGGGCGGGGGTGCGCCCGGCCGCCTCGCCGATCATGATGCCCGCGCCGCGTTTGCAGGTGAACTGAGCAAACGCCTCGCCTGCCTGGGTTGAGGAGGGATGGGGTGAGGGGACGGTTCAGGGAGAGGGGCAACAGTCACCGAACCCGTTTGCCTCGGCGAGGCGGAGGCCACTCGAGCCTCCGCCTCGGCCGACGCACTCTCATCAAGGGCCTTGCCGGCCCCGTGCGCTGCTTACTTGGGCAGCACCACCGTGTCGATCACGTGGATGACCCCGTTGCTGGCGGCCACATCGGTCTTTACCACCTTGGCGTTGTCCACCATCACGCCGCCGCCCTCAACCTTGATGCTCAACTCCTTACCTCCGGCCGTCTTGGCTTTCATGGTCTTGACGTCGGCGGCCACAACTTTGCCGGGCACGACGTGATACAAGAGAATGCCCTTGAGCTTCTCCTTGTTCTCAGGCTTGAGCAGGCTCTCGACCGTGCCCGCCGGCAGCTTGGCAAACGCCTCGTCCGTGGGCGCGAAGACCGTGAACGGCCCCTTGCCTTGAAGGGTTTCCACCAGGCCGGCTGCTTTGACGGCGGTTACGAGGGTCTTGAAGCTCCCCGCTTCGGAAGCCACCGCTACGATGTCGCCGGGCTTGTCGGCGGCTTGACCCATCGGCAGCGCGAGGGTTGAGGTGATGAGGGCAGCGAGGGCGAATATAGGTGTAGATTTCATGGTGTGATCTCCTGGTGGTCGTTTGATTGCGTGGTGTGTCTTTGAGGTGGTTCAGGTCGGTTAGGCCTTGGGAATGATCACGGTGTCAATGACGTGAATGACCCCGTTCTCGGCCAGCAGGTCGGTCTTGATCACCTTGGCCATGTCCACCGTCACGCCCGCCTCGGAAACCTTGAGCTTCACGCTCTGGCCCTGGGCGGTTTTGGCCTCCATCGTCTTGACGTCGGCCGCCAGGACTTTGCCGGGCACGACGTGGTACTTGAGGATGGCCACCAGTTTTTCCCTGTTCTCCGGCTTCAGGAGTTCTTCCACCGTGCCCGCAGGCAGCTTGGCAAAGGCGGCGTCGGTCGGGGCAAAGACCGTGAAGGGTCCTGGGCCCTGGAGCGTTTCGACCAGGCCCGCGGCCTTCACCGCCGCCACCAGGGTTGTGAAGTTCTCCGCGCCCGCGGCGACGGCGACGATGTCCTTGCCTGCCGTGCAGGTGGCGGAGGCGCTCTTGCTGGCCGCGCAGTCGCCGGCGATCAGGCTCGGGGTGAGGGTGAGGGCAGCGGCAAAGGCCGCCACGGTGAGAATGCTGCTCTTGTTCATGGTTCGATGTTCGTAGTGCGTTTCGGTTTTGGAGTTCGACGACCGATACTTGGGCGTCGAAGTTGTGTAATAATTGTCTAACAATTGTAGAGTGTCAAGGGCCGGCAGCGACTCTTTTTTGGGGCGTGCGAGGAATCGCGGTATTCCATTGGTCATGAGGGGCATGGTGGTCATTATTGGGCTTGCCACGCGGCCTGGCGTGTAGAAGAGTTGTATAATCTCTGCCTGACGCCCATCATCCGATCCAATTGGCCGCGCGCCTGACCGGCTTGAGCACCCACGTCATTCGGATCTGGAAGCAACGCGACCATGCGGTCGAACCGCGCCGGACCGCGGCCAACCACCGGCCCTAAACCCAGAACGACATCGAGCGGTTGGGCCTGTTGCGGGACGCGACGAACCACACCGTGACGGCGGCGGCGGAAACGCCGAGACTTACGAAGTGATCAGGGCGTCAACATCCGATCGTCGAAACGACCCCAATAACGAGAAGATGCACCTTTGCGGCCGATTCGGAAGCATCGACGCGCAGGGGGCGGTCACGTTCAGGCCGGAACTCGTGCTGACCACGGACAGCTTCCCGCAAGTATTCTCCGGCACCGCAGCGGGGACCGGGGACCGGGACGACGGCAATCGGAGGTTTGGCTACTTCATCGCGGATGGGTATTTCGGCCGTGCGGGGTCTGACTTGGTCGTTGCCGATCTGCCCCGAGGCGAGTTGTGGGCTTGGCTGCAGGTGCGCGTCTGGGACACGAGCCTGGCGCCGACCTATGAAGAAACCGTGCGACTGCAGATGGGGGGCTACGGGGAGTCGCCCGCGTTCTACGCGCGAGGAAATCTGTAGGTTGAATTCTCACCGGGGCCTGCCGCGCCTTTGATCGGCCTCGAGTCCTTCACCGTTCGCCCGGTGATCCCCGAACCCGCTCCGGCGGCGCTTTTGGCGCTGGGAAGCGCGGCGCTGTGGTCCATGCGGCGGCGCGGGCGATGAAGGGTGAAGCGCCGCCGTGAGGGAACGATCCGGTGACAGGTTTGTGGGGGGACTTCGCTTCGATCGCGACGGGCGGGCGGAGATGGAGGACGACGGCTGGGCAGCAGACCGGGACGATGGGGTCGGGACAGCCCTTTGCGGGCCCGGTCGGCAAAACCGTCCCGCGGACGCACCTCGTAGTCGTCGGCCTCGCTGTGGTGGATGGGGCGGAGTCTCTCGGGTCAGGTGGGGCGGCGCAACCCGGGGGCCATCCGACCACGTCGCCCCCTTCGCCCTGGGGGCTACGGCGGGACAAGTCACGGCGCAGGTTCCGAAGGGTGCAGTGGGGGGCCAAGGCCGCTAAACCGCGCAGGGGGCGCGCCCCCGTCGTCCGCTTGGCCCCAAACCGCTCCCGGAACTTCACGAACACCTCGTTCACAAAGATGCGCGACCCCAAACCTACCCCGTCGGTGAAATACCGGATCCGGACCCGCAACACTTCGCCCAGGCTCAACTCCCCGCCCTTGGCCAACTCCTGCTTCAGGGTCTTAGGATCCAACGCCACCTTGTCCGACCGCCCCGCCCGGCCGCGGTGGCCAGCAGCTCTTGACGCAAGCCGCAGTGGTAGACGGCACCCTGTCCCTTCATTCTGACCCGGGCCATGCGCATGGTGGTTCTCCTTTCTTCTCCTCGGTTTTCGTTCTCCTTAGCCCGACCCGTTCAACCTGCTCGGCGGCTTTCCGTCAATGCGCAACCGCTTTGAACCTGCCACCATCACTTTGCATTAGATTTCTCGAAAAGACGAAGCCCGATCCCTTCAATGTGTTTTCATTCTCGGTCCGTGCTTGACCCGCTCTTTGCCTCCGCCGTAAACGAGATAGCATGGGTGTAGTCGTATGGCGGTGTTGGGACATCCAATCGAAGGTTTCGGGCAACGCGGCTCACAGCCTGCTGCAAGCCGGCTCGCCTTAGCTCCCAGACTTCCGACGGTGCGTCCACCGAGTTCAACCGCCCCTGCTTTCTCTCCTGGCCCGTTCCCATGCAAACCCCGTTCTTGCCAATGAGACAACCCGATCGGCGAAATGGAAGATGCCCGTTCGTTGCGACCGCTCTCTGCCTTGCGGTCATGGCGGCTCGCATGCTGGCGCAAGACGGGGTTCCAACGCCCCCTCGAACTGTGTCGGACATCCTGGCAGGCCATGCCACGCGGTGGCAGGTCGTTTCCTCGAAGACCAACCAAACCACTGGCGCCGTCACCGCCGAGCCCTCCACTTACATCGAGTTGGCCGACGGCTTGAACTACCAGGATGAGGAAGGCGACTGGCAGCGCACCGAACCGATCTTCCGCGAGACCGAGGACGGCTTCGCCATCTTGACCGGCCCCCAGAAGGTTTGGCTCGGCCGAAACCTCAACGAGGTCGGCGCGGTGACCTACTTTTGTGACGGGGTCCTCCTCCGCTCCGCGCCGCTGTCACTCGGTTACTTCGATCCCCTGACCGGCGACTCGATCGTGCTGGCGCGGCTCAAAGAGACCACCGCCGACCGAGCCGCCGACAACGTGATCGTGTATCGGGATTGCTTCGACGAGATCCACGGCTCGATCCGCTACCGGTACGAACCAGGCGCCTTCCACCAGGATGTTATTCTCCATGAGGCGCCGCCTCCTCCTTCGGAGTTCGGCCTCTCGGACTTCAGTCGGCTCGAAGTGATCACGGAGTTTGCGCCTGACATGCCGGTTCCCCTCGCGACGCCACGGTTGCTCGAGCGCGAAGAGGACCTACTCCCGCGGCCGACCCTGGTGGAGCCCGAGTTCATGGATGCCACGCTGCAATTTTCCGACGAAGTCCAAATGGACGTCGGGGAAGCCTTCGCCATCGGGCTCGAAGAGGAGGCATCCGATGCGCCCAAGGCTGCGGTCCAAGTCGGCAAGCAACTGACGAGGATGGGCGGGACGCCCTATTTGATCGAAAGCGTTTCTCATCGGGCCCTGGCGCCGTTCCTGGAGCGCCTGCAGGCTTCCCATGGGGTCTCGGCGCCAGGGGCCATGGTCGCAGGCTGGCCGCCGCCCACCCCCCTCCGGACCATGCCGGAGCGTAACGCGGGCCCAACGGCGCTGGCGGCCGCCAACCGCCCGGCCTCCGCGGCTGGCGTGGTCATCGATTATGTGCTAAAGAGCGGGAGTGCCGGTAACGTCACGTTTATGAGCTATGGCACGTATTACATCACAGGCGCCTTCGGGGTAAGCGGTACGGCCACGTTCCAGTCGGGCGCGGTCCTCAAATACGCCAACAACGCCTACGTCTACTGCTCCGGGCCCATGACTTTCCCCGCTCCGGGCGTCCCTCCTGTCGTGTTCACGTCGAAGGACGACGATCTGTTCGGCGAGAGGATCAGTGGGAGCACGGGTGTGCCCACGCACCACGCCTCGCCGGCCATTTGGGTTTACTACGTCAACTTCAGCACTGGGATTACCAACGCTTACTTCCGCTGGGCCAAGACGGCTGTCAAATACGACCAACACGACATTGATTCTTTTGCGCTGCCTCAGACGGAATCGCCGGTTTACCCCTCCCACGCCATGGCCCGCTCCAAGTTCAAGAACAGCCAGACCGGCGTTTACGGCGGCTACGGATGTCCGACCGTCTTCATCGATTCCTTTTCGACCCGCTGCAACGTGACCACGTCCAAAGCCTGCCAATCCCAACAGTCCCATGGCTGCTGCATCAGCGGGGACCTGAGCGACGACTGTGCCGGCGACAATGACTTCGATGAGCTGACTGATTCGTGGGAAACGACGTACTGGGGCGGAACGGGCCAGCAGAGCGGGCTAGGCGATCCGGATCAGGATGGGTTCAGCAACTACCGCGAGATGCTGGCCGGTTTGAACCCGACGACCCCCGACACCGTTTCCACGGTCCTGGCCAGCACGGATGATCCTGGCAATCCGCAGCATACTCAGTTCGAGTCGAGTCTGGCGGTGTTGAATGGAAATGTGATCGCCGCGTATGTCGACTCGAGGCAGGGTGTTTACGGTCTCGGATACTACCAAGTCCTGGGTGAGCCGCCTCCACTTCCCAATCGGGTACCCCGCTTCGTGGCGTATTCGTTTTCCCAGTTCGGCGGCGCTGTGTTCGAGGTGAAGGGGGAGCACCCGCCCGTGAGCACTCAAGTTTCCGGGATCCTGGACGATGGGGATGCTGGCGACCCTGTTCTTGCGGTCGACGCGAGTCTCGGGGATGTAGGTACCGTGTATCTTGCTGGGACCTCTCCGCGCAATCATGGCCATCACGGCATCCCGGTCTGGAAATCGGTCGATGGAGGCCGCACGTTCGGGAGTCCGGCCACCACGGTTCGCCCGGAGGTCGAAACGACCGACAAGCCCTGGATCGCTGTTGATGCTGGCAACCACGACGTCTTTCTCGTCTACCAGACCAGAACGGAACCGTTCGAGCTCTGCCTTTCGGTCGCGCAGAGCGGCAACATTGCCGCGGGGAACTGGAGTAAGTCGACGATTCGGAAGCAGGGCGACATGGCCGACGCGGATCCCGGCATCATGGTCAACGCGGTTACCGGAGCCACCGTAGCGATCGACGCGAATCATGACGCCTACGTTGCCTGGTTCGAGCGGAACAGCGATTCCACATCCTGGCTCCGGATCAGGAACTACCAGAATCACGGCAGCCTGGCGCGCCCGATCCACAAAGTCACCGCGAATCCGGGTATTCCTCTCGTTACGGGCTCCTCGACGATGAGATTGGGGCGGTCAAACGTCCTTCTCGATCCGGACGACAAATTCACGGTGGTCCCATTTCCATGCCTGGCCGCGAACCCGGCCCCCAGCAAGATCGGGCATCTCTATGTCGCCTACACCGACAAAGAAAGCTCAGGAGGCCAGGTCGATAAGTCGGACGTGTTCTTCCTCCGCTCGACGGACGGCGGCACGACCTGGCAGAATGTCCCGGTCAGCCTGGCCCAGAACGGCGACCAGTGGATGCCGACGATCGTGGTCAGTCCCGATGGCGGGTGGCTGTTTGTGACGTGGTACGATCGTCGAAACGACCCCAATAACGAGAAGATGCACCTTTACGGCCGATTCGGAAGCATCGACGCGCAGGGGGCGGTCACGTTCAGGCCGGAACTCGTGCTGACCACGGAGAGCTTCCCGCAGGTCTTTTCAGGTACGGCGTCCGGCGAGGGGGATAGGAATCCTGGCAATTATGACCCGGTCTATCCTCCAGAAGACGAATCTCTGGTCTGGGCGTACCCGGAGTGGCCCTCGGGAGTGGAATCCCAGGGTGCTTGGGCCGGTCATGTGGGCGAGTACAACGGCGGATGCGCAGACGCCTCATACGTTTATGTGAGCTGGACGGACGCAAGACTGCCGATTCCAGGAACGAACCGGAAGCAACGGGACATCCGCGTCACGAGGCTGCCGTGGCCATGGACAGAGTAGCGAGGCCAGGATATGAAGAGGATAAGGTCTTTCTTCGGATTGGTCGTCCTACTCTCGACGTTGGGTGCCGTGGACGCCAAGGGGCAGGCGAACTTCTGGCTGAAGAACTTGGACGCATCGTGGCATATCGACGCGCCGGTGTTTGATTCAACGTGGCAATTGATCCCCGCGGATAGTTCATATCGGGTCGAATTGTGGGGATCGGCCGCGGTCGAGACCCTGCAGCCTGTGCGGAGCTATTACGACGGCAATCGGAGGTTTGGCTACTTCATCGCGGATGGGTATTTCGGCCGTGCGGGGTCTGACTTGGTCGTTGCCGATCTGCCCCGAGGCGAGTTGTGGGCTTGGCTGCAGGTGCGCGTCTGGGACACGAGCCTGGCGCCGACCTATGAAGAAACCGTGCGACTGCAGATGGGGGGCTACGGGGAGTCGCCCGCGTTCTACGCGCGAGGAAATCTGTAGGTTGAATTCTCACCGGGGCCTGCCGCGCCTTTGATCGGCCTCGAGTCCTTCACCGTTCGCCCGGTGATCCCCGAACCCGCTCCGGCGGCGCTTTTGGCGCTGGGAAGCGCGGCGCTGTGGTCCATGCGGCGGCGCGGGCGAATGATGATTCATGAATTCTGATTTGTCATTCCTTCATGGGGCGCTGCTGGCGCCCTCAATGGGGACTTCGCAGAAGGTCAAGGCGGCGATGCCGTTCACACCGTAGAGCAGGTTGTTCGGGGTCCACGATCTGCTGTCGAGGTAGGTGATGCGTTGCGCGGTCGGACCAACGGTCAGCTTCAGTGTGAGCACGTTTCCGGCCCGCGGACATCTCGATGAAGAACCTCTCGTAGGCCTCCCACCCGTAGCCGCCCGTGGGACCGTCCGCGCCCTGGTCGTTTTCCCCCTGGTGCCGCAGGATGCCGCGGATGCCGGGAGTCATCCGGGCCTGCCGTGTGCGCCAGAGGAGACGCCCGCAGATCGTGGACGGGTCCTCCGGATCAACCGGGTTGCGCTGGTGCTGGTCGATGCGCGTACCGCCGCCGGCGCCATTGATGATGGAGATAGGAATCCGCTGGCTCTCGACGGGACGCCGGGCCAGTTACTCATAGGAATCTGCTTTTTCGCGTGGTAGGAGGATGGCCGAAGGGAGGGGTTGTTCAAGGTGAATCCGGCTGGAGTTGCGTCCCGAAACATCTGCGACCGGCTTCGGCCCCCGGCCGGCCGGGCCCCGAAGCCGGTCGCGGGCCCTACCAGGGGTGGCGAAGGCTCGGCGCAGGCAGGTTCGAGGACCACCCAGAGTAGCGGATCGGATGTTCTGCGAATGACGGTGACGGCGCGGGGAGTCTGCGCAGGTTGGTTCTTAACCGCTGATGGACGCTGATGGACGCTGATAAAGTCCAGAGTGGGGGATGCAGGTTCCTGATCGATCGGGATCAGCGTGGATTAGCGTGGATCAGCGGTTGCTTCGGCCGGTTTGGTGCTGAGCGGTGGGATTCGCGTGGCGCGTGGTGGCTGCGAAACCCCACGCAGAACAAGTCGCTTCACACGAACCGCCGCCCCGGCGGTCCGTGGCCGGCGCGCCCGGTTTACCCGACGCCAGAGTTGCTGCTGGCGCAGGATCCCAGCGGCGGTCGGTGAGCTCTGTCGTTCGCCCGGATCCGGGATGTGTTGGGTCACCTCCGCCAGGAAGTCCAGCGGATCGAAGATCTGGGCGTTGCGGGAGGGGCCGGCCAGGAGTTCCTCATCCCCGGGTTCCGGGAAGCGGCCCACCGCATGATGCTCGGTCTTGTAGATCACTTTGCCCGCGTCGGTGACCTCGACTTGTCCCGACGTAGCCCGCTCAGGGCGAAGGCGGATCATGCGCGCCTGGCTGAAGGGTCAGCGCAGGAAATACTGGACCAGGCGCGGCACGCCCGCCGAGTCGCCGGCCTCCAAGCGCACGCCCTGATCCACACTGAAACCCGAATGCCTCCAGGACCGGATGTCGAACTGCCGATGGGGCACCTCGGCGCAGACATGTTCGCTGACCCCGCCGGCCTTCTCCAACGCCCGCTTCTGGTGGCAAGACGGGCAGAAACAACGCCCCCGGCAGGAATACGGGACCAGGAATTCCTCGCGGCACTTGGGCCAGCGGACGCGGGCGAAGCCGTGTTTGAGGTCGCCGCACTCCAGGACCTTGCGCGGCGACGCTTGAGGATTCCCTCATGGATGCGGACGGCCTCCTCATGCTGACCCGGCTCGGACAGAAACACGGCGTACTGATGCCTCGCCTCCAGGGTCTTCGGCTCCTCGGCCCCGAGCTGTTCGCGATAGATCGATTCCGCCCGGACCAAGTGTGGACCAGCCGCCTCCACCTCGCCCAGCCCAAGGTAGGTGCGTCCGATGGTCAGACGCAGCGCGGCCTCGACCAGCGGCCGCTCGGCGAAGCGATCGCCCAGCCGTTCGGATGCACCCTTGACCGCCTCCAGCAAGGTTAGGCTCCGCCCCCAATCCAGGTCCGCGTCGTGCGCCAAAAAGGGATCGAGTTTCCCAAGCAGGTCGTCCTGGATAAACCCCAGGGTCTGATTGAGCGCCGCAGCCTCCTCCTGGGCCCGCACGTTTGCGCGACGGGCGCTAAAGAAGCCCAGCAGCGCAAGCCCCAAGCCGAGGACCACCGAAACCGCAATCACGCCAACGGCCGCCACTCCCAGCGAGGCGTGACCTCAGACCCGCTCCGGCCCCCATTTTCGTGCAACGCGCCTT
>CAZVRY010000072.1:0-26723 GCA_964629545.1 uncultured Verrucomicrobiota bacterium | reverse complement strand
CCTGCCCCAACCTCACCCCACTCAAACTCATGATCGCCACCCTCGCCCGCTTCCCCCTCCTCGTCGCCCTCCTCCTCGGCCCCCTCGCCGCCCAGGCCCAGTTCAACCCCAGGATCTACGGGAGCGCCCCCCAGCAATCCGCCAACAACGGCGGCTCCCTGAGTCTTGCCGCCGGCGAATGGCTCAGCCTCTCGACCTACGATTACCCCGCCGGTTCCCACGTCGAATGGCTCCACAACCTCACCCCCATCCCGGACGAACACGACCCCTGGGTGCATTTCGATGAGGTCACCACCGCCGACGCCGGCACCTACGCGGCCCGCGTCACCATCAACGGCCAGCCCTTCATCACCCCCTCAATCACCATCTCCGTCCTGCCCGGCCTCGCCATCCTCCAAAACCCGCCCAACCCGGTCGTCGCCGGCGACTCCATCACCCTCACCGCCACCGCCCCAGGCGCCGGCGAACTCCGCGACTTCGTCTGGCGTCATCGCGGCGTCATCATCCCTAACGCCACCAGCCCCACCCTCGTCATCGCCTCCGCCAATATCGCCTCCGGGGGACCCTACGCGGTCGCGGCCACCTACACCGCCCTGGGACGCACCGTCCGGGGCCCACGCCACCGCGTCGACGTCTACCCCGCGCTCTCCCAACCCATCATCGTCACCCACCCCCGTCCCCTTACCATCGCCCCCAACGGCCCCGGCCTCTTCGCCGTCGGCGCCTCCGGCACCGGCCCCTTCTCCTACCGCTGGCAAAAAGACGGCGTCGACCTCGAAGACGAACACGAGTTCTTCGTTGGCGGCGACCAGCTACCCCCTGAAGCCGCCGGTTCCTATCGCGTCATCGTCAGCAACACCGCCGGCTCCGTCACCAGCGCCCCCGTCACCCTGACCATCTCCGCCCCCCCAGCCCCCAACCCCCAGGCCACCGCCCTCGTCGCCACCGGACGCAACCACCTCACCAACCACACCAGCGCCGCCCTCTCCAGCGCCGCCTCCACCTTCGCTTCCGCCGTCAACCTCGACCCCAATCACCCCCTCGCCAACCTCTTCTATAGCCTCACCCGCCTCGTCGACGTCATCAACCAATCCCCCGCCCAGCAGTTCATGAATCGCCTCCAAATCGAGGCCTCCCAACGCGATGTCTACGACTGGACCGCTCGCGTCGCCGAAAAACCCGACGGCTCCCCCCTCCCGCCCCCAGGCGTCAATGCCGCCGAATTCCCCGCTTTCGCCCGCGACCACTTCCTTCCTCAACTCCAAGGCGCCCGCGCCAACCTCGCCCGCCTCACCGACGCCGGCTTTACCGCCGATCTCACGGCCGCCGAAACCACCCTCGACCACGTCACCGTCGACCAGGCCGACCTCCACGTCGCCCGCGCCGGCCTCGCCCTCCTCGAATTCTGGGTCCGCACCCTCAATAGCTGGAACCTCTCCGCCCCCCTCACCCATCTCGACGACCTCGCCACCCAAGACCTCCTCTCCATCCAACGCCTCCTCGCCGATTACCCCGCCCTCCTCGCCTACGCCGACGCCGCCCAGGTCGCCCCCGCCCGCGCCGCCCTCCAAGAGGCGGTCGATGACTACGTCTACGCCGCCGCCCTGCTCCGGACCCGCGACCCTGACGACGTCCGCCTCTTTTCGCTCGAGCCCGAGGACCTCGCCGAGGAAGCCGCCTTTCGCCAGTTTGTCCTCGACCTCAAGGCCTCCCTCAGCGCCCCCGCCACGCTCAACGGCACCGCGGCCGAGGCCCCGGGCATCGACGACGCCACCCAATACCAAGTCCAACTCGGCCCCCTCCTCGACGGCACCCACTCCGTCCGCTCCCTCCTCCCCAGCTTCCTCGAGAATGACGCCGATCCCGCAACCCTGCCGGATGCCTCCTTCGGCAACGCGATCGTCTCCATCGGGCCACCCTCCATCCTCCTCCCGCCCATCGACCGCCACTTCAACGCCGGCTCCGCCGTCTCCCTCGGCGTCGTCGCCCTCGGCGCTGAGCCCCTCCACTTCCAATGGTACAAGAACGGCACCCTCCTCCCCAATGCCACCAGCGATACGCTCACGATCCCCAATGCCCAGGCCGGCGACGAAGCCCTCTACGAGGTCCATGTCCAAAATCTCCTCGGCGAAACCTGGAGCGACGGCGCCTGGCTCGAACTCAACCGGCCGCCACACATCGTCGTCCAACCCCAATCCCAAACCGCCTTCGTCGGCACCCGCGTCCTCCTCACCGTCACCGTCGCCGGCACGTTCCCCATGACCTTCGAATGGCAGCGCAACGGCCTCCCCATCCTTCATGCCACCGACCCCACCCTCCTCCTCCCCCGCGTCCTCACCAGCGAAGCCGGCGATTACCGCTGCGTCATCCGCAACGTCGTCGGCCAAGTCACCTCCCAAACCGTCACCCTCACCGTCCTCGAAGGCGGCTTCGCCCCCGTCTCCGTCGCCGGCGCCCGCCTCGAACTCACCTACCCGCCCCCCGAACCCTCCATCGCCCAACTCGCCCTCGGCCCCGCCACCTTCAGCGTCCACACCGACACCGGCGACGACCTCAGCGGCGCTTACACCTACAACCGCCTCTCCTCCGACCAAGGCCTCCTCGTGGCCTCCATCCTTAGCCCCCCCGAGGACGCCGGCCTCGCCACCGACATCTACCTCATCTTCACCAGCCCAAACGCCGGCCAATTCACCCAGATCTTCTACTTCCCGGACGGCGGCTCCGCCAGTGAACAAGGCTCCTTCACCTTCGACCCCACTACCCCAGCCGACCTCATCCTCACGACTACCGGCCTCGACGGCAACGCCGGCTTCGTCCTCAACCTCCAAGGCCCCGCCGGCGGCACCTGGATCGTCCAGTGGTCCGATAACCTCCAAACCTGGAACGACCTCCAACCCTTCCCCAGCTTCCCAGGCAGCGCCTCCGTCATCGACCCCGTCCCCGCCGGACGCACCGCCCGCTTCTACCGCGCCCTCCAACGCTGACCCTCCCCCGAGCCTGCCGTGCCCTCCCGCCAACCCCTGGTACCGCTTCGCATCAACGGATAGAGATCGCAGATCCGCCACCGCGGCGGGCAAATGACGGATCAAACGAGGCTGGATTATTCGGCCCGCCTCGGGTTAGGTGCGGGGATTCAACCCATGGCCGACGACGTCCTCCCGCGCGAAGACCCCACCCAGCCCCAAACCATGCATGCTCATTCCAGCTCCATCTCAACCCTTACCCGCCGATCGTTCCTCAGCCAGACCCTGAGGGCCGGCAGCGCCGCCTGCATCGCACCGCTTATCGTCCCCGGCCGCGTCCTCGGCCTCGACGGCGCGGTCGCCCCCAGCAACCGCATCGCCCTCGGCTTCATCGGCACCGGCCGTCAGACTACCCACAGCAACCTCCCCGCCTTCCTCCAACAACCGGACGCGCAACCCGTCGCGGTCTGCGATGTCGACCGCTGGCGCATGGAAAATGCCCGCACCCTCGTCGACCAACACTACGCCAAACAGTCCGCCTCCGGCCAACACCGAGGCTGCTTAGCCGTCCCCGACTGGCGCGACCTGGTGGCCCGCAAAGATCTCGATGCCGTCATGATCGGCACCCCCGACCACTGGCACGTCCTCATGGCCCTCGCCGCCCTCGAAGCCGGCAAAGACGTCAGTTGCGAAAAGCCCCTCACCCGCAGCATCGCCGAAGGGCGCACCCTCGTGCAAACCGTCCAGCGAACGCAACGTGTCTTCTGCACCGATAGCGAGTTCCGCTCCATGCGCTGGAACCGCATGCTCGCCATGATGGCCCGGAACGGCAAATTCGGCCGCCTCCAGCGCATCATCACCCAAGTCCCCCCCGAATCCACCCTCGGCCCCCAGCCCGCCATGCCCGTCCCGGAAGAACTCAACTACGACCTCTGGCTGGGCCCCGCCCCGGCCGAACCCTACACCCTCCAGCGCGTCCACCCCCGCCAGCAAACCCTCGCCCGCCCAGGCTGGCTCTGCATCCGCGACTACGCCACCAACCCCATCGCCAATTGGGGCGCCCACTGGAACGACATCGCGATGTGGGCCATGGATGCCGAAAAGACCGGCCCCGTCGCCGTCCAAGCCAAAGCCTCCTTCCCACCCCCCGGCAACCTCTGGAACATCGCCCTCGAAATCGAGGCCCGCTGCTCCTTCGCCAACGGCGTGGAACTTGTCTGCCGCACCGGCAAACCTTCCCTCCGTATCGAAGGCTCCGAAGGCTGGGGCGAAGTCGTCTACCCCAGCTTCGTCACCTTCCAACCCGAATCCCTCCTCGAATGGAAACCGGGCCCCCGCGACCTCGTCCTGCCCTCCATGGTCAGCGAAAAACGAGACTTCCTCGACGCCGTCAAAGCCCGACGCCAACCCCAATACGACGCCGAAGGCGGCCACCGCGTCAATTCCCTCGCCCACCTCGCGGACGCCGCCATCACCCTCGGCCGCTCCATCCCGTGGGACCCCGCCCAGGAAATCGCGCCCGGCGACGAGGAGGCCAACCAGGCCCTGAAACCGAAGCCACGCCGGTCACCCTGGAATCTCTGAACCGCCTCCCTCACCATGAAGGTGGTCGCCTTCCGCCTCTACCCGGTCGCCTACCCGACCAAGGGTTTCTTCAAGTTCTTTCACACCCCTCTCGGCCGCCCCGGACGCCCCACCGTCGTGGTCCAAGCCATCGCCGACGACGGCACCGCGGGATGGGGCCAGGCCGTGCCCGTCTCCACGTGGAGCGACGAAACGCTCGAAACCGCCATCCTGGCCCTCGGCAACTACTACTTCCCCACCCTGATCGGATGCGATCCGCGCGACCTGACGGCCGCTCACGCCGCCCTGGATCAAGCCATCCGCCCCGGCTTCACCACGGGAATGCCCATCGCGCGCGCCGCCCTCGACCTCGCCCTCCACGACCTCATCGGTCAGGCCTCCGGACAATCCTTGGCCCAACTCTGGGGACAACCCGGGCGCGGCACCCTCGAACTCAGCTGGACCGTCAACGTCACCACCCTCGACCACGTCGAACCCACCGTCGCCGCCGGCCAACAACAGGGCTATCGCCACTTCAACATCAAGATCGCCCCCAACCCCGCTTTCGACCTCGCCGTGGTCCAACGTGTCCGCCGCGCCGCCCCCGCCGCCTTCCTCTGGGTCGACGCCAACGCCGGCTTCGACCTCACCACCGCCCTCGCCCTCGCCCCCAAACTCGCCGACCTCGGTGTCCGCATCTTCGAATCCCCTCTCCCTCCCAACCGCCTGCGCGACTACCAGACGCTCAAACGGCAAGGGGCCGTCCCCGTCTTCCTGGACGAAGGGGTGATCAGCCCGGTCGAACTCGAGGAGTTCATCCATCTCAACATGATGGACGGGATCAGCATGAAGCCAGCCCGGTGCGGCGGACTCACCTCCTGCCGACGCCAAATCGAACTCTGCCGCCAACACGGCCTCCCATGGGCCGGCAGCGGCCTCTGCGACCCCGATCTCTCCCTCGCCGCCTCCCTGGCCCTGTTCGATGCCTGCGGTCTCACAACCCCCGCCGCCCTCAACGGCCCCCAGTTCCTCGACGCCTCCATCCTGCAATCGCCCATCCCCATCGACCAGGCCCAGGCCCACGTGCCCACCGGCCCCGGCCTCGGCGTCACCGTGAACCCAGCCGCCCTGGCCGAACTGTCCGCCAAAACCATCCGCGACTGGCACCTCCACCAGGCGATCGCAGCCCTCCCCGATCCCCTGCCCACCTAGCCCCCCAACTCGATCCCCCATCGCCCACCCCTAATCCCCAACCCGCCATGGCCCCACCCCCGCTCCTCTACCCTCTCCTCGCCCTGATCTGCCTGGCCGGCGAACCGCCCGCCGGCTCCTCCCCTTTCTTCGTCTTTGACAACGGGCTCCGAGACCCTGACCACCCAACCATCGAAACCCAACTCGAACTCGCCAGGGAAATCGGCTTCGCCGGACTGAGTTGGCGCACCGACTCGCCTGAAAACCTCCGCCGCGTCCTCGACGGTGCGCGGCAACGCCACCTCCGGGTCTTCACGATCTACTGCAACCTCGAACTCAAAAACAACACCCTCACCCCCGACCCCCGCCTCCACGACCTCATCCCCCTCTGCCGCGACCAAGACACCATCCTGTGGCCCACCCTCACCAGCACCCAATTCAAGAACTCCGACCCCGCCGGCGATGACCTCGCCGTCGCCGCCTTGCAACGGTTGGCCGCAACCTGCGCCACCCACGGCGTCCGCATCGCCCTCTACCCCCACGTCGGAATGTGGGTCCACCGCCTGGAGGACGCCCTCCGCCTCGTCCGCAAAGTGGATCGCCCCAATGTCGGCCTCACCTTCAACCTCTGCCACGCCCTCATGGACGGCGCGGAAGATCGCATCCCCAAGCTGCTCGAAGACTGTGCCCCGCACCTGTTCGTCGTCACGATCAACGGGGCCGACAGCCATCCCCCCCGCCCCACCTGGACCGACTTGATCCAACCGCTCGGGCGAGGCACCTACAACGTCGGGGGCGTCCTCCGCCACCTCCGCCAACTTGGCTATCGCGGCCCCGTCGGACTCCAATGCTACGGACTCCAAGGCCGGGCACGCGACCACCTCGTCCCCTCGATGAACGCCTGGAACAACCTGCTCCCCTGACCACCGCGGAAGATCCACGCCGCTCGCAACTCACGCACCCGAACAACTCGCCGCCTGCCGCTCCCCGCTCGCCAGGGAGCGCCTTCACCAACCATCGGTGCCGCCAAACACCACCTGCCCAGCCACGACCGTGAGCACGACGTTGGCCCGCTCGATCTCCGTCGGATCGATCCGGAACACGTCGCGGTCCAACACCACCAGATCCGCCAGCATCCCCACCCGCAGCATCCCCTTGGTCCCCTCCGCCCATTCCGCATAAGCCGACCCCCACGTGTAGGCCCGCACCGCCTCCTCCACCGTGATCTTCTGCTCCGGAACCCACCCCCCCGGATGCTTCCCATCCAACGTCCGCCGCGTCACCGCTGCCCCAATCCCCAGCAGCGGATTCAACGGCGCCACGGTCCAATCCGACCCGAACGCCAGCACCCCCCCCGCATCCAACAGACTCCGAAACGCATACGTCCCCCGACACCGCTCCACCCCAATTCGCTTCTCCGCCCACCGCCCGTCATCGGCGCAGTGATACGGCTGCATCGACGCGATCACGCCGGCCGACCTGAACCGTGGGAGATCTCCGGGCCGCAGATGCTGGGCGTGCTCGATGCGGAAGCGCCGGTCTCTCGGCCCGTTCTCCTTCCCCACCGCCTCAAACATGGATAACACCAGGTCATTGGCCCGATCCCCGATGGCGTGAACCATCACCTGCAGCCCCGCCCGGTCCGCCCCGCGAATCCGGGCCAACATCGCGCCCTCGGGGAACATCTCGTCGGCCGGCAACCCGTGTTGATCCGGCGCATCCGCGTAGGGCTCAAAGAACAGCGCCGTGGTCGACCCCAGACTGCCGTCCGCAAACGCCTTCAGCGCTCCCACCCGCAACCAGTCATCCCCAAACCCGGCACGCAACCCCACCGCCGCCAACCGTTCCCAGCCTGGCAGCGGCGTCGCCGCGTTGATCCGAGTCTTTAACCCGCCCCGCCCCTTCAACTCCTGATACACCCCCACATCCGCGCCCGCCGACATGTCCGTCACACTCGTCACCCCCAAACTCGCCGCATGCTCGCTCGCCGCCCGCGCCGCCGCCACCTTCTCCTCGAAGGTCGGCGCCGGGATCAACCGCGCCACCAACCCCATCGCCGCATCCTTCAGCAACCCCGTCGGCTCCCCGGTCGCAGGATCAATCACGATCTGCCCACCCGCCGGCGTCGGCGTCCGCGCCGTAATCCCAGCCATCCGCAACGCCACCGTATTGGCCAACGCCATGTGCCCATCCAACCGACTCACCAACACCGGCGTCTGCGGCGTCGCCGCGTCGATCATCTGCCGGGTCGGCAACGGCGCCCCCGGCCACGCCTCGTGGTCCCAGTCGCCCCCCGTAATCCAACGCCCCGCCGGCAAACCCGCCGCAAACCGGCCCAGGCGCTCCGCCAACTCCCCCGGGGACCGCGCCCCCCGCAAATCCACGTTGGCCAACTGAAACCCCCCACTCAGAAAATGAACGTGGGCGTCGTTAAACCCTGGCACCACCAACCGACCCCCCGCCTCGATCACCCGCGTCCCGGGACCCGCCCACCCCCTCAACTCCTCCGTGTCCCCCACCGCCACCACCCGAGACCCCGTCACGGCCAGCGCCGTGGCCCGCGGCCGCCCCGGATCCATCGTGTGAATCGTCGCATCCACGACCAACAAATCCACCCCCCGGCGGGGCGCGCCTTCAGCAACCTGGTTCATAGTCAGTAAGCCCATCGACAACCCCCATTTCAGAGCAAGAATGGCTCCTCGTTCAAACGCAAACATCGGGTTCACGACGCGGTGGTCCTTGCCATGATCTTGCCGACCTACGTGTCGGCGTCCTCCTGCTGAAAGAAGACGTGCCGGGCCTCGAACTCGGCCTTGGTCAGCCCGCCTGTCCACCAGCCCGGATCGCTGTACCGCGTCGGCGTGACGATGAACGAGTTCAGGATGATGTTCTCGTCGTAGGCTTCCAGGCGCTCGTCCTTGAGATCGCCGACGAGCCGCTCCAGCGAGTTGACCTCGAACAGGCTCAAGACCCACTGGTTCAGGACCAGCTTCTGGCTGAACTTCAAGTTCGGCGTCCGGCGCGAGCGGCGGCGAGGGGTAGCGGCGGCGTAGGGCATGGTTGAACTACTTCGCCCTCAGGTTTTCAAGTTTTGTCACCCACTCGTCGAAGTGACGGCATCGTGATCGAATGGTGGGCAGGCCAATTTCCATCGCAACCAATGCTCCTGCCAGGTTCTTCCTGTAGCCGGGGATGTGCCTTAGAATCCGCTTCGAGGGTGCGGTGTTCTTGCCTTCGTCAACGTGTTCCGGGGTTGGGGCTGTGGCAATCTCGGCAGCGAGGGCATTGATCGGCCCGGTTTGATGCGGATAATACACTTCCAGCTTCGCGGGTTGAGAAAGAATCAAGGCTTCGTATTCGTGAAGCTGTAGGTAGGGAATGAAGTTCGCCTTCGATACACTCGCTGCGAAGGCGGCCTCCAGCAGGGTGATCTTCTTGTACACGTCCGATTCCTTCGAGGCTTTCTGCCGACTGGGGAAATCCTTCGGCAAGGCATACAAATCAAAAAAGGAGGAAACGAAAGCACTCTGATCCTGCTTGCACCACAACGATACATCCCCGTGGATCTTGCTGTAGTTGGTGACGCCGCCCCGACTTAGTGCCGAATGAATGACCATCCTCGGTGTCACGAAGACTCCGAACTCAACGAGGTGGTGGTACAGAATCTCCCTGACGAAGGTCTCCTCCGTTTGCCCTTCGACCACGATGTGGAGGCGTGTCATCAGGGTCGCCCTCCCAATACGTTCTTCTCCCAGAGCTCTCCCAAGGAGTATTCCAGAAGCCATTCCTGCAACTCCGCTTCGTCAAGCCGGGCCAAGGACGTAACCCCACCGAGTTGCTCCACCACCACCACTTGGCTCGCTTCGAACTGGTTGAGCAACGGTACCGACTGTGTGGCCACGATCACTTGATGGTCGTGAGCCACGGAACTCAGGAGTCCACAAAGTTGCGTGATGGCGTATGGATGAAGGCCCAGCTCCGGTTCATCAATGACGATGATCGAGGGCAAGTCTTCCGGCGGTTGCAGGAGCAGTGTGGTCAACGCCATCATCCGCAATGTGCCGTCCGACAGTTGATGTGGGCCAAATTCGTACTCCGATCCCCTGGCTCGCCAATTCAGCATCACCTGGGCGGTGTTGTCCTTCAGCGGTTCAAGGCTGAAATCGCCAAAGAAAGGGGCGAAAAGCCGGATGGTGGAGACAATGCGCCGATAATACTCCTTCTTCTGCGCCGCCATCAAAGCCAGGACGGCAGCAAGATTCCCCCCATCGGACATCAGATAACGATTGTTGTTCGCGTTGACGCGATTACGGATGTGTGCTGAGGCCGAGGTGTCGTGAAACTGATAGACCCGGCAGCGGTTGAGCGTTCCCCGGAAGAACTTGGCCGTCTGGTTGTCCTTCATTTCGTCCCCCAGCAACGCGGACTCCTTGTGTCCTGACCCCAACACGAGCGGTTGCGCTTGTTTCGTGTGGTGCTTGCCCTGGAAGGTGATGGATTCCTCTCCGAAGATTAGGCTGTCCCGTGCCCCGTGCACCAGGCGCACGTGATACGTGTTGAGACCGCTATCGCTTTGAAACTTCAATGTGGCGCTCAACTGCGGCGTCTTCTTTGCCCCGAAATGGAGGATGGAGTTAGCCCCATCGGCCTGGCCGACGAACTCGCCCAGTGCCCCGCTCATGGCGCAGTTCAGCATTTTGAAGAACGAGATGAAGTTCGACTTCCCCGATCCGTTTGCTCCGATCAGGACATTCATCGGGCCGAGCTTGAGGCCCTGGCATTGCTGGATGGATTTGAATCCCTCCAGTGTGATTTCTTGCAGTTGCAGCATGATTCCTTTCTAAATGTCCTGGCACTTCCACATCAACCGGTGGAAATCCTCCCCGATGAGCCGGACCTTCCAGGTCTGGTCGCCTCGGCCCAGATTTTCCAGGTTGTTGTCGCCGTTCACGTAGATTAGATCGTACTCCTGGTCGCGGGTGACCAGGGTGACGAGCTGCTGCTGTTTCTTGGGGCTCGAGTAGGTCTCAGCCCGCTGGAGGAAGTTGGACAGGGCTTCGTACAGGGCCTGTTCTTCGTCGGTCGGGTTGAACGGCCTGGTGATCGCCCGGCGCTCGGTGAATTTGATGTACTCCAGCACCTGCCTGCGAAGCGTGCGGCGGCAGAAAGCCTGGAGGCGGGACTTGAGGGCGTCCAGGTTGCCGCCGTCGTTGACGTAGTTGTCGCGGAAGGCGAACAGGGCGGCTTCGATCTGGTGGGGATTCAGGTCAACGCAAGCGTCGAACAACGACCTGGACAGGCGCTCCACCCCCGTAGCCCCACTGCGCCTGGTCAGGTCGTGTGCGAAGTACTTTGCATGATATGCGGTGCTCAATGCGCTGGCCCACGACGTTCAATACAACCTCGTACCCCTTTCGGATGAGCGCGGAAAGCAAAAACCCCGCGCGCGCGCAAACGCCAAGGAGCCGCCCGCCGCGGCCGCACGCCCCCCCGACCGCTCATTTGGGCTTCCCTTCCCCCGCACGCTCTGGCTTGATCGCCTCGGCACGGCGGATGACCGCCCGCGATCGGCCCACCGCCCTCGTCGCCTGTTTACAAAACCTATGGACTCCCTGCCCACTATCCTCCTCCGCCCCGGCGAAGCCGACCGCGTCCTCGCCGGCCATCCCTGGATCTACTCCGGCTCCATCCTCCGCCTCACCGCCCCCGCCCAGGACGGCCAGGCCGTCCAGGTCAAAGACCACCGCCAACGATTCCTCGGCACCGGATTCTATAACTCGCGCTCCAAAATCGCGGTGCGCGTCCTTACCCCCGAACGCGTGCCCCTCGACCGCGCCTTCTTCGAACGTACCCTCCACGCCGCCCTGGCCCTCCGCCGCCGTCACCTCCCCAACGCCAGTTCCTTCCGCGTCGTCAACGCCGAGGCCGACTCCCTCAGCGGATTGATCGTCGACAAATACGAGGACGTCCTCGTCCTCCAAACCTCCTCCCTCGGCATGGACCAGCGCAAAGCGGAGTGGGTCTCCCTGCTCCAATCCACCCTCAACCCCCGCGCCATCCTCGAACGAAACGACATCGTCTCGCGCAAGTTCGAAGGCCTGGCCGACGCCCAAGGCGTCCTCGCCGGCACCCTCGAGGGCCCCGTCAGCGTCCGCCTCAACGGCCTGAGCTTCGAGACCGACCTCCGCACCGGCCACAAAACCGGCCTCTACCTCGACCAGCAAACCAATTACCAGCAGGTCGCCGCCCTCGTCGCCCAACACCCCGGAGCGTCCGTCCTCGATTGCTTCAGCTTCCTCGGCGGCTTCGCCCTCCATGCCGCCCGCGCCGGCGCCGCCCAAGTCCATGCCCTCGATCAAAGCGAAGAAGCCAACGCCGCCGCCACCCGCAACGCCGCCACCAACCAACTCGCCGACCGCTGCACCTTCGAAACCACTAACGTCTTCGATTGGCTCAAAGCCCGCACCCAAACCCGACCCCACGAGAAACTCGTCCCTCCCTTCGACGTCGTCATCCTCGACCCACCCTCCTTCACCCGCACCCGCGATACCGTCATGAACGCCCTCCGCGGCTACAAGGAAATCCACATCCGCGCCCTCAAACTCCTGCGCCCAGGCGGCCTCCTCGCCACCTTCTGCTGCTCCCACCACGTCGACGCCCGCACCTTCCTCGACGTCATCCTCGCCGCCGCCTTCGACGCCCGCCGCCTCCTCCGCCGCGTCGCTACCTTCAGTCAGTCGCCCGACCACCCGGTCCTCCCTTCGATACCCGAAACGGAATACCTGAAAGGCTACGCCTTCGAATTGGTGCGCTGAGGGCGACCCGACCGCCCCACCGGGCACACCCGCCGCCGACGCTGCTGTCTATGGATCAGGCCAGGGGTGAAGATCAGAGCCGTCGAAGGCAGTTCCACCTGCGCCTGGCGGGCTGGATCCTCCTCTACCTCGCCCTCCTGATCCCCTGGGGCGCCTACAACCAATGGCCCGCCAGCCTCCTCGTCCCGCTCGCCTATGCCCCTTTGGGCTTCGCCACCGCGGCAGGATTGATCCGCCGCCACCACCTCCCCTGCACCCCCCCAACCCCGTCTTCCCACTGGGAACTCCTCGTCGCGTTCCTCCTCCTCGCCATCGGCGTGGCCACCGGCTACATGCTCCTCATCTCCATCGCCTGGATCTGTGTGGGCGTCGCCTGGCTGCGACCAACCCGCCCCCCCGTGGCCTGGGTCGAATGGTACAAACTCCCCTTCCTCTGCCTGTTCTGCCTGCCCGTCCTCGCGGATCTCGCCGGCGGTCGCCACGACTGGCTGGGATGGCTCGGCGGCCTCTCCGACAGCGCCTCCACCTCCGACCTGGCCCTGAGGGACCTGCGCAGCAAGATCCTCATCCGCCTCACCGTGCTGGCCTTGGCGTGGTGGGTCAACGGACCGGCCTTCTGGATCTGCCTCGGCCTCGTCCCGCTGGCCTTCCTGGGGAGCGCCCAGATGATCCGCTTCCTGCCCACGACCTGGCACGAACCCGCCGCCTGGGCCGGCCCCGCCCTCGGCGTGCTCCTCCTTACCCTCCTGGCCCGCACCCGCCTCCTCCTCGTCCACCCCCCTCCCACCCTCCTCCAACACCTCACCCGCGAACTCCAACACCGCTCCCATGCCCTCTGGCTCGCCGCCCTCGTCACCCTCACCCAGCAACAGTCGCTGGTCGAAGTCTGGCTGGCCGGCGGCCCACTCAAACTCGATCTCTCCGGCGCCGCCCTCCTCCTCCTCACCCTCCTCATCATGCGCCTGGCCTCCCCACCCACCCCCGTCGACTTCCGCTCCCGCGTCACCCTCATCGCCTCCCAACTCGTCCTCTTCGCCGCCGAATTCACCGACCTCAACCCCCTCCGCCACGCCGCCTTGGGCGTCTTCGGCGTCGCCGCCATCTCCTGGGGCCGAACCTGGAACTGGATCATGCTCGGCGGCGGCTGCCTCTGTTGGATCACCACCCTCCCCGCCGGCGAAGCCGTCCTCATCATGACCGGCATCGCCCCCAACGACGCCGCCCTCCTCCGCCTCGGGGCCTTCCTCATCACCCTCCTCATGACGGCCGGCTCCGCCAGCCACACCCTCAACCACCCCGTTCCCCCAAGCCCCGCCCAACACGACTGGCAACCCGAACAACGCTTCGTCTTCATCCTGCTCGCCCTCCTCCTCTTCTTCCAAACCCTCAGCGCCTTCGCCCCCGCTACCCCAACCGCCGTCGACCCCGCCCCCACCGCCACCCGCCTCGCCCAAGCCGGATTCACCGTCCGCACCCTCCCGTCCACCTCCCCCCACGAGGCCCACCTCCGACTCGAACGAGCCGGACAGACCTTCCACCTGCTCGTTCGCGCCGTTCCCCCATCCCCGCTCGAAACCACCTCCACCGAAAGCACCCTCCGCCTACAAGGCTGGCACCCAGGCCCGCGTCGTCTCATCTCCCATGAGAACGGCCAGGGCGCTGCCCTCGACCTCGCCCGCCCCGGCCACACCGCCCGCGCCCTCTATTGGTTCCAACATGGCCCCCGCACCTTCGTCAATCACCTCCGAGCCCGCCGCATCCTCTGGAGTAGCTGGAACCTCAACCGACGCGACCTCTCCTTCTTCCTGCTCCAAGCCGACACCCCCCTCTCCACCGAAGACCTCCTCTCCGTCGCCCGCAGCCAGCAATGGTGGCTGCCCCTTCGCTAACATCCTCGAAACCCGAAGCCCATGCTGCCCCCTCAGACCAGCAAGCCCCACTGCCACTTCATCAGGTGGTTCGTCGTCCCCTCCACCTGACACACCGCCACCAAATCGGCCCGACTGGCTATGATCGAAGGATCCAACCCCAACTCCGCCGCCCGCCGATCCCGCCGCTCCCGCAGTTCCTCGTAACGCCGCTTGTGCGCCGCCGACAACCGCCGCCCCCGCCGTTGCGCCAGCCGCGGCCACTCGCTCGACGGACGAGTCAAGCCCCGCTCGACCGCTCCCACCAAGCCCGCCCGGCGACGAGGCGTCAAGTGCCGCGGCACCAGGCCCTCCCACGACCGCCGCTGCATCGCGGCCAACGCCAACGCCAACAGACCCTCGTGGCTGAGAATGAAATACGGCGGCCGGCCCGCCGCCAACGCCTCCTCCTCCCGCCAACCCCACAACTCCCGCAACACGGCCAAACCTTGCCGGTCCAAGCGATCCGCCCCCTTCACCCGCCACTCCCCTTCCGGATCCGGCACTCGGACCTGGGCGCACTCCTGCACCAGATGCGCACAAACCTCCCGATGCCACTCCAATCGCCCCTTCGCCTCCAACTCCGCCCCCAGCAGGTCCGCCAGCGGCTTCAAATGCCGCGTGTCGTTGCGCGCATACTCCTCCATCCGCTCCGTCAACGGCCGCCGCCCCCAGTTCGCCTTCTGCGGCCCCTTCTCCAACCTCACCCCTAAGTAACGCTGGGTCAGGTTCACCAGGCCAAACTCGGTCAGCCCCAACAACCGCGCCGCCCACATCGTGTCAAATACCTCCCGGGGCACAAACCCATGCCCCCGAAACAGCAACCGCAAATCGTAGTCCGCCCCATGCAAAATCAACGCCCGCCCCGCCAACGCCGACCACAGCGGCCCCAAATCCAGCCCGGCCAGCGGATCCACCAACACATCCTCCCCAGGCATGCTCACCTGCACCAGACACAGACGCTCCGGGTAGGCGTGCAAACTGTCCGCCTCCGTATCCAACGCCAGCCACGGAGCCCCGCGCAACCGGTCCGCCAAAGCAACTAACCTCGCCGCATCGTCAATCACGCCCCCACCCTACCCGGCCCCCGCCCGCCCGAGAATACGAAAAACCAACCCCTTAGGGTCCGTGCAAAAATAACTTCGGGTTTTGCTGGAGGCGATTTTGGCTTCTGGCGAGGCGGGACGAAGGAGCATAGCTTGCGCTCTGTGACTGAGGAACAACGAAGCCAGAAGCCAAAAGCGCCCCAGCCCGCAGGGGCGGGGCGGCACCGGGCCGGTGGCGCTCCCGCCAAAACCCGTAATTATCTTTGCACGGACCCTCACCCAAATCCCAAGCCCCAAATCCCTAACTCCCCAAATCCTAAATCCTAAATCCTAATTCCTAATTCCTAATTCCCTAAGTCCTAACTCCCTAAACTCCAAAATCATAAATCATAAATCATAAATCATAAATCCAGATTGAATCCCCCCGCCCTCCCCGCCAACATCCCCCCATGTAGTCCGTCTTCACCGGCCCCGTCTACGTCGTCCGTGACAACATCGACACCGACCAAATCATCCCCGCCCAATACCTCAACCTGGTGCCCACCATCGCCGAGGAATACGAGAAGCTCGGCAGCTACGCCCTCGTCGGTCTGCCCGACTCCCTCTACCCCACCCGCTACGTCCGCCCAGGCCAGCTCGACTCCGAATTCCCGATCGTCATCGCCGGCCGCAACTTCGGCTGCGGCAGCTCCCGCGAACACGCCCCCATCGCCCTCGGCTCCGCCCGTTGCCGCCTCGTCGTCGCCGAAAGCTTCGCCCGCATCTTCTTCCGCAACTGCGTCGCTACCGGCGAACTCTACCCCTGCGAATCCGCCCAACGCCTCTGCGACACCCTCAAAACCGGCGACGTCGTCACCGTCGACCTCGATGCCGCCACCCTCACCGCCGCCGCCTCCGGACAGGTCTTCCCCCTCAAATCACTCGGCGATGTCCGCCCCGTCGTCGACGCCGGCGGCCTCTTCAATTACGCCCGCCAAACCGGCATGATGCCCAAAACCGCGTAACCACCCCATCACCCCGAGGGAGGTCACCCCGGCCCCCGGCCCGCGCCGGGCCCCTCCCTCACTTGACCGCCGCCTCCCGGTACATCTGAACCATGACTTGGGACTTGGGACTCGGGACTCGGGACTTCGTCCTCCCTCGCTGCTCCCCGCTCGCGGCCCGTCACGCCCTCCTCCCCAGGCCCCAATCCCTCCGCCACGCCGCCGGCCATTGCACCCTCCCAGCCAACGCCGTCCTCCGCCTTGACCCCGCCCTCGACCGACTCGCCGTCGCCCTCCCCACCTGGCAACGCCTCCGCGACGCCCTCCAACCCGCCGGCGTCTCCCTCTCCCTCACCCTCGACCACACATCCAAAAGCCCCGTCCACCTCCACGCCTTCCCTGACCCCAACCTGCCCTCCCCACCGGAATCCTACGCCCTCCGCATCCAACCCCGCCTGATCACCCTGCACTACCGCGACCCCGCCGGCCTCCGCGCCGCCACCGCCACCCTCCGCCAACTCATCCGCACCCACGGCCGACACCTCCCTTGCCTCGCCATCCGCGATGGGCCCGATTTCCCCCGCCGCGGCGTCATGCTCGATGTCTCCCGCGGCAAAGTCCCTACCTGCGAAACCCTCCTCGACCTCCTCGACCTCCTCGCCGACTGGAAGATCAACGAGTTCCAACTCTACACCGAACACACCTTCGCCTACCGCGACTTCGCACCCGTCTGGGACTCCTGGGGCCCCCTCACCGGCACCGATATCGCCCGCCTCGACGCCCATGCCCATACCCTCGGCATCGACCTCGTCCCCAACCAAAACTCCTTCGGACACCTCCGCGCCTGGCTCGCCTACCCGCCCCTCCGCCACCTCGCCGAAACCCCCGAACCCTGGCCCGACCAAAACGGCGCCTTCCTCCGCTTCCCCTCCACCCTCGCCCCGCGTCACCCAGGCACCCTCCCCTTCCTCCGCCAACTCTACGACGAACTCCTCCCCCACTTCCGCAGCCCCTACTTCAACGTCGGCTGCGACGAAACCTGGGACCTCGGGCGCGGCCAATCCCGCACCCTCTGCCAACGCCGCGGCAAGGGCCGCGTCTACCTCGACTTCCTCCTCCAAATCCACCGCGAAGTCTCCCGCCGCGGCAAGCAGATGATGTTCTGGGGCGACATCATCCTCCATTACCCCGACCTCGTCCCAGACCTCCCACGCGACCTCATCGCCCTCAACTGGGGCTACGAGGCCAATCACCCCTTCGAACGCGAAGCCCCCCTCTTCGCCCAACACCACATCCCCTTCTATGTCTGCCCAGGCACCTCCACCTGGATGACCCTCCTCGGACGCCACGATAACGCCTTCCCCAACCTCCACCGCGCCGCCACCATCGGACGCCAACACGGCGCCCGCGGCTTCCTCAACACCGAATGGGGCGACGGCGGACATCCCCAACCCCTCGCCGCCGCCCTCCTCCCCTTCGCCCTCGGCGCGGACCTCTCGTGGCACACCCGAACCCCCGACCAGGAAACCCTCCTCGCCGCCGTCAACCGCGACGCCTTCGCCGACCCCACCGGCCACGCCGCCCTCGCCGCCCTCGAACTCGGACTCGCCCATCGCCATTTCCAATTCCGCGCCCCCAACGTCACCCCCTTCGGCGCCACCCTCGCCGCCCCTCCCCCAGCCTGGCGCGAACTGTTCTGCCGCGACGGCCTCCAATACTACCGCCAAATCCCCGCCCCCAATATCCGCGCCGCCCAAGCCGAACTCGCACGCCAACGACGCCTCCTCGCCCGCGCCCGCCCTGCCACCCCCCGCGGCCAGACCTTCGTCCGCGAACTCGACTTCGCCGCCCGCATGGCCGATCAGTCCTGCCTCTACATGCTCTGGCAGCAAACCCTCGCCGCCGGCCACCACGCCCACGCCCGCCGCCAAGCCCGCCTCCGCCAACGCGACCTGCGCCGCCTCCAACGCGAATTCCTCCAATTCTGGCCCTCCCGCCACCAGGGCAACCCCGACCACTCCGTCGCCTTCCTTCAATGGCGCCTCGCCGACTACCGCCAAGGCACCCTCCACTTCCCCCCCAACCCCTAACCTATGTTCATCATCCAAATCGCCTCCGAATGCGCCCCCGTCGCCAAAGTCGGCGGCCTCGGCGACGTCGTCCAGGGCCTCTCCAAAGAACTCGCGCTCCGCGGCCACGCCGTCGAAATCATCCTGCCCTTCTACGACTGCCTCCGCCACGACCGCATCCACGGCCTCACCAAAACCTACGGCGACCTCTGGGTCCCCTTCCACAACCAGTGGGTCCATTGCGACGTCTTCTTCGGATTCGTCGACTCCCTCAAATGCTTCTTCATCGAACCCCATCACTCCCACCGCTTCTTCGACCGCGGCCTCTTCTACGGCCACCAGGACGACACCGAACGCTTCGCCTTCTTCAGCCGGGCCGCCCTCGAGTTCATGTTCAAAACCCATAAACACCCCGACATCATCCACTGCCACGACTGGCAAACCGGCCTCGTCCCCGTCCTCCTCTTCGAGATGTACCAACGCCTCGGCATGACCCGCCCCCGCGTCTGCTACACCCTCCACAACCTCGCCCACCAAGGCGTCCACGGCGAACAGATCCTCCGCCAGGTCGGCCTCCACCCCGGCCCCCTCATGACCCCCGACCGCCTCCTCGACGACCACCGCCACGGCGCCCTCAACCTCATGAAAGGCGGCATCGTCTACTCCAACTTCGTCACCACCGTCTCCCCTCGCTACGCCCAGGAAATCCGCACCACCCACCTCGGCATGGGCCTCCAACGCATCCTCGGCCTCCATCACCAGAAAGTCGGCGGCGTCCTCAATGGCCTCGATTACGGCATCTGGAACCCCCAAGTCGACCCCCACATCCCCCGCCATTACTCCGCCGACACCCTCCAGGATAAATACGAGAACAAAGAAGCCCTCCGCCGCCTCCTCTGGCTCCGCCACGACTTCAAACCCCTCCTCTCCTTCGTCGGCCGACTCGACCACCAGAAAGGCGTCCACCTCCTCTTCCAAGCCATCCCCTACTGCCTCAACCACGGCTGCCAATTCGTCCTCCTCGGCTCCAGCCCCCACGGCCACATCCATAACGCCTTCTGGAACCTCAAACGCCACTTCAACGACCACCCCGACTGCCACCTCGAAATCCGCTACCACGAGGAACTCGCCCACCTCATCTACGCCGGCTCCGACCTCCTCGTCGTCCCCAGCGAATTCGAACCCTGCGGCCTCACCCAACTCATCGCCCTCAAATACGGCACCGTCCCCATCGTCCGTAACACCGGCGGCCTCGCCGATACCGTCTTCGACGCCAATTACGCCCACAAGCCCTTCCACGAACGCAACGGCTACGTCTTCAACGACTACAACTGGCCAGGACTCGAATCCGCCCTCCACCGCGCCCTCGGCCTCTGGCATGCCTACCCGCACTATTTCCGCGAACTCATCCTCAACGGCATGCGCTACGATTACTCCTGGAACCGCCCCGGCCAGGATTACCTCAACATCTACCACCACATCAAAGCCCCCTAACCGCCACCCCGCCTCCCTAATCCCTACCTCCTATTCCCTGTTCCCCGATCCCCCATGCCCATTCCCCTCTCCATCCCCACCCGCAGCGGATTCACCCGCCAGGCCAAACTCCAGCCCACCGACACCGAAATCACCCCCTCCCCCCACGCCCCTCCCGCCCCCCCCTGCCTCCCTCACTGGGGGTGAACTGAGCCTGGGCGAAGTCTTGCGGGTGCGGGTGCGCTATGTCACCGACGGCGTGGTGTTGGGGTCCCGAAACTACGTCAACGAAGTGTTCGCCGAGTTCCGGGACCGGTTCGGGTCCAAACGGAGGACGGGGGCGCGGCCGATGCGGGGTCTCTCGGCGCTGGCCCATCTGGTCACCCTCCGTAGCCTGTGGGTGAACGCGGTGGGATAGCCCTGCCGCCGGCCGCCCGACCCCACAAGAGAAACTCCCCTTCCAGATTCAACCCCGCGGACGCCAGCGGCAGGTGTCGGCGAACCACCGTCCCAGCCTGCGTCGCCACCTGCGCATGCCAACCCGTTGCCGGCATCCTCCCTCACCCGCTGATCTCCAGATCACGCTCCCTCGCCACTCCCAGGCGTAATCTCCCTACGAACCTGTCACCCAGTTGGCACCCAACCGGCCAGCCTCGACTTTGAACCTGTCACCTTTCCTCACTCAACCGAGGGAACCCAGCCCCTGATCCGCAGCCAGCAGACCTGGAGCAACCGCGGATGACGCGGATTGCACGGATAACCAACGGGATAGGAGGTTGAGAGGCTTCAGCGTGTCATCGACAGGATCGAGAGCCTGGCTCTCCTCCGCTTCACGTCGCCACCCCCTGAACATCCGTGCGATCCGCGAAATCCGCGGTTGGATCGAGGTGCTGAGGCGAGGATTTGGGCAGCTCTGCCAGTTTGACAGGACAGCCTTCCGGACCCTAGTCTCGAATGGCTCGAGTCGGCCCGAGACCATTCCATGGCGACACGCCCGTCAGAAAGTGCGGCCACCTCCGGCGGCGAGGGCTGGTTTGCCTCGACCCAGTGGAATGTCGTGCTGGCCGCTGGCGACCGGCAGACCCCTGGCGCCGAGGAGGCCCTGGAAGCTCTGTGCCGTGCTTATTGGCATCCGCTCTACACCTACGTCCGCGGCACTGGGCATACACCAGAGGACGCTCAAGATCTCACGCAGGAGTTCTTCGCCCGATTTCTAGCCAAGGACTCCGTGATCCTCGCCAACCGCGAACGGGGACGTTTCCGGACGTTCCTGCTTACCGCGCTGAAGCACTTTTTGGTGAACGAGAGGGTGCGCGCTTGCCGGCTGAAGCGGGGCGGGGGACAACCGTTGCTCTCGCTGGACTTCGGGCAAGCTGAGTCGCGCTGCCGCCTCGAGCCCGCGGACTCCGCCTCCCCTGACCGGCTCTACGTAAAGCGCTGGGCGCTGACGTTGCTGGACCGGGCCTTTAGTCGGCTGAGCAGCGACTATGCCGGTTCTGGGCGGGAGCGGTTGTTCGATGTCTTGAAGGATTACATCTGGGGACCGAACGCGACCGCGAGCTATGCGGCGATTGCCCTGGAACTGGGCATGACGGAGGGCGCCGTCAAGGTGAACGTGCATCGGATTCGCAGGCGGTTCCAGGAGTTGTTACGGGCCGAAGTGGCTCAGACGGTGGCGGCGCGGGGGGAGATTGACGAGGAACTGCAGGATCTTATCGCGGCGCTCGCCACACCCGGCGGGGGGTGATCGAGCCGGAGTCGCCCGGGTGTAACTTTGGGCGGGAAATGTTGGATCAGACCGACGGAGCCATGGGCAGGGATCTGTTGTGGGTTCCTGGCGCCTCGCTAGAGTGTTAAAGACCATGCGCGTATGTGGGAAATGCGGAGCGCAGCTGGCGGCTATTGGCCCTGCTGGATTGTGTCCGACGTGCCTCTTGCGTGAGGGGCTGGAAAGAGCGCCGGCGCCGGAACCCGAAACGAGACCCCTTGTCCCAAACCCGAGGAGTACCACCGCCGGCGGCGGTCCGCGTCGATTTGGGGAGTACGAGTTGATCGAGGAGATCGCCCATGGGGGCGTAGGTATTGTGTATAAGGCCTGTCAGCGAAGCCTCCATCGTGTTGTTGCGGTGAAGATGTTGCTGGCTGGAGCCTACGCGAGTGAAGAGTCCAGGCGGCGTTTTCGCGCCGAAGCGGAGGCTGCGGCACTCCTGCAACATCCGCACATCGTAGCCATTCACGAAATTGGAGAGCAGGACGGGCAGGTGTTCTTCTCGATGGACTACGTTGAGGGGAGCGACCTAGCGGAGTTGGTGCGTCACCAACCGCTGCCAGCGCGGCGGGCTGCCCGCTACCTCAGACTCATGGCCGAAGCGGTGCACTATGCCCATCAACACGGCGTGTTGCACCGGGATCTGAAGCCGTCCAACGTCCTCATCGACGGTTGCGATCAGCCGCGGATTACCGACTTTGGGCTGGCCAAGCAGCTGAATGCGGAGGTGCCCACGACCTCCACGCTGCCGGGCCAGGTGATGGGTTCGCCCAGTTACCTTCCACCGGAACAGGCCTCGGGACGGCAGTCTGAGCTCGGCGTGGGCTGCGATATTTATGCGCTGGGGGCCATCCTCTACCACGCGCTCACCGGCAAGCCGCCCTTCCAGGCTGACAGCGTCGCGATGGTGTTGCAGCAAGTGATGCAGACCGAACCGGTGAGACCGAGCGTCCTCAATCCCGGCGTCCCTCGTGACCTCGAGACCGTCTGCCTCAAGTGCCTGGAGAAGGAGCCGCAGCGCCGCTATCCCTCGGCCCGCTCCTTGGCGGACGATCTGGATCGTTTCCTCCGCGACGAGCCGGTCCGGGCCCGGCCACTTGGTCCTGGGGGGCGGCTCTGGCGTTGGACGCGCCGTAATCCGATGGTGGCGGCCCCTACGGCGGCGGTGCTCGCGCTCCTCGTCGCGAGCGCGGTAGGGGCCTCCCTCGTCGCCCTGCACTTGCAGCGATCGGAGCGTACCGCCTCATTGCGGCTTCAGGCAGCGCTAGCCGCCCAGGCCCAGGCCGGCCGTCGGAGCGGACAGCCTGGTCGTCGATTCGACAGCTTGCAGGCTTTGAAACAGGCGACGGACCTGGCGCGGCGGCTCAGGCTGGAGGAGGGCGAACGCCTGCGCCTGCGCAATGAAACCCTGGCCTGTCTGGCCTTGTCCGATCTCAGGGTGATCAAGCAGTGGCGCGGCTTGGAGAATCCGAGCGCGCCCGCGACCGTCGACGGGGATCTCCGGCTTTGGGCCACTCTGGGCTCGGAGTGCACCGCGAGAGTAGGCGGGGGCGAGGATGATCGCATCGCCGCCGTCTTGGGCCTGCCCGGGGAAAGCTTCCACGAGTCGCTGCTGAGCGCCGACGGGCGTTGGCTGGCGCTGAAGCACCACTCGAAGAGGGTCACGCTCTGGGACGTTGAGGCCCGGCGATTACACGCGAGTTTCCAGAGCCGAGAAGGGCCGGCCATGGATTTTAGCGAGGACAGCGCATGGCTCGTTTTGGATCAGGCGGATCGTTCGCTGCTGCTGGTCGAGTTGGCCACCGGCCAGCGACAGGTGCTTCCGGCCACCACCAGCCAACCCATCTGGCTCCGCTTCTCGCCGGGGGGCCGGAGGCTGGCCATGGCGGGTCTGGAGCCTCCCATGGTGGAGGTGTGGGATCTGCCGCACCGCACCGGGCGCAAGCTCCCGCACCGGGCGATCCCGCAGCGGATGGCCTGGCATCCTGACGGCCGCCTTCTGGCCGTCCCATGCATGGACGGGCAGATTCTCATCTGGGACACGGAGGCCGCCCAGGTTCGCAACGTGCTGGAGCGCCGTCAGGTGGTCATGGGCCGGGTGGAGTTCCATCCCAGCGGGCGGCTGCTGGCATCGTGGTCCTGGGACGGCGCGACACGGCTGTGGGATCCGTTCGGCGACGCCCCGTTACTCACCGTGCCCGGGACGGAGATGCTCCGCTTCAGCCGGGACGGGCATCGTTTGGCCTTCAAGAGCGGCCTGCAACTTGGGCTTTGGGAGGTCAGCGCCGCCGAGGAGTCTCGCCGGTTGTCCCCCATGCCCCCAACGCAAGCGGCGGGGGATTTCCGGTCTGTCGGCTACAGCCCGGATGGACGATTGCTCCTCGGGGCCACTCGGGGCGGCGTGCATCTCTGGCATTGCCAGACCTTGGAGGAAGTCGGTTTCCTGCCCATGCCCGGGTGTCATTGGATCACGCGACATCCCAAGGAACCCTGGTTGCTCACCTGCGGGGAGACGGGGATCCTGCGTTGGCCCTACCAGGTGTTCGCCACGAACTCTGCTCGGGAGATCGTCATCGGCCCCCCTGAGCGGATGCTGATGGCGTCCAACCGGGCTGCACGCAAAATCGTCTTCGACGGCGCGGGGCGACGCCCGGTCGTCGAGATGTTCGGGCCCAGGCAGGGCTGGATATTGCAGGCCGACGGCCAGGCGGTGCTGGTGTCCTTGGCGCCATCGCAGTTCCATGACGTGGCCGTCAGCCCTGACGGGCGCTGGGTGGCTTCGGGTAACTGGCATGGTTCTGGGGCCACCCTGTGGGAGGCTGAAAGCGGCCGGATGGTCTGCGTCCTGCCAACCGCCGGGAGCACATCGGTGGCGTTCAGCGCGGACAACGCTTGGCTCGTCACCGGCACCGGTGCGAAGTACCAGTTCTGGCGGGTGGGTTCGTGGGAACCCGCCCACCACCTGGACCGGGCTGGGGGTGGGGATTACCCCGGGGTCATGGCCTTCTCCCCGGATCGCGCCTTGATGGCTCTGGCCCATTCCCGGGCGGCGGTTCGGCTGGTCGAAACCTCCAGCGGCCGCGAACTGGCCACCCTGGATCCGACCCAGTTCGAAGAGGTCTACGACCTGAGGTTCTCCCCCGACGGCGGGCTGTTGGCGGTGGCCAGCAGCACGGCGGGGGTGCGGGTTTGGGACTTGCGGCTCCTGCGGCAGCGGTTGGCCGCGGTGCAGTTGGACTGGGAGCCGCCGTCGCATTCATACCCCTCAAGGCCGGCCCGGGAAAAGGTGGAGGTCCTCGTGCGGCCCCATCCGGCGGGGACGACATCGACGCTAGGCGCGAGCGGACGGCCGTGAGCACGAACTTGTCCGTAACCTCTCCGGCGTTTCGCTGTAGTAGCGGGTGGATCCGCTCCCTGGGCGGTCTCAGGGAAGGATACCGCCACGCTATGAAACCGCTAATCCCACTACTCCCGTCGACCCCGCGTTCCGGGCTGCTCGTTGTCTGGCTTGCCCTTGCCGCGGCCGGCCATGCCCAAGTACCCACGGTGATGAGCTACCAGGGCCGTCTTCAAGCCAACGGCACGAACTTCAATGGCCTGGGCTACTTCAGATTCGCCCTGCTCGATGCCGGAGTGAACACCAATCTCACCGCCCGGGCGACCGCCGTGGTCAACTCTCTGCAAAGAACCGTCACCGGGATCACGGTCACACTGGGCGGGTCGGGCTATGTGACGCCTCCCCATGTGACGATCAGCTCCACGGTGGGCTCTGGGGCCAAGGCCGAAGCCACTCTCAAGTACGACGAGGTCATCGGTATCGCCGTCACCGATGGGGGAAGCGGCTACGATGGGCGCAATCCTCCGTCTGTGATCATCGAACCGCCGCCCGTGGGCCTGAGCTACACGGTGTACTGGGTTAATGACACGGGTGGTCCGGGCGGCCGACCCGCCCAACCGGTCGAGGTGCCGGTGGTGGACGGACTCTTCAGCGTGATGCTCGGCGACACCTCCATCCCCAACATGATGACCCTGCCGGTGGAGGTCTTTACCCACCCGGACGTGCACCTTCGGATTTGGTTCTCGGAGGACCCGCAGGGGGCGGGAGTTGTTCTGAGCCCGGACCAGGCCTTGGGTTCGGCTGGCTACGCCATGATGGCGGCGCAGGTCGCCGCCGGTGCCATCACGGCCGAAGCTCTTGCCCCCGGGGCGATTTCCAGCACCCAACTGGCCAACAATGCCGTCAACAGCGCCAAACTGGCGGCCGGCTCCGTAACCACCAGCCACTTGGTCGATCGCGCCGTGACCGTGGCGAAACTGGGAAACGCCGCCGTGGGGAATGCCCAGTTGGCGGATGGCGCCGTGACGACCGTGAAACTGGCCGACGCCACCGTGAGCAGCAGCAAACTGGCGGACGCGTCGATTAGCAACATCAAGCTCGCCGACGGCGCCGTCACGGGTGGCAAGCTAAGCGCCTCGGCGGTGACCTCCGACAAGCTGGGGAATGCGTCGGTGACGTCCGGGAAGCTCGCCAGCGGTGCCGTGACTTCCGCCGCCATTGAGAACGGGACCATCACCAGCGCCGATCTCGACCTGACCGAACTGTCCACGTGGTTCTGGAGGACGGATGGCAACGCGGGGACCTGGCCGGGTGCGCAGTTCGTTGGAACGAAGGACAACAGGGCCTTCGAGGTGAAGGTCAACAACGCCCGCGCCTTGCACCTTGAGCCAGGAATCGAGAGCCCCAACCTGATCGGAGGGTATTCAAACAACAACCTGGACTCCAACCTCTCGGGCGTCGTCATTGGTGGCGGCGGTTCGCTAACCAACGGGATCAACTTCGTCCGCGCCGATTTCGCCACCATCGGCGGCGGGGCGGGTGGAACGATTTCAGCCGACGCGGATTTCGCCACCATCGGCGGCGGACGGGGCATCATCGTGCAAGCAG
>CAZVRY010000071.1:0-26809 GCA_964629545.1 uncultured Verrucomicrobiota bacterium | reverse complement strand
AGGTGCAGGGCATTCCCGTGGACGAATCGCTGGCCCGCATTCGCAAGATCGCCGGTCTGTGAGACACGCGATCCATCCGGAAGCGGACGCCGAGTTTGCCGACGCCGTTCGCTACTACACAGAAATCGCCCCCGATCTGGGGGTGCGCTATTACCGGGAAATGGAGCGGCTGATCCGCGACGTATGCGCCCACCCGGAACGCTTTCGCAAGTTCGACCCGCCTGCGCGTCGGCACATCAGCGCGGTGTTTCCTTACGCCATCATCTACCTGGAGCAACCAGACCGCGTGTGGATCGTGGCCGTCATGCACATGAAGCGGCGTCCGGGTTATTGGCGGCAACGGCTGAAATAGGCGCAAGAATGGGGCGGAAAGGCGACAGGTTCGGAGTGTCAGAACATCGACGGCATTGAAGTCCGCCTCCGCGTAGCTCCTGAAGAACCGGACCTTTGCGCCAGCGCGCGTTCCAACGATCTGCTGCAAAGTCGTGGTGAAGGCTTTCGAGCCCGTCGCGTAGTCAGCGTTGAAGCCTAACCTCGAAAGGGCAGCCACCCCAGTTATGTGGCCAACCTGAAGATGCTCCCACGAATGCCGGGGGAACCCCCAGACAATGGCCACATAATCTTCAGAGGGCCTTCAGCCATTTCATCAGTTCCGCATCGTCGCGCCAGACTGAACGAGCGGGGCATGTCGCCCCAGAGTCCGCAATTGGGGGTTGGCAGGCCTCCAACGCCTTCTGTTTCGTGCGCAGATTGACTTCGGCGTAGCGGTTGGTCGTTTCCAGGCCGACGTGTCCGAGCCAAGCACGGATGACGTTGATCTCCACGCCAGACTCCAGCAGATGGGCCGCGGTGGTGTGCCTGAACACATGGGGAGGGTCGCCCCGCCAAAGGACAGGAAGGCGTTCTCCAGACAGCGCAAGAACGTCTCGGTGGTTTGGTCCAGGACCGCTTCGCTGTAGCCCTTGCGAGAGAAGCTCAAAACCAGGCGGAAAATCCGCGTCTTGCGCTTGCGCCCGTCTGCTCCGATCAATACCGGACCTTTCCCAAAATCAACCTGCACTTCCTCCCCAGGCTGCACTTCGATCCGATGGACCAGCTCGGGATCGGTCTGCCGCAGTCGGTGCACGTAGCGTTTGACTGACTGATAGGACCCGGCAAACCCACCCTCCGTCTGCAAATCCTGATAGATCCGTTGCGCCGTGACTCCCGCTTCGACCTTGGCCAGGATCAAGTCGGCATGAACTTCGCACAGACTCTTTCGGCCGTAATTCCCGGCGGTCGAAAGCGGGTCAGTTTGCTTGGCCTCCGCGGGTGAGCCGGGGGTCGAAAGTGGGTCAGTGTGAGCAACGGATCCAGGGCTTCCCGGGGGCGAGGAGGCCATGATCCTCTCGGTCATAGCCTCGACGTCGACGGGCCCCAGAGCCCGGACGTGACCCCGGACCGTGTTCCGACTGAGCCCCAATTCCCGCGCAATCTTGCGGATCGGCCAGCGCAGCCGGACCAAATTCAATATTGCTTCTCGTTCGTGCACCTTGAGTGTGTTCGCCATAAAGGCCGCGCATCCTCCAGACTTCCGGAGGATTTACAGCCCCACCGACGCCCTCAAGGTGGGTCAGTTTGAAGCCCTTCATTTCGACCCGAGGTGGGTCAGTTTGACTGACCGCTGACACGCCATGACAAACAAAAGCGGACATCTCAGACGACCCTATGTCAGGAGTTCTGGAATCGGTCCATTGTGTCGCATCTTCTGGGAGTGGCACACCCCTGGCAACAAATTCGATGACATGGTAGACGACATCTGACCCCGCTTTCGGAATTGGCACAACCAGCTCACGCGATCGAAGGAGGAGCCGGCAGGAGACCCCGTCAACGGCCCGTTTCATTCCCGGCTCAGGCCGATGGCGGCAGAAACCCGCGCCGGCCAGCTTGGCTGACTCGTTACCGGCTGGCCGGCGCACCATAGGATCGAACCCTCACTGCACGCAGCCGGTGACCGGACCGAAGTTCGCGTCCTTCTCGTTGTCTTTGACGAAGGTGTTGTTGAGCCAGGTGTTCTCGCACTCCTGCTTGTCCCAGATGCTGTTGTCGAACACATCAATTTGATAGGCGCCGTAGGCCGGGTGGCTATCGGCGTTGTCGAGAGCCGTGTTGTCATCGACCAGCGTGCCGGTGGCATAGAGCGGTCCGCCGAAGGCCTTCGGGAAACCGAGCAGGATGCCCCATCGCACGAACGTCGGGGTGCCGTTTCGCAGGGCGGTGTTGTGGCGCACGACGTTGTGGGCGCCGTGTCGGACCCAGAGGCCGCCCCAGACGTTTTCGTTGGCGATGTTGTCGTGGATCACGTTGTCGTCGGCCCCGTCGATTTCGATGCCGACGAGGTTGCCGGTGCACAGGTTGGCGTATAGATGATTCTGGTTCGACTGCGTGTCAGCGATGATGCCGGGTTGCTTCGGGGAGCCCGAGACGGCGTTGTGGTGGACGCGATTGCCGGTGGAGCTCGCCGTCAAGTACAGGCCCTTGTCATTGTCGTGAACCACGCAATGATCGATCTCCGAAAGGGTGACCCCCTCGATCTTGGCCGGATTGTGCGTGTTGGAAAGATCACACCCCTGGATCCGGAGTTCGCTGCTGTTCACGGCGCGAATCGCCCAGTTGTCGTTGGTCACCCCGATGCCCACGATGGTCAGCGACTTAAGGTGGACCGCGCGGGTCTGTTCCAGAAGAACCGCCGTCTCGAAGTTCCGCAGCATCCCTCCGGTGATGAGGGCGCCCGCGAATCCCGTGACTTGGATTCCGGTGCCCGTCCCGGAACCTGTGATGGTGTGGCCGTTCAGGTCTAAGATCACGTTGTCGGCCGAGATCGTGATCGGGCTGCTGAGGTTGCTCAGATCCTCGATCAGGCGATAACGGACCGAAGCGGTCTTCAAGTCGTGATCCGACGCGCTGGTCAGATCGATGGTATGGAGTTCGAGGGCTCGATAGTAACGTTGGGGGTTGCCCGCACTGGGATCCGCGAGCACGAGTGTCCCAGCCGCATCGGCGCCGGCGATGGCCAAAGTCTGCCAGGCTGGGGCGCTCAGGTCTTTGGCGGCTTGAACGGCGTAGGTGGTGCCGGGGATGCCCTTCACCTCGACCAACGCCGCCGAACCGATCGAGACCGATGGCTGGGCGGCGATCGAGGCGGTGCCGGCCAAGAGCGCGAGCGCGACCAGGCCGAGCTTCGCGGTCAGCTGTGACTTTGAACAGGGGCGGCGGGTTGTGACCGTTTTGCGGTCGTAGTTTCGTATGGGCTGATGGAGGTCTTGGACGGCTTCCTGGTCGTCGCGGCGTAATTGTGACTCGTTTGTGGTCTTCATAATCGCTGGCTGGGTTTTGGCAGGTCCAACGCCCCCCACCAGGGGAACGCCCGGTCCAAGCCCGTTTCCAGGCTCTGCCGTCTGGCCCGTCAGGTTTTTCATTCACGCCTTCCTACGTGCCAGGCCGGCGAATCCTGCGCATAAGTACAACTTGCTCGGGACGGACCTTCGCCGAGGACACGGGTGCATCCGCGGTTGCAAGCGACAGGTCTTGCCGCTTGACCACCTCACCGCCGTTCACGGCTGACCCGGCGACAGGACCCCACGGAACCACCGGATGCGTTGAACCGGCGTTGTTCCCATGCCAAGCGCAATTCGCCAGGTTCGTGTCGCCCGGGTCATCTCGAAGGCACCCTACCTTCACCTCCTTCTCGAAGAGGAGGGCGGCTTCGCTTGCTCGCCAGCATACGATGAACCAGGAGTTCTCAGCTGCGCCGCTGTCTGCCAAAGCCATGAAATATGCCGACTGGCGAGGCGCGGACCGGAGCGGGGCAAGAACCTTGCTCATAGTTGTAGTTCTCAATCGTTGTCGTCTTGACTGGGTTGGAAGGGGCTCGGTGATTGCGGGTCGTCGGCCCAGAGGGACCAGCGGCGACGGGAGGAGTGGCTACCGGAGGCATCCATGGGCGGGGCCAGCGTCTGAACCTGCTTCCGTGTCCACCTCGAAGTTGTTGCCGCGCCAGGTGTTGGCGCAATCCCCGCCCAGAAGGGCGCGGTCGAGGACGTCGAAAGAACGGCCGGTGCCGGTGGTGTTGTCGACGACCTCATTGGCGAGGATGAGGTTGTCGCGCGGGAAGCCGGCGGGGTCTGGATTCAAGAGCGGGTGACCGAGCGCGATGCCAGCATTGGCGAGGAAAGCGGTCAGATGCGAGGTCCTGTTGCCGTCGGCCACGTTGTTGACGATATGATTGCGGTCGCAAAAGCGGGACAGCCAGATCCCCACCAATCCGTTCTCGTTGCAGACGTTGTTCGCAATGTGATTGTCCTCGCACACTGTATCGAGGCCGGTCCCGGAGAGCGTGATGCTCTGCTGTCCGCTGGGCCCGCACTCGTTGTCGGTGATGAGGTTTCGGTCGCAGTCCCGCTGTTGGAGGATGCCAAAGGTCGTCTGATGGACCGCGGTGTTGTGCTGAGGTTGTTCTCGGAAGCGTTGTTTAGGCCGATTCCACCGAAGTTGGCTGTCAGCATCCGCTCGCTGATCTCGCTCTTGCTGGTGTTGTCCAGCCAAACACCGAAGTGGAACCGGCTCGCGCTGCCGTTGACGATGCGCACGTGTTGGCGGGGTTCATCGGTCGTTCCTTGGACGAGGATGCCGACATTGGCCTGGTCGCTCAGCAGCCCGCTGCCGGGGAGACTGTGCCCGTTCAGATTAAGGTGCACGCCGTCAGCCGCAATGCGAATGGCCGGGCCGGCGGCGCCTTCACCATCGAGGTCCGTGGTAAGGACATAGTGGCCGGGTTGATTGATGACGGTTCCGAAGGTGTCGATGGACGTAGCGGCCTGCCCGGCAACGAGGCTGAGAAGGAAAGCCGACCCGGCGGCGACGCGGGTCAGGGTGGCGATAAGGTTGGTCTGAGTGCTCATAACGATGGTTCTTTTGTTTAATGTTTGATGTTCGCGGATGGCGCCTGGGCGGCGCCGCTTTGGAGGCACGTCCGGCCCAGGAGGCGTGCGAGGGTACCCGTCCGGGATGCCCACGCAGGGGGCTTCCACCCCCTTCCTACGCAGGAGGGCTCCGAATACTACTCTTCAGTCGAACGTTCGTTCGGCCACCCTCCGTGAACCGCCCTCCTTTCCCCAACGTGCACGATCCGCACGTGACTCCCGTCCTCATGACCGACCCCTGGGTTTCCCCGTCCGACGATCTACTCAGCCGTGATGGCGATGAGGAAGGGGGCGCAGACGCCGGCGGCTGAAGAGAAGTCGATGGTCTGGATTTCGACGTCCGGTCGGAGATTGGTCCAGGAGGTCTTGAAGAGCTGAAGTTGAGCATTGAACTGGCGCGCGTACTCGTTGCTGCCCGTCCACACGACTTCCGAGTGGCGGGTTTCCCGGGGCTGGTTGGGGTAGGCCCACCAATCCCAGAGGTCGTCGCCAAGCTTCATCTCAACCTGCGCTTGCCCTCCATCGGCATAGTGAACCAGGTAATGGCCGATGGGGGTACCAGGCGGACCATTGCCCCAGCCCGTGGCGTGCAGGAAGTGAATCTTTTGGCACCGCCGGGCCACGCGAATGCCCTCGACGCGATCCGGGAAAGCGTTCGAGCGCATCATGTCCGCATTGGCGAGTTGCACGACGCCGCGCACGTCGAAGGCGACGCCGCCCAGTTGCTTGATCCCGAGGGGCGCCAGTTCCGACAGGTCGTTCCGCTCCGGCCGCCCTGGGCTCATCCAAGATCCCGTGAGCGCGCCGTTGTATTGGAGGGAGAGGTCGATTTGGGCCGAGGCGGCCTCGACGGGTCGTTGCGGGATGCCGAAGGCGAGGCAGTTCGTCTGCGCGGCGTCTGCGGCCTGCCCAAGGGCTAGCATGGCGCGGGTCAAGCCACCCACCGCCCGGGCGCGTTCGCTCGTGTGAGCCGCGTCGCGTGGAACGTGCGCCAGGGCTTGTTGAAGCGCGTCCCGGGCGGGAATGGTCTGTCCCCGATGCAACTTGAGGAATCCGTCGTGCAGCCAGGCTGTCGGGTCTTCGGGGTGGGATGCCAGCCGATCGGCGATCCTGGCCGAGGTTTGCTCGGGAGCGACTTCCCAAGCCAGGCCGACATCGGCGAATGATCCTTTCTGCAGCAATTCCTGCGCGTAGGCATCCAGATTCGTCACGTAGTTCGTGAGCGGTTCGGCCGTGACCGCCAGAAGGAACGGGGCGCCTTCGGTCATGGCTGAATGGAAATCGAGCTGTTCGATGCGCCGGCCCGGATGCGGGTTGTCCCAGGTCAGCCGCCCCAGCATAAGCCGCACGCCCGCGGGATTGACCCCGGTCCAGACCGGCTGAAAACCCGGGCCGGGCACGCGCTTGGCCGGCAATTCCCACTCGTCCCGCGCGAACATCCGCACATCGTGCACCTCAAAATCCAGTCGGACCGGGATAACCTGTGTGGACCCGTCTTGATAATGCAGTTGAAATCGCGCCACCTCCCGCCCCGGCGGTATCAACCTTGGAGCCATCCCGGCGATCCGGGCGACGCTGAAATTCGGGTCGTTCTCTCCCATCATGCGCCGGGTCGTTCCGACCCCAAGCAGGAAATGGAGGCGGCCGGCGTTCTGGTCGATGCCGATGCCCGACACATGGGTGGGCCACTGGTCGGGTTTGTTCCGCTGCAGAACAGCGCTGGAGAGCTGGACGACCCCGCGGACATCGAAAGGGATGCCGCTGAAATCCTGGTTCCCGCGGGGAACGGGAGATAGGTCGTTGCCTTCGACTTCCTCGTAATCCATGGGGCCGAAGGGCCGGCCCACCAGGAGAGGCAGCCGAGTCTCGTCCAGGCTCGCGTTGTAGGCGGACGACAGATCCACCAGCGCGGTGTCCAGCCCGGCGGTTCGTTGGGGGATGTTCATGGCTTCCAGAGAATCGTCCCTCGCCAACGCTATCTGGCCTTGGGCGCGACAGGCCTCCGCACGTTCCAAGAGAGCTTGGCGACCTGCGCACCCAGAGAGATCTCGTTGATAGTCAGGGTGCTGGATAGCGGCCGTGAAGGCCGTGACCGATCCCGCCAAGCGCCCGAGACGAAGGAGGATCCGCCCCTGCAGTCGCTGCAGGGCTGCGCTGTTGGGGGCGGTCTTCAAGGCAGGTGCCAACACGGCCAACGCGGCCTCGAACCGCCCAACCGACAGGAGGTACTCGGCGCGCCGCCCGCAGACCGCCGGGGAATTCGTCGCGAGTTCATTCGCGCGGCGGGTGAACCAGTCTGCTTCCGCTTGGGCGAGACGATTGGTGCTCGCGGCGAGTTGCATCCCATATTCCGCCAGGGCCAGCGGGTGCAGGGGGTGGCGCTCAAGCAGGTGGCTCAGTTCATTCGTGGTGGGAAGGGATTCCCGGCGGCTGGCGATCATCACGCCGCCCCAGGCGTCCTCTGCCCGCGCCGCCTGCACGGGTCTTTGGTTTGCCACGAAGGCATCGAGATCAAGCGGGGAGAAAGGCGAATTCGAGCCTCCCCCAGCCGGTGCCGCCAGCCATCCGGCCCACCGGAGCAAGTCGCCGGCGCCGGTTCGACGTGCAACCTCCCGGCCAAGCCGCGCGCGTTCGCTTCCTGGCACCGGTTCGAGCAATCCGTGCTCGTTGTACCGTTGACCCACCAGGGACTCGGCGAAGGCTAGAAACCACTCGGGTAGGGCCAAATCTCCGAAAGGCAGATCTTCGAGGAGCAATTCCGGGAGTGGACAGGCCAGCCAGCGACCGCCCTGGACGAATTGTTGGTAGGCCGTGGGCAACTCGGACGTCACCGGTGAGCCGGTGGCCAGTTCCCAGACGCGAGTCGAACGGCCCGAAGTCGCCGCCTGGCTGGTCAAGAGGTATCGGCCATCCTCACTCAGGTCCTCGATGGCGGATCGTTCGCCCAGCCGAATCGGTTGACCTACGGGTCTGCCTTCGGCGAAGTCGTAGACCGAAACGCGGCGTTCCCCATCCAAGAGGACCAATCGCCTGCCATCGGGTGTGAAGCGGGCCGCCTCTGACCAGCTGACCGCGCTTTCTCCCCGGCGCGCGATGGCCGCGCCGACGGTTTTCCCGGTCGCCGAATCCCAGACTTGAACGCTGGATCCGTCTTCGGAGACCAAGGCCAGGAGCGAGCCATCCGCGCTCAATGCGGCCACCGCGTGACCTGCCAGTTTCGGACCCACGGCTTCGAGCGTGCCGAGATCCTTGACCAGGATCCCGTCGGGTTCTGTGAGCGCGACCCGGCGGCCATCCTCGCTCATGATCGCCCGCTGCTGACCCAGGCCACGGCCTTCTTCGAAAAGAAGACGCCGCTTGGCGGCCACGTCCCAAATCTGCCACTCGTTCATCGCGCCGCCTTTCCGCCGGCTGAATTCCATCGCCCGGGCCGCCACGCGCTCGCCGGAACGGGAGAGGAGGAGTTCCCGGACCGTGCCGCCCCCGGGCAGCGTGCAGCGGAGGGCGCCCTTGGACGCATCCCAAACGCTGATGGTGGTATTGGCTACGGTGGCCAAGGTGGTGCTGTCCCCGCTGATGACGAGGCGACTTGGGTTGGCGGCGTGACGGAGCGGCGGGGTGAGCTCCGCGCCAGTCGCGGGGTCCCAGAGGCGCACCGTCCGATCCGTGAATGCGGTGGCGATCCATCGGCCGTTGGGAGCGATCGCTTGCGCGGCATGAAAGCCGTCTTGATGCAACCGCGTCGTCAGGCTGGCCGGGGTGGTCATCGGCCAGATTTCGACTGCGGTTTGGTCATGGATGATTAGGTGCGAACCGGCTTGGCTGAATTGGCCTTGCCCCAAATCGCCGACCCTGCTGTCGACCGGGCCGAGGAGCAACTCGCCCGTGGCGACGCTCCAAATGCGGAGCTGATGGTTCCGCAAGGTCGCGACCCTTAGGCCATCCGGGCTCACCCCCACGATCTGCAACAGGGGTTGCCCCGCCGCGCCCTGCTCGGCGACGCTCGAGGGGCCGTGGAGGAGGGGGGGGAGCAAAGCTTGGCCCGCGGCCAGGTCCCAAATGCGGAGTGTCGCGTCGGAGGACGAGGTCAGGATCCGAGTTCCGGCGGGAGTGAGGAAGACCCGCGGGCTCGGGTCCGCGTGGCCCCGAAGTTCGGCGGTCACCCGACCCGTCGCCGTTTCCCAGACTCGGATGACGTTATCTTCGCAACTGGTCACCAACCGCGAGTCATCGGGAGTAATCGCCAAGGCGATGGCGCGGCTCCCCGCCATGATGCGTCGTGAAGTCTGATCGACGAGGCTGCGGATCACGAATCCGTTTGTGCTTTCGTTCTGCCAGGTCACCGCCAGCCAGGAACCGTCGTGGGAAAAACCCAGGCCTGGCCTGACCGGTTGTCCGGTCTCGACGGTAGCGAGTGCCTCGGTTTGCGCTCGGTCCCACACCCTCACCGAGGCCAAACCCATCATCTCGTTGGCGGGCACGGATACCAAGGCGAACCTCTGGCCATCGGGGCTGAAAGCGATGCTCGTGATCGTCGCTGAGGCGGCCGTGAAGGTCTGCCCCGTCCGCCGACCCGAGGCAAGGTCCCAGGCTTCGGCCACACCGTTGGTCGCGGCCACCACCAGGAATCGGTCATCCGGGGCGATTGCGGCCGAGGTGGGAGGGCAGGTCAACGTTAGGGGCGGACTTCGAGGGGAGGCGTCGGCGGCATTCAAGAGAGTGGCCTCGGTGCCGCTGATCACGAGGATCAGGGTGCCGTCGGGACTGACCACAGCGAAGCGAGGCGACCCGACCTGCGGATCGGGCGGGAGACCTTTCGGCTCCGGGATGGGCACCACGAGGGGTGGGGCCAGGTAGCGCCCACGCGCCAGGGTTCGCAAGAGCCGGGCGGCGGCGGCGTGATGATCCGGATCTGAACGGATCGCGCGAGTCAGATGGGCCACTGCCTGGGCGTCCTGGTTGCGCTCGAGCAGCTCGGCCGCAATCTGGAAATCCGATCGACTGAACACCTGCTTCGTTCGGGCCTCTGCCCGCTGGGCATTGTTGCGTTCCTGGAGGGCCAATTGAGCTTGAATCTGAGCGTTCGTGGTCGCCTGTCGGGCGATGCCTGCTTGGACACCGGCGAACTCTGCATTCCGGTTGGCCCGCATCGCTTGCCGAACACTGACCGCCGTGCCCAGAATCAACGCCGCGGTCACCGCCGCCGCCGCCGCCAACACCCCGCGATTTCGGCGCACGAACTTGCCGAAAAGGTAGATCTTGCTGGGCCGAGCCGCGCTGACCGGTTCGTGCGCGAGGTAGCGGCGGAGATCTTCAGCAAGCGCACTGGCCGATTCGTAGCGGCGGGCGCGGTCCTTCTCCAGGGCCTTGAGGACGATCCAGTCCAGGTCGCCCCGCAGACTCGAGGTCAGCCGAACCGGATCCGTCCGTCGGTGCCGGGCCACCATCGCAAGCGCGTCCTTGGCCAGGGTGCTGAGCCGAGTCGAAGGCTTGGGAGGCTCGCGCTCGCGAAGGTTCCGGCGCAGTTCGTCGTAGCCGCTGCCCAGGAGGTCTTTGGTCTCGAAGGGCGTGCGACCCGTGAGCAACTCGTAGAGGAGAATCCCGAGCGAGTAAACGTCGCTGCGGGTGTCGATGTCCAAGCCGCTTGATCCGGCCTGTTCAGGACTCATGTAGGCCGGCGTGCCAATAAACTGATGGGCCTGAGTGAATACGGCCTCCTCGGTCAACGAGGCCTGGGTGGCCTTGGCAATGCCGAAGTCGATGACCTTGGGCTCCGCCCGCCCGCTCTGGCTGGAGATTAGGATGTTGGAGGGTTTGAGGTCGCGATGGATGATGCCCTTCTGGTGAGCGTGCTGGATGGCTCCGCAGACGGTCATGAAGAGCGCGATCCGGTCATGTGTCGGCAACTGGCTGTCGTCGCAGTACTGGGTGATGGGCACCCCGTGCACCAGTTCCATGACAAAATACGGCCGTCCGGCGGCAGTGGCCCCGGCGTCAAAGACCCGGGCGATATTCGGGTGATCGAGGAGGGCCAGGACTTGGCGCTCGGTGGCGAACCGCCCAATCACCTCCTTGGTGTCCATGCCGAGCTTGACCACCTTCAAGGCCACTTGACGCCGCACCGGCTCCGACTGCTCGGCCCGATACACTTCGCCGAAGCCACCTTCCCCCAACCGATCCAGCAGTTTGTAGCGGCCCACGGTAGTCCCCACTCCCTCGCTGGGTTCGGGCCTCCTCTGCGTCAAACGGGTCGCCTCCTCCCAAGGTGCGGCGCCGGCCCCGCCCGAGTCGGCATACGATTGCAGCAGGGCCTCTACCCGATGGCGAAGCGCTTCATCGCCTCCACACGCACGGGCCACATACTCGGCGCGATCGGCGGCCGCGGGGAGGAGGATCGCCGCATTATAGATGGTCTCGACGCTTTTCGGCGGAGATGTCATCCGAGTCTCGAATAGAAACCATTTATAGGCCTGTTCGTTGCCAGGCGCAAGTCGGGTGTGCCCCTCAGCAGTTCTCCGTTTGCCCTCGAACCGCGTGAACGCGGAACTCCAAACCAGACCTGCCCCCACCGCAGCCCGTTCGGAGTTCCCGCTTGAGCCGGTTCTGCTCCAGACCCCGGCGCCGAAGACTCGAGGCTCGACGGACTCGGTGCCGTTGTGGCAAGTTGCCTTGGAATCGCGCTGCCAATGAGCCTGGAATCGCCCGCATCGTCCGCCGCTTTCCCGCCAACGCGCTGGTCAGCTCTCGAGGATGCCCGCACGGCCACAGAGGACCGGCGCCTGGCCGCCTTGGAGGCGTTTCTCCAAGCCTACTACGGCCCCCTCGAGAAGTACGTGACACACCAGTTCAGGCTCCGCCCGGACGAGGCGCGCGATCACCTCCACGAGTTTATCCTGAACCGGGTCATGCGGAAGAACCTCCTGGCCCAGGCGGACCGAACACGCGGCCGGTTCCGCACTTTCCTGGTTCGGGCGTTGAACCGGTCCATCATCGACGCGCTCCGGAAACGCCAGGCCGCCAAGCGCTCGCCCGACCAACCGCCCTTGGCGCTCGAGGAACTCCCCGAGGAGGCCCTCAACCACCTGAGCGCCCCGGCGCAGGCGCAGTTTGACCTCGAGTTCGCCCGGGGCGTGGTCCATCAGGCGCTGGTGCGGATGCGCGCCCGGTGTGAGGCCACCAACCGGAAGGATCTGTGGCGGGTCTTTCACGCGCGCTTGCTGGGCGAGGCATTCGAAGGCCAGCGACCGCTGCCCTATGACCAGTTGACCGCCCTACTCGGGGCCGCTTCCCAGACCCAGGCGGCCAACCTGTTGACCACCGCCAAGCGCATGTTCGCCCGCGTCTTCAAGGCGGTCGTTAAAGACTACGAAGCAGACGACCAAGCCCTGGAGGCGGAGGTGAAAGCCCTCCGTCACATCCTGAGCAACCCTTAGCGCGGCCGCGCGGCGAGTCTCTTGTCCGGTCGCCAATGACAACCTGCTGTCGATCCCGCTCGAGCTCCGCCAAGCGGAGCCGCATGGTATCGCGACGCAGGTGCAAGACCCACCGGAAGGCAAAGCAGCCCGAGCCTCAGGGCCCGGGCCGCCTTCCGCGGAAGTGGGGCTGCCGATCTTAACGGATGCAACCGCTTTGGGGACCGACGTCAGGGGCGGCTTCGCTGTCGACTTCGAACTCGTTGTTGCGCCAGAGGTTTTCACAGGTGCCCAGCGCGATGACATACCGGTCATAGGCATCGAACGAGAAGTTCGGAGCCGGGAGGGTATTGCCTAGGATGGTGTTGCCGACAATGTGATTCCCCGCCGGCCAGGGCGCCGCGGCGAGGTATCCGAGGACGATGCCGCCGTGCGGGAAGCCCGCACCGAGGGCCGTGTTGTTCATGACGACATTATTGACGATCCGGTTGCCGTTGCTGGCGGTCAGGAGCCAGATCCCGACGATGCCGTTCCAGCTGCACGTGTTGCGGAGGATCTGGTTGTCATCGCAGCCGCCCTCCCCGGCGTTCTGCAAGACGATTCCCTGGGCCACGTTCCCGCTGCAGGAGTTCTGGGCGAGCACGTTGCCGTCGCAGTCGCGCTGGAGCAGGATGCCGAGGCTGCTGTTGCCGTCGGCCACGTTCCCTCGTACCTGGTTGCCGGAGGAGCGGTTGAGGCCGATGCCACCGCGACACCCTGTGGCCGTCATCCCGGCAACGTGGGAGTCGCGGGTCTCATGCAGCCAAACGCCGTAGTGAAAGCGGGTCACGGTCCCATTGCGGACCTGGACGTCGATGCGGGGGGCTTCCGCCGTGCCCTCGACGAGGATGCCCAGATTCGCTGGGTCCGTGGTCGCGCTGTTACCGGTGATCGTGTGGCCGTTGAGATCGAGAACGACCTCGTCGGCGATGATCTTGATGGCCGGGCCCGGGGCGCCACCGGAATCGAGGTCCGCCGTGAGGACGTATTTGCCCGGTTGATCGATCACCGTGCCAAACACATCGATGGGAACCGCCGCGCGGGAAGTGGCGAGGCCGAGCCCCGTCGAGAGGGCGAGTGTGAGCAGGTTTGCGCAGAGGATTGCAGTCTTCATAGGTGTCCGTGTCGGCTGGTTGTCCGAGGTTGGTTTTGCAGAGAGGCCCGCCGCACGCGCGGCGGTCCGGCCCGCCCCCTGGGTGGGAGCTCTGCCGAGGGGTCCTGGAACATGCATTCACCTTGTCCTACGCAGTCATTAGGCTAATCCTGCGCGACGGGAAGAGTTTTTTTCTAGGGACCGGGAGCGAAAGCAGGAGTTGAGCGAAGCCTGACTTCCCGCAGGACGGACAGGGTTGACGTGTGGGTGAGCCGTTCGGCGATGGTGGGAGGCGGTGGGCACCAAGGTTTCCAGCAGGTCGACCGGATATCGCATGGTCAAGATGCTCATGCGGCCTCTCGGTGGTAGAACCGCACCAACCCTCCCAGGCGTTCACTTGTGCGGACCTCGCCGGATGACTCGCCCACTCGGTCCGATGGCGTCGGAAACGGGGTCACATTCCCCTTCACTCGGTAATTCCCTTCGGTGTGGAAGTGTTGAGTATAGGTCGAAAGCACGTGCCGGAGAGGATTCTCACCGACAAGACCGTTCTCAACTGCACTCCTCTCTCACAGATCGACTCCACCTCTCCAGATGGGCATTGAGACTCGGACTCCGCGGCGGCAAGTTTAGTGCTTGGATGCCCGCCGCTTCGAGGATCCCGTAGTGTCCGAGAACTCGATTAGTGTCGGACCGGTTAGGACGGGACGCGTCGGATCTGGTGCTGGATGGGAAGTGGCTCCGGCTCAGGGTCGGCCTTCCAGCCCCGCAGGTAAACCGCCTACCTCTGAACCGGCAACCAGTTGTGGAACCGGTGATATGAGGCAGCGCACCGAGGCGGAGGTCGGAATCGAAGGCCGACCACCTTCAGCCCTGCTGCTTCGGGCTCAATTTCGGCATAATAATACAGGGTCTTCGCCTTGTTGGCAAGACCGCCCCGCCAGTGCCCGTTCAATGCACCTTCAGAGCTCGCTTACTGAAGAATTCACTGAAGGGTACAGAGAGCCTGTTATCGGCCCGCAATCGGATGATGACACTCATATGGGCAGGCCCTCTGAAGTAAAAGCGAAACGTTGGGGCAAGTTAAGCGATTCTAGTCTATCCGGAATTAGCGGATCGAAGGGGAGTTCATTTTAGGGGTGAAAGCAGGTGGCTGAGGGTTGCGCCAATTCGAGAGAAGCGAAACTCAAAACCGTCAACCCAAAACCGCCATCGAGAGGCCGCGCCGGCCTCACGCGCTGGCGAGCAACACCTCGCGGCCCCTTGCCAGACACCAAAGGTGCCAACCACATTGTGTGTCACCTTGTTACCGCTGCCGAAGAGCCGGTCGTTCACCGTGGAGCCGTCATGGTGGACTTCTTCTACCTGCTGAACTGCCGCTCGCTCATGAGTGGACCGACTCTCGACACCTGCCGAGCCGTTGCCACGCCGGGTTTCGGGCTTTGTCGGCGGCCGGGTGGTTTCAAGCGCGTTGCGGCTCAAGGGAGGCGGCATCTGATTGACAAGCACCGTATTCTCATTTGGGTAAACGCGGGACGACGGATCATCACCGGCTCGGACTTGTCGGGGCGGATTGCCCGCCACGAACGTGCCGTTCCACCGAAACTGGACACCCGGTCGGTTTTGCAGAACATAGAACCCTAGCAGCCGCATAAGATTCCGCATGAGCCAAGATCAAGCCGCCATACTGGTCACTCTTGCCGCCACAGTCGTCATGTTCCTTTGGGGTCGCTGGCGGCACGACATGGTCGCCGCCGGCGCCTTGTTGGCGTGCGTCGTGGCCGGGCTGGTCTCCCCGGCCGAGGCGTTCTTGGGCTTCGGGCACCCGGCGGTGATTACGGTGGCCTGCGTGCTGGTGCTCAGCCGCGGCCTGCAGACCTCGGGAGCGGTGGACGCCCTGACTCGCCTGGTGCTGCCGGCGAAGGCAGGCGTGATGCTGAGTTTGGCTGCCCTGGTCGGGCTGGGAGCGGTGCTTTCGAGCTTCATGAACAATGTCGGGGCGATGGCGTTGTTGATGCCGGTGGCGGTGCAGATGGCCCGGCGGCTCGAAATGCCGCCTGGGCAGGTGCTCATGCCCCTGGCCTTCGGCACGATCCTGGGCGGCATGACGACGATGATCGGCACGCCGCCAAATCTCATTGTCTCAGGCTTTCGCGCCCAGAACGGCGCCGGCAGTTTCGGCATGTTCGACTTTACCCCCGTGGGATTGGCTGTGGCTGTGAGCGGGGTGATTTTCGTCGTGCTAGTGGGCCGGTGGCTGGTGCCGGTCCGCAAACAGGCCGGGATCGAGGGCTTCGAGTCGGGTGCCTACCTCACCGAAGCCCGAGTGCCGGAAGGCAGCAAGGCCGTGGACCTGACGCTCCTCAAACTGGAACAACAACTAGGTGAGACCGAGGCCCAGATCGTCTGCCTCGTGCATAAGGGCATGCGGTTGACCGCTCCCAACCCGCAGCGCAAGGTGCGGTCCGGCGACATTCTGGTCATCGAGGCCGAGGCCGATGCATTGACTACCGTGCTCTCCAGCTTGGGGCTGAAGCTGGAGGAGGCAAAGCAAGCCGAGAAGGCAACCGAGACCAAGGAGCCGGTCGAAGCCGAGGCGGAAGGCGCGGAGAAGCACCGCAAGCCGGATGAAGTGGCCGCAGACACGGACGCTCAGGAAGAAGACGAACAGACGGAATCCACCGGTGAGATCATGCTGATGGAACTCGCCGTGTTGCCGGCCTCGACCCTGGCTGGCCGGTCGGCCCGCGACCTCCTGTTGCGCACGCGCTACGGCTTGAACCTGCTGGCCGTATCCCGCCAAGGCCACCGCTCGCTGGGACGATTGCGCTCGATGGCCATCCGGTCCGGCGACCTGCTGCTGATGCAGGGACCGCCCGAAGCCATCTCCGAGTTCGCCGCCGACAACGGCTGTGTGCCGCTTGCCGAGCGGGCCTTGCGCATCCCGGACCGGCGCAAGGCTTGGGCGGCCGGCATCATCATGGCGTTTGCCATCGGCGGCGTTGCGCTGGGGTTGCTGCCAGCGGCGGTATCCTTCGCCATCGGAGTGCTGGCCTCGATGGCGCTGCGCACGGTGCCGCCGCGCGCGGTGTATGATGCGATTGACTGGCCGGTGATTGTGCTGCTCGGCGCGTTGATTCCCGTCGCCGGTGCGATGGAGTCCACCGGCACTGCCGATCTGATCGCCCGCTTCCTGATGGACCACGTTGCCCAAGGCCACGATGTGGCTAGTCTGGCGGTGATCCTGGTGGTGACGATGTTTCTTTCCGACTTGATGAACAACGCCGCCACGGCCGCCGTGATGTGTCCGATCGCCATCGGCACCGCCACAGCGCTAGGCGTCAGCGCCGACGCCTTTCTGATGGCCGTGGCCATCGGCGCATCGTGCGCGTTCCTCACCCCCATCGGGCATCAGAACAATACGCTGATTCTCGGGCCGGGCGGTTTCCGCTTCGGCGACTACTGAAAGCTGGGCCTGCCGCTGGAAATCATTGTGGCGGCCGTCGCCATCCCGCTCCTGCTGTTGATCTGGCCGTTGTAACCGCTGCAGCCGTGCCGCTCGCGCGAAGCTGGCCAGCTTTCCCGGACCCGGCGTTTGCATCTGGCGAAGACCGCGTGCAACTCCAACACGCCAACACCACCACCTTTGCTTGCTCGAAAGGCCGGCGCACCTTTTGCCCGGACTGACCGAATGGTTATGTCCAACGAACTCACTCCCACCGCCGCCAACGGGCCGCAGCCGAGCTTAGTCACGCGTTGCATTCGCCGCGGATTAGTTTAGAACTGAGGCGATGGCGAAAAGCCCAAGCAGACAGCATCGTTCGCGGGCTTCCCGGCTGGCGCTTTCTCCCGGCCAACCCGGGGTGAACGTGGAAGCGCCTCCGCCCGGCTCCACTCCGCGGGCGGCACATGGCGAAGCCTTCCCCGTTGTCGGCATCGGCGCGTCGGCGGGCGGGTTGGAGGCGTTCACGCAGTTGTTGAAGCATTTGCCGTCGGACACGGGCATGGGGTTTGTGTTGGTGCAGCATCTCGATCCCGCCCATGAGAGCAAGCTGACGGAGTTGTTGGGCCGGGCGACGACGATGCCGGTGGTCGAAGTGCGCAACGGGATGCGGGTCGCGCCGGACCGCGTGTATGTCATCCCGCCCAATCGCGGGTTGGTCATGGACGACGGGCGGCTCAGGCTCACGCCGCGCGGGCGCGGACGAGTGTTGCCGGTGGATGCATTCCTGAAATCGCTCGCGCAAGAACGCGGGCGTCAGGCCATCGGGGTGATCTTGTCCGGCACGGCAACCGACGGCGCGGAAGGGATGCAGGTGATCAAAGAGGCCGGCGGCATCACGTTTGCGCAAGACGAGGAGTCGGCCAAATACAATGGCATGCCGGAGACGGCGATTGCGACAGGCTGCGTGGATTTCGTGTTGCCGCCGGAGTTGATCGCACGGGAGCTGGCGGAGATCAGCAAGCACCCCTACGTCAAACCCGCTGCGGTCACCGCCGGGGCGGCGGAGACTGGCGATGGCCTGCAACGGATTCTGCGGTTGGTGTTGCAGGCGACCGGGGTGGATTTCACGCATTACAAGCCGGCCACGCTCCAGCGGCGGATTCAGCGCCGGATGGCTTTGCACAGGATTCACAAGCTGGACCGGTACACGGAGTTTCTGAAGACGCATTCGGGCGAAGCGGAGAAGTTATACGAGGACCTGTTGATTGCGGTGACCGGGTTTTTCCGCGACCCGGCGGCTTTCCAGGTATTGCGAAGGAAAGTGTTTCCGCGCCTCCTGGAACAGCGCCGCCGGGGTGAGGCGATTCGCATCTGGGTGGCGGGCTGTTCGAGCGGCGAGGAAGCGTATTCGGTGGCGATCACGTTGCTGGAATGCTTGGGCGGGCGCACCCGTCACGTCCCGCTCCAGATTTTCGCGACCGACATCAGCGACCGCGCGTTGGAAAAGGCGCGCGCGGGGGTCTATCCGGCCAGCATCGCCCGCGTCGTGGGCCGGCAACGGTTGCGCCGCTACTTCACCGAGGTGCGGGGTGGTTACCAGATCAACAAGGACATCCGCGAACGCTGCGTGTTCGCCAAGCAGAACCTCACCAAAGACCCGCCGTTCTCGAATCTCGATCTGATCAGTTGCCGCAACGTGCTGATCTATCTCGGGCCGGTGCTGCAACAGCGCGTGCTCTCGGTGTTCCACTACGCGCTCAAACCGCACGGGCTGCTGCTGCTCGGAGCGTCGGAGTCCACCACCGGCTTTCAACACCTTTTCAGCGTCGTGGACAAGACGCAGAAGGTGTTCGCGAAGAAACCGTCCGCGCGCCGCGTGCCGCTGGATTTCCAGCCGACGGAGCTTCCGGCCGAAGCGCCCGAGCCGGCGCAGATCGCCGGCAAGGCCGGGTGGCGGTTGCCGGACGTCCAGAAAGAAGCCGACCGGCTGCTGGCGACGCGGTTTGCGCCCGCCAGCGTGTTGATCAATGACGAGTGTGAGATTTTGCAGTTCCGCGGCCACACCGGTGCGTATCTCGAACCGGCTTCCGGCGCGGCGAGTTTGAACCTGTTGAAAATGGCGCGCGAAGGGTTGCTGATGGGCTTGCGGTCCGCGCTGGCGAAGGCCCGCAAGCAGCGAGCGCCGGTCCGGCAGGAAGGCTTGCGCGTCAACTCCAACGGCGCGACGCGTACGGTGAATCTCGAGATCGTCCCGCTCAAGCTGGTCGGGACACGCGAACGGCATTGGCTGGTGCTGTTTGAAGAACCGGTCGCGAACGTCGCGCCGGCCGCGCCAGCCCCGCCCGCCAGGCCGTTGACGAAATCCGAGAGCGACCGGCAGATTGCGCAGCTCGAACAGGAGTTGTCGGCCACGAAGGAATACATGCAGTCGGTGGTGGAAGACTTCGAGGCGGCCAACGAGGAGTTGAAGGCGGCGAACGAAGAAGTCCAGTCCGGCAACGAGGAGTTGCAGAGCACGAACGAGGAACTGGAGACGGCCAAGGAGGAGTTGCAGTCGGCCAACGAAGAACTGACTACCGTCAACGAGGAACTTGAGACGCGCAACGCCGAGTTGGTCGAGTTGAACGACGCGGTCAACCGCAGCCTGCGCGAGGTCAAGGCAGCGCGCGATTACGCCGAGGCGATCATCGCGACCGCTCGGCAACCGATGGTGGCGCTCAACGCCGCGTTGCGGGTGCACACGGTCAACGCGGCGTTTCTGCGGGCGTTCAAAGTCACCCGGAAACAGACAATCGGCCAGCGCATTTACGATCTGGGCAACCGGCAATGGGACATCCCGGAACTGCGCCGCTTGCTGGAAGAAATCCTGCCGGCGGACACGCACTTTGACGATTACCGGGTGGAACACGTGTTCCCGAAGATCGGTCGCCGCACCATGCTGGTGAACGCCCGCCGGTTGGAGCAGGCCGACGGGCAAAGGCCGCTGATTCTACTGGTCATCGAAGACATCACCGAGCGCAAGCAGGCGGAGGAGCGGTTGAAGGAACTCAACGCCACACTCGAACACCGCGTGGCCGGGCGCACAAAGGAGCTGACCGACACCAACGAGCGCCTACACGCCATCATGGACACGGCCCTGATCGGAATCATCACGCTGGATGAGCGCGGGGTCGTTGAATCATTCAATCCGGCGGCTCTGCAAATTTTCGGTTACGCGCCGAAAGAATTTCTGGGGCGCAACGTCAGCCGGTTCATGGCGTCTCCCAACCAGGCGCAGCATGAGGATTTCATAGCTCATTATCTGCAAGCGCGAAACGCGTCGTTGATGGGCGGCACAGATGAGGTTTTGGGCCGGCGCAAGGATGGTGACGGGATCATGCTGGAGATATCGTTAGCCGAGATAACCGACGGAGGGCGGCGGCGTTTCGTGGCGATGCTGCGCAACATTACTGCGCGCAAGGGACTCGAGCGGGAACTCCTGGACATCACGGAGCGCGAGCGGCAGCGAATCGGACATGATCTGCACGACGGGTTGGGCCAGCAACTACACGGGCTTTCTTATCTGGGGGCGTTGCTGGAGAAGGACCTCCAGGAGGATACTTCCCCCCGTGCCGCGAAGGCTGGCCAATTGAACAAAGGTCTGCATGAAGCTCTGGAAATGACGCGCAGCCTCGCGCACGGCTTGCAGCCGGTCAAATCCGTGCCCGAAGGGTTGATGACTGCCTTGCGTGAACTCGCTGAACGCACCCGGGGATTGTATCGGATAGATTGCCGCTTTGATTGCCGCGCACCATTGCTCATCCAACGGCACAGCGCGGCCAATCATCTTTATCGCATCGCGCAGGAGGCCGTGAACAACGCCATGAAACACGGCAAACCCACCCACGTCCGCATCAAGCTGGCTGCTACACGGCAGCGGATCGTTCTCGGAGTCCGGGACAACGGCGTGGGCATCCGGCGGCAGACCAAGCCCGGCCGCGGCATGGGCCTGCACGTCATGCAGTATCGCGCCGACGCGATCAGCGGCTCGTTGATCGTCCAACGACATTCTCAAGGTGGCACGGAAGTCGTCTGCACGGTCAATCGCAAAGCCCTCCTTCCACAGGAGGACAACTTGAAATGAAACCCAAACCCAAAACGCCGCCCCTGCCGAAACGCAAACGCATCCTCGTGGTGGACGACCATCCGCTGATGCGCGAAGGCGTGGTCCAATGGATTCAACGCGCGCCCGACTTGGAAGTCAGCGGCCAGGCCGAGTCTGCCGCCGAGGCGCTCTCACTCGTGGTGAAACTCAAACCCGATCTCGTGCTTGTTGACATCTCGTTGCCCGGTCGCAATGGCTTGGAACTCATCAAGGAGCTGGGAACGCTCCAGCACGGCCTGCCGGTGCTGGTCCTTTCCATGCACGACGAATCACTCTATGCCGGACGCGCCCTGCGTGCCGGCGCGCGCGGCTACATCATGAAACGCGCCGGCGGCGATCGCGTGGTCGAAGCCATCCGCGAAGTGTTGCAGGGCCGCATCGCCGTCAGCCCGGAGATGGCGACGCACTTGCTGGAAGAATACTCCGGGCGAAGATCGCGTTCCGGGCGCACCACCTTGCCGAATCTCACGGATCGAGAGTTTGAAATCCTTCAATTGCTCGGCGAGGCCCGAAGCAACCGCGAGATGGCCGAGCAACTTCATCTCAGCCCCAAGACGGTGGAAACGCACCGCATGAACCTGGCGCGCAAGCTCAAGCTCAAGAGTTCCGCCGAGCTGCTGCGCTTTGCTTTGCAGTACACGGAGAAAGAGTCCTCGGGCCGTTTGGAACGTTGACCACACGGCGGCGCCTTGCGCCCTGAACCCGCCGGATGACCGCCAGGTTTTGTGGCAGTCCAAAGGCTTCGCCATGTTCGGTGTGCAGAACGTTCCGTTTTCCGCCGCCGATGAACTCGCTCGTGCTGTTCAGCAATTCGCTGGCGGCCCTCGGCGTTTTGCTGAACCCCAACCGGAACTTCATCCCATTGTGAGCGAAAGCGCCAACGCGCTAGAGTCCGAGTGTGTATCAAGTGCATCAACAATGCGGCAGTGACGACCGACGGCCCAGAACGACTTCAAAGCCGCTTTGGTTTGAAGATGAGCAGGACGTCAAAGCGTAACGGGGCGAACCGGCACAAAAGCGTGTTTCTCGTGGATCGCCACGCCCTGATGCGTCGGGCTGCGGCCAGTTGGATCAACCGGTGCCCGGTTTTGGAAGTCTGCGGCATGGCCAGGCGCATGGCGGAGGCATTCCGATCCGTCAACCGATTGCGTCCGGATGTCGTCGTCTCCGAGATCATGCGGCCGCAGGACCTGGGTTTCATCCGGGACTTGCATCGCCGCCATCCCCATTTGCCCATTCTCGTTTTCTCGATGCGAGACGAGGCGGTGTTTGGCGCGCGGGCCAAGAAAGCCGGCGCGTGCGGCTACGTGATGAAAGATGCGGGTGGAGACCAACTCGTCCGGAGCATCCGCGCCGTGCTGCGCGGGCGGAGTGCATGACCCGCCACGCGCCTGCCTCGGCAACGAACGGAATGAACTCAGCAAAGGGCCGAGAGCGGTTCAGCCGCGGGCCGATGGTGCGGAGCGGTTTCCCAGAGCTAAACTGCAAGCCTTGTGACAGTGACAAAGAACGAAAGCAACGATCATAACTATGAGCGCGACCACCATTCGAGCCGAACAAGCTACTGAAACGATCATGAACGCCATCATCCTTTACGACAACTTCGAGCTGGCAACGAAGGCCAATGCGACCTTGGGGCACGCCATGCAACACGCAGACAAAACGGCGCCGTGGCAGGTGAAGCCGTGGCGCGTGAATTTGCTGACGCTGACGGGCCTCGCGGACGCGGCGCTGAATGACGCAGCAGACGCGCATTTGGTTGTGTTCGCCCTCCGCGAAACCGAACCGCTTCCTCCCTCGCTGGTGGACTGGCTTGACCAGTGGGCCTCCCGCCGCCAGGTGCCCGACGCCGCCCTGGCTGTGTTCGGCGGCAGGAACGGCGGGGAGCATTTGGCGCCGGCAACATCCGAACTGTCTCACTTCGCGGAGCGTCATGGCTTGAGTTTCATTTTTGACGACGGCGGTCCGGTCGAAGGCAAATCGGCAGGGTTCTTGGGCGACTTGCACGAGCGCGAGGTGGCTCAGACCCCAACACTAATGCATATCCTGGAGCAGCCGGTCCGCGGCTACCGCCAGCATTGGGGCATTAACGAGTGAGTTTCGCCATCTTGATTCCTCGAAGCTGGTTGTGCTGCCCTGGCCGCGCTTCATATGAAACATCGGTGTCCATGCATACATGAACGCAATCGTGAACAACTACGTCATTGAATTGAACGAAGCGAACTTCGCGCCAGAAGTGCTCGGCGCCGCTAGTCCGGTCTTGGTGGAGTTTTGGGCCGGTTGGTCTGACCCGTGCAGGGCCATGGCGCCAATGCTCGAATCCGTCGCCGAGGACGAGTCTATCTCCATCAAGGTTGGCAGGGTGAACGTGGAGCACCATGAAGAGCTGGCCGAGCAATACGGCGTGCGGGCCGTGCCCACGCTACTCATTTTCAACTTGGGCAGTTTGCAGGATCAGATCGTCGGACGCGCCACCGAACAGGAAGTGCGCGAGAAACTGGAGCGTTTGAAATGAATTCCCAAGAATCAAATCGCGGAGGGAACGTGCGGGTGTTGAAGATTCACGGACCCGAACAGGACAACGAAAGACCGACGTCCGTCGAGATCAAGTTCAACCGCAGCCATTGGCTTGGGGATAACGATTTGCCGGCTCTGTTGAGCCGACCGCGGTGCAGGCAAGAGACCCGTAAGACGGTTGCGCCCGCACCGCGACAAACCGAACGCATCAACACGTAATCATCGAAACGAAGAAAGGATCAACATGACCTCACATGAAGCAAATCGACGGCTGACCAGCGACCTCAAACTGGTCATGCGCGACGCGGAGGACCTGCTCAAGGCAACCGCGGGCGAAGCCGGCGAAAAAGCAAAGGAAGTCCGCGAGCGTTTAGCCACGGCGCTGGAATCCGCCAAGGCCACGTGCGAAAGCCTCCAAGACGCAACCGCTGAAGCGGCCAAGGCGACTGATCACGTCATCCGTGAGCATCCCTATGAATCCATTGGCATCGCCTTTGGCGTGGGGTTGCTGATCGGTGTGCTCGTCGGTCGCCGCTAAATCATGGCTGAACTCGAAACAGTCCGGCCCGGCTTACTGGAGACGTTGCGGCGGTTGGCCGCCACGATTCTGGCCATCTTTCAGAACCGGCTGGAATTGTTGGTGGTCGAGTTGCAGGAGGAGCGCGTTCACCTCCTCAACACCCTGCTGTTGACGTCAGCCATCGTGGCCCTGGGCTTGTTCACCCTGGCCATGGCGGCCTGTGCGCTCAGCATCGTGGTATGGAATGAATGTGGCGTTAAAGGGCTTTGGGCGCTCAGCGGGCTGGGTCTGATCTGCACGCTGCTGGCCTATTGGCGGTTGCGTGTGCGTTTGAAGAACTGGCCGTTGTTGGCCGGCACGCTGGCGGAGTTGAAAAAGGATCGCGAAGGATTGGAGGGCAGGAAATGACGGCGCTGCAACTCCGCAAAAAAACGCTGCTGCTGGAGAGCGATCTGAACAGGCTCACGCTGCACGCTGAATGTGCGCATTTGCGAGAGGCGGTGGGCTGGCTGGGGCGGATGAGAGACGCGCGGCACCAAATCGCGCCGTGGGCTCTGGTGCTGGCCCCGCTGGCTGGCGTGGCGCTGATGTTGGGCCTGCGCCGTTCTTCGTCGGGCGGTGGGTGGTTGGCGAAGGCGTTGGCAGTTGCACCCTCGCTGATGCAGTTGTGGCGCACCTGCATGACGCCATCGGGCAAATCTGAATAGACAAACTGCCCAGCCCTTGCGCGGAAGGGCTGGGCGCAACCGAAAGACAAATATGGCAAAGAAAAACAACTCAAAGAACGCAAAGACCGGGACGGGGAACGGGAGAACGCAGACGTTTTCCATCACCGCGCCCACGGCGATGAGCGTGCAGTTGGTGGGCGAGTTCACGCACTGGCAGCAGGAGCCCATCAACATGCAAAAAGGCGCAGACGGCCTCTGGCGAACCACGGTCGAACTTGAACCGGGTGCGCACCACTACCGTTTCCTCGTGGACGGTCAGTGGCGGGACGATCCGGAATGTGCGTTGCACGTGCAGAATCCGTTCGGCGGACAGAACGCGGTCTGCCAGGTGGCCTGATCAGTTGTCCCACCGGTCGGGAGGAATCGGCGACGATCCGTCCAGCTGCTGGTGGAGCCGTCCGGATCGAGAGGAAGTCTTTGCGCGATCCTTTCCGCCCGACGGTTGAGAACTGGCGGGCTGGACCAATTGCTACCGATATTCGGGTTCGGGGACTTGGACCGATTACGCCAGGAACACTGGCGCCGGCTCGAAACGATTTTGTCACATGATCTCTAAACCGCCCAGCCATGCTCCAATTTTATGAACCCGGAATCCCAAACTCCCGACAAACCTTCGCCCGAGACTCCACCGCGCAAGCCGGTCAAAAGAATATTCCAGAGATGGCTGCCGGTGATCGTCTTGCTCGCGGTGTTCCTCACAGGCTTTGTCCCGATGTGGCTCAAGTCCAGCCGGCTCGCGCGGGAACAGCACAGCGCGCAACTGGAGATGCGGCGGACGCAAATTCAACTCACGCTGGCATACACTGCCCTGGATGCCCGACGGGGCGAGTATGAAGATGCACGTCGGGGCGCGGCCAACTTTTTCAGCCTGGTCACGGCGGAGCTCGACCGCGGATTCGGATCGGCGCTGCCATCCAATGCCCGAGCCGGGTTGCAGCCGCTGCTGGCGGAACGCGACGACTTGATCACTCTGCTGGCCCGCGGCGACACAGCGTCGGCGGAACGTCTGGCGAACGCCTCCGTCAGCGTCCGCAGAATGTTCGATCAAGACACTCACGCACCATGAAAAGCAAAAAGCAAAGCACATTACGCGCATCGGCAAGACGCCAAAACCGCGCCTGCGGAAACGTGAAGCCTCCCACTCTGACTCTGCGGCGCATCCTCGTCCCGCTGGATTTCTCGGGAAAATCGCGGCAGGCACTCGATTTCGCCGTGCCCCTGGCGGAGCAATACGGCGGGAAGATCGTCCTGGCGCATGTCGTCCAGCCGCCTGCGATGTCGGCCTGGCATGCCATCCCGGGCGGCGGGCACTACCTCGCGATGAAAAGGCACAACCTGACCGATGCCGCTCAAAAGAGACTCAGCGAAATGGCTTCCGACCATGTGCCGTCCGGCGTGCGAAGACAGACAGTAGTGCTGCGGGGATCGCCTGGCGACGAGCTCATGGCGATGGCGGAACGGCTGAAGGTGGAATTGATCGTCCTCAGCACTCGAGGGCACACGGGGCTCAAGAGAATGTTGATCGGTAGCACCGCGGAACGGGTGGTGCGCCACGCAGGCTGTCCGGTGCTCGCGGTGCGCCGACAGGGAACGCAATCCAGGAGGCCGATGACTCGACCGGCGCGGAAGGAAGTGGAACTTCCGGGGAGGGCCACCCCCACTCTACCGTGGCGTCGGATCCTGGTGCCGATTGATTTCTCAAAAACCTCGTTGCGCGCATTTGAAACTGCCGTGCCGCTGGCGCAAGACTGCGGTGCCCGGCTCTTTTTGCTCAACGTCATCGAGCCGGCGGCGTACGCGTCAGGCTTCGAGAGCGTGGTCCTTGCGGTTCCGGACGCAGCGCTTTTGGATGAGGCCAAAGCCGCTCTACCGAAGATCGCAAAACGGTTCGTTCCATCGGGCGTGAAGGTGACAGCGGTAGTGGATCGCGGGCGCGCCTACGACGTCATC
>CAZVRY010000070.1:0-27120 GCA_964629545.1 uncultured Verrucomicrobiota bacterium | reverse complement strand
AGGATTTGGCGGCGCTGATGACGGATTCGCAGGACTGGTGGCCGGCGGATTTTGGTCATTACGGCCCGCTGTTCATCCGGATGGCGTGGCATAGCGCCGGCACGTATCGCACGGGGGACGGGCGGGGCGGGGGAGGGCGCGGTCAGCAGCGGTTTGCGCCGCTCAACAGTTGGCCGGACAACGTGAGTTTGGACAAGGCGCGCCGGTTGTTGTGGCCGATCAAGCGGAAGTATGGGCGGAAGATTTCGTGGGCGGACCTGATGATACTGGCGGGCAACGTGGCGTTGGAGACGATGGGGTTGAAGACGTTTGGGTTTGGCGGGGGCCGGGAGGACACCTGGGAGCCGGACCAGGATGTTTACTGGGGGAAGGAGACGACCTGGCTGGGGGATCAGCGTTATTCGGGCGACCGGGATCTCGAGGATCCGCTGGCGGCGGTGCAGATGGGGTTGATTTATGTTAATCCGGAGGGGCCGAACGGCAATCCGGATCCGTTGGCGGCGGCGCGGGACATTCGCGAGACCTTTGCGCGGATGGCGATGAACGACGAGGAGACGGTGGCCTTGATCGCGGGCGGGCATACGTTCGGCAAGACCCACGGTGCCGGGCCGGCCTCCCACGTGGGGCGGGAGCCGGAGGCGGCCGGGCTCGAGGAGCAGGGGTTGGGTTGGAAGAGCAGTTACGGCCAAGGCAAGGGTGGGGACACCATCACGAGCGGGCTGGAGGTGACGTGGACGACGACGCCGACCAAGTGGAGCACGAACTTCTTTTGGAACCTGTTTGGCTACGAGTGGGAGCTGACCAAGAGTCCGGCGGGGGCGCATCAGTGGCAGCCGAAGGGGGGCATGGGCGCGGGCACGGTGCCCGATGCGCACGATGCCTCCAAGCGTCATGCGCCGGGGATGCTGACGACGGACCTGGCGCTGCGGTTCGACCCGGTTTACGAGAAGATCTCCCGGCGGTTCATGGAGAACCCGGATCAGTTTGCGGACGCCTTTGCGCGGGCGTGGTTCAAGCTGACCCACCGGGACATGGGGCCGCGGGCGCGTTATCTCGGGCCGGAGGTTCCGGCCGAGGAACTGATCTGGCAGGACCCGATTCCCGCGGTGGATCATCCCTTGATCGAGGCGGCGGACATTGCGGCGTTGAAGGCGAAGGTGCTGGCCTCGGGGTTGGGCGTGTCGGCGTTGGTGGCGACGGCGTGGGCGTCGGCGTCGACGTTCCGCGGATCGGACAAGCGCGGCGGGGCGAATGGGGCGCGGATACGATTGGCTCCGCAGAAGTTCTGGGAGGTCAATCAACCGGCCCAACTGTCCAAGGTATTGAGCGTGTTGGAGGGGATTCAGCGCGAATTCAACGGGGCGCAGAGCGGCGGCAAGCGCGTTTCCCTGGCTGATTTGATCGTGCTGGCGGGTTGCGCGGGGGTCGAGCAGGCGGCGAATAACGCGGGTCACGCCGTGACGGTTCCTTTCACGCCGGGACGCATGGATGCGACGCCGGAACAGACGGACGTGGCGTCGTTCGCGGTGCTCGAACCGGTCGCCGATGGCTTTCGCAATTACCAGAAGGGCAGGTTCAGCCTGTCGGCCGAGGCGTTGCTGATCGACAAGGCGCAGTTGCTGACGCTGACGGCACCGGAGATGACCGTGCTGGTGGGCGGGATGCGGGTGCTGAAGACCAACGCGGGCGGGGTGGCGCATGGGGTGTTCACATCACGTCCCGAGGCGTTGACCAACGACTTCTTCGTGAACCTGCTCGACATGGGGACGGAGTGGAAGCCGGTGACGGACGCGGCGGACGTGTATGAAGGTCGTGATCGCAAGACCGGCGCCGCGAAGTGGACGGCGACCCGGGTCGACCTGGTGTTTGGGGCGGATGCGCGGTTGCGCGCGCTGGCGGAGGTTTACGGCGCCGCGGACGGGGAGGCGAAGTTCGTGGCGGACTTTGTGGCGGCCTGGGTCAAGGTGATGAACCTGGATCGGTTCGACCTGGGGTGACCTGCCGCCCTGTTCCCGAGGAGCCGCGGCCAGGGGACTTGGAGCAACCGCGGCGAGATGGCGCTTGAGCGAGGGTCAGCGCCAGTGGTACCCGACGTGGACCGCCCCGCGCCAACCGCGGTAGGGGCCGGGGACGAATCCGCGATGGACGAAGCGAGGGGGTGGCGGGACTGGGCGGACGACCACGACGGGTGGGGGCGCGAGGGTCACAACGGCCGGGGGCCTGGTTACGACCACCGGGGCGGGAGTCGCCACCACGGGCGGCGCGTAGTAGACGACCGGGGGCGGGGCGTAGAACGGGGCGGCGACGACGACGGGGGCTGGGCAGACCGGCGGCGCGATATAGACCGGGGGGGGAGGGGCGGGGCGCGAACCGAAGGTGAAGCCGATGGAGAAGACCCCTTGGGCTTGGGCGGCCGTGAGGGTGGCAAGCCCGAGCAAGCTGGCGAACCATTTCGTTTTCATACGGCCCTCAGACGGCGCGGACGCGGAAATGTTCATCCCGCGGCGCCGGCTTTTGTCCTGGAGGGATAACTCCGGGACGAGGGGGCTTGGAGGAGGGAGTGACGGCGGATCTCTTCGGCACTTCGGGGGTGTTCAAGGTGAGCGAGCCCGGATGTTTCGCCGCCAGCATGCCTCCTCTCCCTTTCTCTTCGTCGTCTACTACCCCATCCCGGGCTTGCTTGGTGTCAGAAAAGCGCCTACACAGTCCTGGCAATAGTCCCGGCATGAAATTGGCGAATCCGATTGATGGAGCGATGCTTGCACGGGTCATGAAATGCGGAGACGGCTGGGGGTTCTTGCCTGCTGGCCGTCCAGAGAGCAACCGGTAGTGACCGTGCCCTGCGATGACGGCCTTTCATGCCAAGTACTTTGCCCACGCCCTGACACGGCGCTGCCCGTCGGACAGCGTCCAAAAACTCGCCGCCTCCCTGGCCGACGCCCAGGTTGACCTGAATCCCCACCAGATTGACGCGGCCCTGTTCGCCTTCCGCTCTCCTCTGTCCAAAGGCGCCATCCTGGCGGATGAGGTTGGCCTGGGCAAAACCATTGAGGCCGGCATCCTCCTTTCCCAACGGTGGGCCGAGCGGAAGCGAAAGTTGCTGGTCATCGTCCCGGCCAATCTCCGCAAGCAGTGGCACCAGGAGCTTGCCGACAAATTCTTCCTGCCGGCGACGATTCTCGAAACGCGCACCTTCAACGAGCAAATCAAGAAGAAGTCCAATTTCAATCCCTTCGACCAGAAGGACACCATCCTCATCTGCTCCTACCACTTCGCCCGCTCGAAAGAAGTTTACATCCAGAAGGTCGACTGGAACCTGGTTGTCATCGACGAAGCCCACCGGCTGCGCAATGTCTATAGGCCGACCAACCGCATTGCCAACGCCCTCAAGACGGCGGTGGCGGCATTTCCGAAAGTCCTGCTGACGGCGACGCCGCTGCAGAACTCCTTGCTGGAACTTTACGGGCTGGTCAGCGTGATTGACGACCACACGTTTGGCGACCTCAAGAGTTTCAAGGCGCAGTTCACGAACCTCACGGGCGAAGCGGACTACTCGGAACTGCGCACGCGGCTCCGGCCCATTTGCCAACGGACGTTGCGGCGCCAAGTGCTCGAATACGTCCCCTACACCAGCCGGATTGCCTCAATGAGTACCCTGGCCGCCAAGACCGTCTTCAGCATCGCCGAAGGCGCCATGCTCGTCTGTCTGGAGAAGGAGCTGACCCCGGAGGTCATCAAGGAAATCGCCGCCCGCAAGCCGGAGCGTGTCGTCTGTCTCGATGCCGGTTTTGCCGGCAATGACCAGTTGAAGACCAACGCGGCGCAGACGTTCAAGGCCAAAGGCGTGACCAGTTTCCGAACGGTGTGAGGCCAACGATTCGGAAACTCTTAACAGTTCAACACCATGCCCGCCAACCCACCTGAACCCAACCCGGAATCTCGATCCGAACTGATCCTCTACCAAACCGACGACGGCGGCACGCGCATCGAAGTGCGCTTGCAGGGTGAAACCGCTTGGCTGTCGCTCAACCAGATGACCGAGTTGTTTCAGCGGGACAAGTCCGTCATCTCCCGCCACATTCGCAACGTATTCGAGGAAGGGGAGTTGCAGGAGCAATCAGTTGTTGCACATTTTGCAACAACTGCCAGCGACGGCAAAACCTACCAGGTCGAGCACTTCAACCTGGACGTCATCATTTCCGTCGGCTACCGCGTCAAGTCGCACCGAGGCACGCAGTTCCGCATCTGGGCCACGCAACGGCTGCGCGAATACATCGTGAAAGGTTTCACGATGGATGACGACCGGCTCAAACGCGCCGGGGGCGGCAACTACTTCGAGGAGCTGCTCGCCCGCATTCGGGACATCCGTTCCTCGGAAAAGGTTTTCTGGCGCAAGGTGCTGGACATCTACGCCACCAGCATTGACTACGACCCGGACGTGGAAGAGTCGCAGACGTTCTTCGCCACGGTGCAGAACAAAATGCACTGGGCGGCGCACGGGCACACGGCGGCGGAAGTCGTCGCGGCCCGGGCCGACGCGTCGAAGCCGAACATGGGGCTGACCAACTGGCCCGGCAGCCGCCCCCGGAAGGCCGACATCACGGTGGCCAAGAACTACCTCGAACCGGAAGAACTGGAGGCATTGAACCTCATCGTCTCGCTATACCTCGACTTCGCGGAGCTCCAAGCCCGGAGCCGTCGCGCCATGCACATGCGGGAGTGGATTCGCAAACTGGACGACTTCCTGCGCCTCAGCGAGCGGGAGATTCTGACGCACGCCGGCATGGTGTCGCACGAGAACGCCCACGAGCGCGCCGAAACCGAATACGAGAAGTTTCGCGTCATTGAGGCGAGCAAGCCCAGCCCGGTTGAAAAGGCGTTCTACGAGGCAGTGGCCAAGACGAAGCAATTGCAGCAGGGCACGCCCAAAACCAAACAGAGGAAGAAATGAAGCTCCAGTTCGACGCCCGCCACTGCAATCACACGACTTTGCGCAGAGGATCACGATGAAAGTTCGAATCAAACGCACAACGCCAAGTCTGACGGTGAACTCCCTTGGCCCCATCCGATCGGCAACGATGGAGTTCAGCGACCTGACCGTACTCGTGGTGTCCGCAGGCCACCGGGAAGAGCATCCTCGTTCAGCTCCTCAAGTTGCTGGTGGACACCGCGCATATCAAGCACGAGTTCCGACGCGCGGGTATCGACTGGGAAGACAACTTCGAGCTCTTTCTTGAAGTCTATTTCGGCGAAGGGATGAGGAGTCTCTGGGAGTTCGGAAAGACGAAGGTTGGTTTCAATGAGGCTGAGACGAGGTTGCCAGAGCGTGTCCAGTCCACGAAGCCGCGCAAGGGGGAGTCGATGTTCTTCATCCCGGCGCAGCGTGTACTGGCGATGCGGGACGGGTGGCCTCAGGCCTTCGGCTATTATTGATGAGTGCATAAGTAGGCAGACACAGGATGGCTCCCCTCTCCCTTTCTCCCTCTCCCCAACCCCGTTCCATCGCTTCGCTTTCAAGGGTTGGGGAGAGGGATGGGGTGAGGGGTGTATGCTTACTTCTGCACTGATGAATATGAACCTGCTGCGATCGCAACGCTCGGTTCAGGGCCGCGGCGGTTCTATCGCTTGATCGTGGTCGAGTGGGGCTGCCGGCCTGGTGGCGGCTGCCGGGGCGCCGAACGCCCCGGATTTCTGGTGTCGGCGGGTGTTCAGGCGGTGAGCGTTTCGAGCAGGTGGTGGCAGTTGACGACTTTCTCGGCGAGGTCGAGGGGGACGTAGAAGTAGTGGTTGGTGGCTTCAAAGCCGAGACGCGAGTCGCGGGTTTGGAGGTCGTAGAGCCTCCGGGCCAGGTCGATTTCGAGGTGGAGGATGCGTCGGAGTTCCTCGCGTGCAGCCGGGGCAGCGCTGGAGTCAGGCGCCGTTTGTGCGAGGGCGTCGCGTGCGGCGACGAACTGGCATTGGAGAGCGGCGCTGCGGAAGTGGATGGAGGCGGCTTGGGCGACGCGGAGTTCGCCTTCGAGGGCGTCGCGGTGCTGGGGGGAGGGGTGGGCGGTAGTGGCGGCGTTGCGCAAGGCGGCGAGGGCGGCATCGAAGCCGTCGGCGATCTTGAGCAGTTGGGCGGCGAACACCTCCGGGGGATAGGGGCCACACCAGCCCTTGAGGTCGTCGTAGGGGATGCCCACCATGGTGGCGGCGTAGCGGGTGGGCCGGGCCCAGAGCAGGTTGGCGGGCCCCATTTGGAGGGGGGCATTGTAGATGCCGCTGCCGAAGGGGAATTCCTGGAAGGCGGTGCTGAACGATTGCCAGGCGGTGACGACGGCCGGGGCCAGTGCGGTCCCGAAGCGGCGCTCCGCAACGCGGGCCAGCGCGTCTTCGGGGGAGAGGGTGCGGTCAAAGCCGAGTTCCGCCACGACCTCGAGGTTGGGCGACGGGTAGCCGCCGAGGGTCCATCCGAGCATGAGTCCGTCGACGCCGGCTTGGCGCAGGTTAGCGGCGTGTTGGGCGACGTTGGCGACGGCCGGGATGTAGGGGACGGCGGAGAGTTCCCAGGTGTTGCCGAATTGCCCTTTGGCCAGGACGCGCAGGCCGCGGGCGCGGGCGCGGGCCCAGTGCCGGCGGGCGCGGGGGCCGGGGCCGATGACGGACATGGAATACTCGCCGACTTCAGAGGGGACGCCGCCGCGGCGGATGGGGATGGACCATTCGCTGACGCTCATGAGTGCCACTTGGGCGGGCAGTTGATCGATGATGGCGGGCACCCAGGCGTCCTGCCAGCCCCAGTCCCAGGCGATCAACTGCTGGCGGCCCTGGGCGTCCTGGATTCCCTCCCACAAGGTGCGGTGCAGTTCGGCGATGACCTCGGCGGCGGGCCGTTCCCGGCAACGGGGGCAGCCTTGTCCCTGGCCGTGCGACCAGCAGTGGGTGAAGTTTTCCGACCCGGAGATGGTGAAGAACCCGGCGAGGTCGGGCACTTGGCGGGCGATGTGGGCGACGGCGGCGCGCAGGTAATCCTGGGTTTCGGGGACGCTGGTGCAGAGCGCGGCGTGGTCCCCCTCGACCGTGCCCTGCAGAGCAGACCGGTCGCGGAAGAACGCCAACGGCAAGGCCCGCGGTTCGTTCAGATACAGGAAGACGCCCAGGCCGTGGCGGCGGGCGCGTTCGACCAGGCGCCGCAGTTGGGTCAGGCGTTCTTCAAAGCGTTCGCTGCGCGAGGGGTCCCAAGGGAAGGGCGCGAGCTTCATGAGCAGTCCCTGCAGCCAGACCCCGTTGGCCCCCACCTCGGCGAGCCGGGCCAGGTAACCCTCCGGGTAAGGATCGGCCTCCGGCTCGAGCAAGGGGTCGCCGTAGAGGGCGAAATGGGAGTAGCAGTAGCGCGGGTTGAAGCAGGAGGCGCGCGTTGGGGTCGGGGAGGCGTGGGCAGGCGCTTGGGACAGTTCGGCGACGAAGGCGAAGGGCGGTTCCCGGTCTTGACCGACTCCCTCGGGGAACGACTCGCGGAGCCGTTGCGCGATGGCGGCGGATCGAGCCTGGGCGGCGTCCGTGGGTTCTTGGTAGCGGAGGGGCGCGCAGGCCGGTTTCAGGTTGCCGAGTTTGACGAAGAGGAAATCGTCCTCGCGCAGGGTGAAGGCCAGGTGTTCGGCGCTCCAGCCCAGGAGTTCGAGCAGTTGCGGGTAGGGGAGGAGGTGCCAGTTGCGGCGGATGACGGTGATGTAGGATCGGCGCTGGCGGTCGGCGGTGATGCGAGGCGGGTCCTGCAGACCGAGGCTGCGGCCGAGCCGGAGGATTTGCTGGGGGGTGGTGCCGACCACCGCGGCCATTCGATCGGCCGGAACGAGGGACCAATTACGCCAGACGAAGGCATGGAGGCGGTCGGGGAAGTGGGGGAACTCGAGGGCGGCCGGAGCGGACCCGGCGGGGAGTGTGGCGGCCGTGGGGTCGGCGGACGCGGCATAGGCTGGTCCGGGCCACGGGCTGAGAGCGAAAGCGCTCACGGCGGCGCCGCAGGTTTGCAGGAAGGCCCGGCGCGGAAGGGAGGGCAGAGGATCGAATGGGGCTGGCATGCCAGTCATGGTGGAAGGCGTTGTGCGCCGATGCAATGGGAAAGGGGGGCAGGGAGAAAGGGAGAGGGGAAATGTAAGGGGTTCAGGGGCCGGATGGCTGAATTCGAAGAGAAACGGCTTGCGAACCCTTGCTTGGCGGCGTAGCGGTAGTGCGTCACACGAAGTCAGATCGAGTCGGCGGCACGGTTTTGTCGATGTCACCCCTGCAAAAACTCCTCGTTCGCCTGCTGCCTCGCCGATGGGCCGAGAGCATGGAAGCGGATTCGCGTTCGTGGATGATGCGATGTTCGTGCGGTTGCGCGCGGTCCATTTGGGAGTTGGGCGGCATTCGATGGAAGGCCAGTTCCTCGCGGACCCACTCGTACCTGAAGTGTCCACAATGCGGCGAAAGGTCCTGGCACGAGCTGGTTCGCGACCCGCACGCGACGTCGCAGCCGCCTGAGGCATGACGCTCAGGCTTCCGCCGGGTCACCGTGAATCCGGGTGGGGGGCGGTGGTGGTGAGCCGTGGCCGGGGCGGGAGATCCTGCGGGGGAGGCGCAGGGCCAGGAGCGAGACGAGCAGGAGGGCGAGGGTCGGGCCGGATTCCGGCAGGGCGATCACGCCGTCGTGGCCGGTGAGGGTGAGGGACCAGCTCTCCAGACGCATGCGGCCTCCCCATGCCACGTCGGCCACGTTCAATCGCCAGGCCCCGTTCCCGGGTTGGCCATGGAACCTATCCAAGAGCAGCGGGCGGAGGGCATCCTCGGGATGGACGCGACCGTCGGGTGCCCAGGTGCCGGTCAGCACTCCGGCGGGCAAAGCCGCCGCATGGATGTCGCCGAGCGGCGCGCCATCGCGGAAGGTGACGTCCCAGCCATCGTACCAGGCGCCGACGGGGTCGTCGGGGCTGACGCCGGGTTGGTTGAGGAGGATGGCGGTCTGGTTCAGGTCTTTGTTGAGGGAGACGAACATCTCGCCGGCGAAGCCCAGGCCGGGGGATTGTCCGACCAGGCGCAACCCGACCTCGACGCGCGTGAGCGAGACGATGAGGGAATCGTCGATGGTTGCGAGGAAGCTCAGGGGTGGGTCCTGGAGGTCGGCCAGGGTGATGTCGAGGTGGAAGGTGCGGGTGGGCTCGGTGATGAGGGCCGCCCAGCCTGGGCTGGCGGAGAGGAGGCAGGCCGCGAGCAGGCCGAGTTGACCGAGGGTTCTGGGTCGGTTCATAGGATTTCGGGAGGGTGTGGGTTCAGGGGTTGGAGGTCGGTTCGGTGTGGATGCGATAGAACCGGGCCGCCTCCGGGGGCCGGGCGTCCACGAAGGTCATGATGCCATGGTCGGGGGCGGTGAGGATGGCAGGCGGATCGAAGTCCTGCCACGCCCAGGGGAGGGTGGTGGCGAACTGGACGCGGTAGCGTCTTTCGGGGACCCCGACGAAGCGCACCACAATGTCGTCGCCCACGCGGGCCGCGTGGAGGCTGTTGGCGGGCGGGTCATCGATCGGTGGCGCCACCTCCGCGACCGTGACCAAGCCGGTGGCGCGATGGCCGAAGATCCCGTCGATCACCGTGTAGGCGAAACTTCCGTCGCCGGCGGTTGCGGTGGGTGCCACATAGACGAAGAAGTTGCCTTGGATGCGCGCGGTGGCTCCGGCTGGCGTCGCGGGCAGGTCGCTTTCGATCACCTGCAACGGGTGGTGCTCGACGTCGGTGTCGTTGGCCAAGAGGTCGGGAATGGCGACCTTGGCCACCCGGGTGTCGCGGGGGCGGGTGATGAAATCGGGGCCGGCCGTCAGGTGATGGCCTCCGAGATCACCGCGCAGGATCACGCGGTGTCCCGATTCGAGGACGAAGCCATTGACCTGGACGGTTCCGTCGAGCCCGCCGGCCAGGACTTCGATGGCGTCGACTAGGCCGAGGGTGGCGAACAGGTCTGTCAGTTTGGCCGTTCCGGCTCCGATGACGGCGACGGAATGGCGGACGGCGCCGAGGTCGATTTCCAATTCGGCCCGTCCGTTTTCGACTTCCACGATGACGGAACCGGGGCGCAGGCGGTAGCGGCCGGGCCCTTCGAGGCGGGCCCGGAACGCGCGGCCGCCCTGTTCCAGGCGGAGGACCGCCTTCCCCTCACCGACCAACTCGACGAGGATGGCACACGGATCGTCGGGGGGAGGCGGGAGGATCTGCGCGATCGGGGGCGGGTCGCCGAACGCGTTGCCGAACAGTTCGAGGATCTCGACGCGGAGGTCTGGGCAGGGGCTGGTGACGACATGTCCCTCCGGGGCATTCGCGCGGGCGTCGTCGTCGATGATGTAACCGGTGGCCTCGGTGACCACGTAGGGCAGACCCCGCATGTTCAAGCCGGGCGCCTCGATGATCTCGGCGTTGATCGGTCTGCTCAGAACGGCGGTCAACATTTCGACGTACTCCGTGCCCAGGTCGCGAAGATGCACCTCGACGCCTTCGGGCCGGGTATCCGTTCGCACCGGAACCCGGAAGTATTGGACCGTCTGTCCGGGGGGGAAGACCAGTCGTTCGCCGGCGAAGTGGAAGTCTTCGCTGAGGGTGGCGTGGCCAGGCCCGCCGGGGTCGTCGGGGTCGACCTGCGTCTGCACGCTGACGCTCACCCGCTGTTCCGAAGGGCGGTCGAGTTTGACGGGGAACACGAGATCCGCGGTGGCCTGGCCGAAGGTGAGCCCTTCGAACACGAAGCCGTCCTCGATGGACAGATTGGGCGGACCGCCGGACGGGTCGGGCGGATCACTCACATGGAGGACGAAGCTGCCGGTCACGTTGGCCCCCGCCGGGTCCCGGGCCGTGATGGTGTATTCCGTCGAGCCGGCCTTGCTTGGAATCAACCAGAGCACGAACTCCTGCTCGGGCTCCTCCCAGGCGATGGTGCCTGGCGGGACGACCGTGGGATCCTGCGGTTGCAGAATCCACTCGAGTTGGTCGGGCGTGTGGTCCGGATCCCGCACGGGGACATCGAGCCAGAACGTCTGGCCCACGGTCGCGGATTGGTCGGGAAGACGGTAGACGAACACCGGCGCCTGGTTCCCCGGCCCGTCGTCGTCGATGATGTAACCGGTTGCCATCCCCTCCTGGTATGGATCCCCCACCAGGTCGTGGCCCGGGGCGGCCTTGACGTTGGCCCCGATGGCGCCGGCGAGGAAGGCGTGGATGATTTCACAGGACTGATCTCCTGGGGGATCGCGCAGTGGGACCTGGGCCCCTTCCGCCAGTTCGTCGTCCAAGATCGGCACGCGGAGATGCTGGCGCGTGTTCCCAGGCGGAAACACCAGCAACACCGCCTGGCGTTGGAAATCCTCGTCGGCGGTGGCGGTGGGGCCCGTGGCGGACGTATACGCGAGCACGCTGATTTCCCTTTCGGACGGGGCCGACAACTCGACGGGAAAGACCAGTTCACCCTTAGGCTGGCCAAAGGTGAGGTTCTCGAACGTGAAGGCGTCTTGGATGAAGATGTCGGGCGCCCCCTCGGGCGGGGTCGCGACCGGGTCGACGTGCAGGACGAAACTCGCGTGCCCCAGAGCGCCCTGGGGGTCCTGGGCGGTGATGGTGATGGTGGCCTGGCCCGGTTGCCGCGGGATCAGGCGGAAAACGTGCTTCTGCTCGGCCTCGATGAAGGTAAAGCCAAAGGGCAGCGCGACGTCGGGGTTGTCGGAGTCAAAGCTCACGACGATCTCGCCAAGGGGGTGGTCGAGGTCCGAAACGGTTGCGGCGAAGTCCCTGAGCGTACCCTCGGTCGCCCTTGTTTCCGTTCCTGGGAGGGTGATCTTCGGAGCCTGATTGGCTGGTGGCAGGGCCACCGTAAAGCCGAGGGTGCCGCTCGCGAGAATATGCTGTCCCGCGCCGAACTGACCGTTGCCTTCGTAGGATGTGAACCATCGACGTTGGGGCAGGTCCACCGCCCACGCGGCGCTGTTGCCCAGGTGGTCGAAGGTGCCCACGACTTCGTCTTGCCCGGTCTGGATGTTGAAACGTTTCACCGTCTGTGGGTCGGCCACGTAAACGATGCGGTCCTGGCCGCCCCAGTTCTCGGCCACCCCGAACCAGGAGCCGTCCGCGGTCGCCTGGTGGGGCGGGACGGCGATGTTGCCCAAGGAAATGACCTGGCCATGGGGAACGGTCACTTTGTACGCGTCGCCCGAGGGCTGGACGACGATCGCGCCCCCGAGTCCTGAAAAGACTCCACTCCTTGGGCCCAGCGTCAGGGGCACGCTCAATTCCACCTGGCTCAGTCCGGGCACGAAGGGGCCGTTCGGCTCCTCCAGGGCGGAGGTCGGAATGGGTGTGGGCACGTTGGGGTCACCGCTGGGGGAAGACCAATAGACCGTCACGCCGTCGCCGCCCCACTCTTCCTTCTGGAGGGCTTCGAGGTAGTAGGGTTGCCCCTGCTGAAGGAACGTTGGATTGGACTTCTGTTCCGGGTACTTGTCGAGCTCGTGCTGGCCGGTCCAATTAGGCACGCTGGCGATAAGGACTTTGTTGGCTGGGTTCGCGTCTGTGCTCAGGAATAGTCCGGTCTCGTTGTCGCCCGCCACCCAAAACGTGTAGTGGCCAGTTTCAGGGGCCTTGACCAAGGTGGACAGTTTCGTTGCGAAGTAGTCATCTTTGTTCCAGGCAGTCTCGATGGTGTCCGACCGAACCACGTCATGGGGCGGGGAATTGAAGTTGTTCTGATTGAGGGACGCACCTGCGACTCCATGCCACGTCTCAACCTTCACCGGGCCCTCGACCCGCCCCGTCTGCGGATCGAGGGGGGTCAGGGCCGTCGCGGTTCCGCCCGGTTGGACAGGATCGGATCCCTCGGTGAAGGCATAGATCGTTCCGTGGTTCAGGTCGGTCGCCAACCATCGATGGTTCGTCGTGAGCGGGTTTCCCTCGAGGGTATCGCCCGACACGGAGGCTGCCCCGTCTGGTCCGATCACAACGACTCGATCCCAATCTGACCCGATGCTGCCGAGGCCGCCTCCCGTGAGATCGCCGATGTCGGCCGCGCGCAGGTCATCGAAGTTCAGGCCTGTAATGCGGAAGTCGAAGCCGGTTGGATAGGCGAATCGGACCGTCGATCCAGCGGTGTTGTTGACCAGAGTGATCTCGTGACCGCTGCTGGTGACGTTGGCCGTGACCTGGTGGAGACCGGGTTGGTCCGCGGTGACCGTCAAGTTGACATCGGCGGAACCGAGCGGAGCGATCGACCCCAGGTTGAAGCTCCATCCGCCCTCGCCAGGGATTCCTGGTTCCCCCTGGGTGCTGTCCGCTCCCGTCACGGAGAGCGCACTCGGTAGGTTGACGTTGAGGCTTACGTCTGAGGCAGCGGCCCCTCCGCTGTTGAACACCGTGATGCGAAGGGGCACGGGGGCGCCCGGTTGAGCCGGGACCGGGCGGTCGGTCGAATGAACCTCCAGGTTGGCGCTTGGCACGATGGTAATGGTGAACGTGTGGGGGGCGCTTGTATTGCCGCCGTTGTCTTGGGCTCGGACGGTGACGGTAGCCGTGCCAAAAGCGCGGTCGGCGGGCGTGAAGGTCAGGACGCCGTTGGCATCGATCGCGATCGGTTCGTTGAAGAACTCGGGATGGTCGGTTTCGATTAGGAAGGTGGTGGTTTGGCCGTCCTCTCCGCCGGTGCTGATCGCCGAGGCCCAGGGGGCGGCGTAGGGTCCCGATTCTTGAAGCACGGTGACGTTAGGGCCGGGCGTGAAGCTTGGGGGTTGGTTGGGATCCGGCCCCTGGATGAGGAAGCTGGCGTCGGCGGACACGAGGACATCCGATCCGCTGCCGAACTGACTGTTGCCTTGGAACCGGATGAACCACTGGTCCCGCCCTGGCGCGACCCCGATGCTCGCGGCATTGCCCAAGTCGCTGAACGTCGCCACGTCGGTCGTCTCCCCGCCGGGAACCGACGTGCGGACGATGGTTTGCGGGTCCTGCACATACACGATCCACCGGTTGTCTGGGGAGTGCTCGCGAATCCCGAAGATGTTGCCGGAAGGCGTGGTCTGGTACGCTCCGAGGGACAAGGTCCCCAGGTCCGTGACCTCGCCGCTGGAGAGGTTGATGTCAAAGGCGCGCCCGCCGCTGAGAACGGTCGCCCCGCCGAAACCGGAGAAGAAGCCGCTGCCAGGCCCAACCGGCACTGCCTGTGAGAGGCGAATGGGTCGGACCCCATTCTCTCCGTCTGGATTACTCAACACGTCGAATGGAATGACCTCCGTTGGTGTGTCCGTCGATTCACCCGGTTTTGCCCACCCTGCCGAAAAGTGGCCGCCCCCGCTCCATTGGTTAAACACGCCCTCTATGAGATACCGATTTCCGGCGGTTAGAGGAATCGGGTTGGACTTCTGCTCTTGGTACTTGTTCCACTCGCGAAAATTGCCCCAAGTCGGCTGCGTGGCGATAAGTTCCATGTGAGCGGGCGTCTCATCGGTGCTGAGGTAGAGTTCGCCTTGGTCGTCGCTGGACACCCAGAAGGTATACTCACCCGTCTCGGGCGGGACCAGGATGGCGCTCAGTCGTACTGCGTAGTTGTTCCCCAAGCCAGGCGGAGACTCGAGGTTCACCCTCGAGTCGATATGGTCCGGTGGCCGGTCGGGTGGGACATCGCCAACGCCGCTCCCAGACCAACGGAACCAGATCTCGCGCGTCACCGGTCCCACCGGATTCCCTGTGTTCTCGTCGATCGGGATCAGGGTTTGGGCGGCGCCTCCGTTTTCGCCGAGCGGATTCCCCTCGTCGTCCCCGAAGACATAGGGGGTGCCGGTCCTGTGATTGCTAACGGTCCACTGGAAGGGGTTCTGGCTGAGTGATTCCCCGTGGGAGAGATCCCCCTGGGCAACCGCCACGAGCCCGTGGGGTCCCCCGAGCAGGACGTTGTCCCGGCCCAGGCCCAGGCCTCCGCCGCCTCCCCCGGTCAACGGGATCGTGTCGAGGAGTAGCAGGTTCAAGGTGCTGAGCTCGTCGAGCTGGAACGTAGAGGCCGGTGCGCCGTCCCACCAGATGGCATGGGAATCCAAGTCATCCTTCGGGTAATCGTTGGGCGTGGCGCTGGTGATCTTGGCGACGATGGGGATTTTTCGGGAACGAGTGTTGTAGGACGAAAGGTGGATGACCACGATGGCTTTTTCGCCGGCTTCGAGGTGGCCAATGGCGCACCTAAACTCGGAGAGAGAGAGATGTTGCTCCACCCTTCCATGCGTTGAGGTCATACCAATGCCCCTGTGCTTTCCATAGTCGACAACGAGGTTTACGTCCTCGGCATCGGCGGGGCCGCTAGCCTGCACGTGGACCACGACGACAGCCGTTTCTCCGGCGGCTATGGCTTCCGGCGCGGCCATGGTGACAGAGACGTTGTTGCGGAGTTCGACCTCGAACGGGTTCGAGGCTCCGGTGTGCCCCTCGAGGTCGCTCGCGAACAAGCGCACGCCATTCCCGGGCTCACCCAGGGTGACCAGCCCGGTCCAGACCCCATCAGCGAAGCCGTTCAGGGCGAGAGGGGAGGCCGGCCCGTCCTCGACCGGTTGGTAGACGAAGTCGGCATACCAGTATCGGGTGCCATCGGGGGTGTTGGGGCAGACATCCCCAAACGCCCAGACGCTCTGAGCGATCGTAACGTGCGGGGAGGTGTGGGTAATGTCGAGGGAGCCGCTGTAGTAGTTGGCCGCGCCTCCGGTCCAGGCGCCGACGGTGTATTCCTCCCCGGCCTTGAGGAGGACGGGCTGTGGGAATGGCGTTACCGTCCACTGACCGGAACTGCCGGCGAATGACTGAGAGGCAATCAAGGCGCCTTCCGCGTTCCAGATCGAGGTCTTGGTTCCGGCGTAGCGGCGCGCAGCGGTTACGCACAGGTCTTCCTTCGGCACGAACGTGTATCCCACCGTGTAGTTGCCTGTGCCCAGGCCTGCGGCGGGTGTTCCGCCCAGGATCGTGTCCTCGGGGCCGATGGGATAGAACGCCTGCAGGGTGGGCGTTCCGGCAAAACCAGGGACTGTGTTCCCCGAGGCATCGACCGCGGCGACCGTGAGGTTGAAGGGGTTGGCTACGGACTGGGGAGAGGGAACCGGATCGAAGAGGAACCGCTTGAAATGGCCCGGCCCGTCGTCGTCCACGATGATACAAGTGCCCTGGCCATCGGCAATGGTGGCGTTGGAGGGGTTGGAGAGGTTGACCGAGAACTGTTCATCGCCTTCCGGGATCGAGTCGCCATAGATGGTCACGAAGACTTGGCGAGTGCTCTCGTTGGCCGGGATGGTGACGATGGTGGTTAGGGACTGGTAGTCGGTGCCGGCCTGGGCGGTTCCGTTGGCCGTCGTGCAGAGCACGGAAATGAAATCCGGGCTGGGGGATGAGACTTGGATGGTGAACGTGACCGTTTTCGAACCAGAATCGCCTTCCACCACCGTGATATCGTCCACGGACAGCGTGGGCAGAACGGGCTGCGCCCAAGCCGTCGGCGGGGCGAACCCCAGCAACCAGGGCAGGACGACAGCGGCTGCCAGATGGCGGGAGAGCGTTTCCGCAACGGAACGTCGCCGTAGTGAACCCCTGAACCGAAGCGATTCCCCCTCTCCATGAACCTCCCTCCTTTCCTCGGGCCTCTGCTGCGTCGGATGAAGCGGAGGGAGATCAGTCAGCGAGTGCATTCTCGGTTCAGCAGTGTTGCGCATAGTCACATTAAGAATTGAGGCTCTGTCCCCTTTACCGGGATCCAGGAGCAGGGTTGCACTGGGGACGCGTTTTTTTTTTTGCCCGGGGGAGGGGCCGTCCGAATTGCAGGATGAGGGTTTGCTGGACGGGGCTACTTCGGGCTTTACGTCTGAGGTGCGCTGGGCAGGATGGGGCTGATGGCGCGATGAACGGCAGGAATCCATTTGACGATGGGCGGCCCGCGGTGGGCGGGGGCGGCGGTGGCGTGAACAGGCCTGTGAAGGCGGCGGCGGGAGGGCAGACCTCGGGGGGAGGCTGGAAGGGGGTGGTGGTGGGATTGGCCCTGGTGGCGGTGCTGCCGGTGGCGGGGACGTTGGTGGCGCAGTGGTGGATGCAGCGGCAGGTATTGGCGGCGCAGGCGAAGGATTTGGCGGCGTTGGAGGCCCTGGGTGAGTCGTTGGGGCGGACGAACGAGGTGTTGGCGTTGGAACGGGAGCGAGTGAAGGAGGCGTTGTCCCAGGCGGAGCAGGAGCGTCAGCGTTTGCGGGAGGAGTTGGCGCGGGCGCAGGTGGAGGTGGATCGGTTACACCAGGAGCAGCAAGCGGCGGCTCGGAGCCATGGCCAGATGGAGCAGGAGTTGCGGACAGCGCTGCAGTCGCGGGACGTGACGATTTCGGAATTGGCCGGGAAGCTGACGGTGAACATATTGGATCGGGTGTTGTTTGCGACGGCGGAGGCGGAGATTCAGGCGGAGGGGCAGGAAGTGTTGCGGAAGGTGGCGAAGGTGTTGGAGCAGTTCCCGGATCGTCAGATCCAGGTGGTGGGGCACACGGACAACGTGCCGATTCGGACGGTGCGGTTTCCCAGCAACTGGGAGTTGTCAGTGGCGCGGGCGATGGCGGCGGTGCGTTTTTTGACGGAGCAGGCGGGGGTGGATCCGAGGCGGTTGGCGGCGGTGGGGGAGGGAGAGTACCGGCCGGTGGCGGACAACAGCACGGCGGAGGGGCGGGCGCAGAATCGCCGGATTGCGATTGTGGTGTTGCCGGAGTTGCCGGTGGCGCCGGCGGGGGCCGGGCCGGGGCTGCCGGCGGCGGGAGAGGGTCCGGCGGCGGGGACGAATGCGCCGGCTGGGGGAGGGGTTGGTGGGGTGACCAACGGGCCAGTTGCGGTGCCGGTCGGGCCGCCAGCGGGGGAGGGGAGCAAGCCGTCGGAGCGGGAGCAGCCGCAAGGGGGGGTAGGTTGACGGCATGGACATCGAGTATCGGACGGGCAACGGGCTGGATGTGGACCTGGTGATCGAGCTTTATCGGGCTTCGACGCTGGGGGAGCGTCGTCCGGTGGATGATCGGGAGAGAATGCGGGAGATGCTGCTCCGGGCGAATTTGGTGGTGACGGCGTGGGAGGGGGGGGTGCTGGTGGGGATTGCGCGGAGCCTCAGTGACTATGCGTATTGCACCTATTTATCGGATTTGGCGGTGCGGGTTTCGCATCAAAGGCGGGGGATTGGGCGGGAGTTGATTGCGCGGACGCGGGAGATGGGGGGGCGGGCGACGATCATCCTGTTGGCGGCGCCGCAGGCGGCGGGGTATTATCCCAAGGTGGGGTTTGAGCATCATCCGCAGGCTTGGGTGTTGAGGCGGGAGAAATTTTGAACAGGGCTTTGACAACGGGGTCAGATTTGCTAACAAAGCCATAGACCAAACCAAACCACTAATTACAACATGAAGAAACTCAGTGTTCTGATGATTGCGGCCGTGTGTGCGTTGACGCTGGCGGTGCAAGCCGGGGATGCCCCGAAAACCAAGGCCAAGCCGGCGAAGGCTGGTGCGGGTGAATGTTGCGGGACCGGCCAGCAGGCCAAGTGCGAGGGCGAGAAGGGGGCGTGTCCGATGACTCAGGCGGCGGCGAAGGCCAAGACTGGCTGTTGCGGGGAAGCGGGGGCCAAGAAGGTGACGAGGAAGGGGGCGGACAACGTCAAGGGCGCAGTCAGGTTGGCCCAGAGGTAAGCGCTGGTTCCCTCTTGCGATCCCTGCCGCGTAGAGTGGCAGGGTCTTTTTTTTGTTGGGAGGCGCGCACGGCCCGCTATCATGGGGCCCGAGAACGATGAACGCGAAGCGGTTACGCCCGAGGCCGGTAGTATTCGACTCGATCGAGCGGGTCATTGCGGACCTGCGGCGGGGGCGGATGGTGATCATGGTGGACGATGCGGATCGGGAGAACGAAGGGGACCTGATCATGGCGGCGGAGCGGGTGACACCGGCCGCGGTGAATTTCATGGCTCGGTTTGGGCGGGGTTTGATTTGCGTGCCGGCGACCGAGGAACGGTTGCGGCAGTTGGGGATCGAGCGGATGGTGTCGCAGAATCGGGAGACATTTAAGACGGATTTTCAGGTGAGCGTGGATGCGGCGCGGGGGATTACGACGGGGATCAGTGCGGCGGACCGGGCGGAGACGATACGGATCATGGCCGATCCGACGGCGACGCCGGGGGATTTGGTGCAGCCGGGGCATGTCTTTCCGTTGCGGGCCAAGGGAGGGGGGGTTTTGCAGAGGGCCGGGCATACGGAGGCGGCGGTGGACTTGGCACGTTTAGCGGGGTGTCGGCCGGTGGCGGTGATCTGCGAGATCATGAGCGACGACGGTTCGATGGCGCGGTTGCCGGAGTTGGTGCGGTTTGCGCGGCGGCATCGTTTGCGGCTCTGCACGATCGAGTCATTGATCAAGCATCGGCGGGGCCAGGAGCGTTTGGTGGAGCGGGTGGAGGTGGTGTCGATGCCGACGGACTACGGGGATTTCCAGTTGCACTTGTATCGTTCGGCGGTGGATGGGAAGCATCATGTGGCGTTGGTGAAGGGGGAGGTGGGAGGGGCGCGCGGGGTCTTGGTGCGGGTGCACAGCGAGTGTTTGACGGGGGACGTGTTCGGGTCGCGGCGGTGCGACTGTGGTCCGCAGTTGCATCAGGCGCTGCGGATGATTGCGGAGGAGGGGCGTGGGGTGTTGGTGTATATGCGGCAGGAGGGGCGTGGGATTGGGTTGGGGCCGAAGATCCGCGCTTACAAGTTGCAGGAGGGGGGGTTGGACACGGTGGAGGCGAATTTGAAGTTAGGGTATGGGATGGACTTGCGGGAGTATGGTTTGGGGGCGCAGATCCTGGCGGATCTAGGGTTGCAGACGATTCGGCTGCTGACGAACAACCCCAAGAAGGTGGTGGGGTTGGAGGGATATGGGTTGGAGATACTCGAGCAGGTGCCGATTCGGGTAAAGCCCAATCCTCACAATGCCAAGTATTTGCGGACGAAACGGGAGAAACTGGGACATTTGCTTTAGGGAGAACGCAGCATGCTGACGAAGCTTAGAAAGAAGGTGGCGAACGGGCGTGGGGGGCACATTGCGGTCGTGGCGGCGCGTTACAATGCGCGGTATGTGAACGCGATGGTGCGGGCGGCGGAGGGGGCGAAGCGAGGGGCTGGGGCGGCGGTGGAGACGATTCGGGTACCGGGGGCGTTTGAGATTCCGGCGGTGGCGAGCGCATTGGCGGGGAGGGGGGAGGGGCGGCCGGAGGCGATCGTGTGTTTGGGGGTGATTATCGAGGGGGAGACGGAGCATGCGCGGTTGATCGGGGAGGGGGTGACGCAGGCCTTGGCGGCGTTGCAGGTGGCGGCGCGGATGCCGGTGATTCACGAGGTATTGCTGGTCCGGAGCACGGAGCAGGCGCGGGTGCGGTGTTTGGGGCGGGAGCACAATCGGGGGGCGGAGGCGGCGTTGACGGCGTTGGCGATGCGGGAGGCGATGGTTCGGGCACGGGAGTGGCGGGGGCGGGGGAGGATTTGAATGTGGAGGGTGGGGAGAGCGTCTGGGGAAAGGCTGCCCGGAAGGTGGCCGGTGGCCTGGCCGAGGCGGGAGGGTGTGGGGGGGCGCGTGCAGGGGACAGGGTGGGGCGGTGGGGACGCTGGATTCGTCCAGAAAACCGCTTGCGGGAGGGGGGTTCGGTTGTTAGGTTGCGGCCACATTAATCGTTCGAGAACCTGAACCAGTATAGAGACTAATGAGCGTCAAGAATGTTGTTTCCCTGCTTGCGGTATTCGGCGCCGCGAGCGGCATGTCGGCGGCCGACATCACCGGCAAAGTAACTCTGAGCGGCACGCCCCCGGCGGAGAAGACGATTAACATGGCCTCGGACCCGAAGTGTGCGGCGTTGCACAGCAAGCCGGTGACGACGCGGCACTATGTGGTGGGGAAGGAGGGTGGCTTGGCGAACGTGTTTGTTTACCTGAAGTCGGGCGTGGAGGGGAAGCACACGCCGCCGGCGGAGGCGGGTTTATTGGACCAGAAGGGTTGCGAGTATCTGCCTTACGTATCGGGGTTGATGGTGGATCAGAAGCTGAAGATTCGGAATTCGGATCCGACCTTGCACAACGTGCACATGACGTCGAAGAACAACAAGGAGTTCAACTTTGCGCAGCCGTTGAAGGATCAGGAGAACGAGAAGGCGTTCAGCAATCCCGAGGTGATGGTGCGGTTCAAGTGCGACGTGCACAACTGGATGTTCGCCTACATTGGGGTGTTGCCGCATCCGTTCTACGCGGTGACCGATGCTGACGGCAACTTCACCATCAAGAATGTTCCGTCCGGCAAGTACACGATCGAGGCGTACCACGTGAAGACCCACACCACCAATCCTGGCGTGTCGAAGGAGATCACGGTGGATGGGAACCAGAAGGTTGATTTCACGATCGAGCTTGCGAAGTAATACTCTGTTTTCGTTCGCCTTCGGGCGCGGAGCACACCGCTGCGGCTGCTGAGCCCGCAGCGGTGTTTTTGCCCAGTCCCACGTCGTTGCCATGTCCGCCGCGTTTCCTCCCCGGGGTTTGTTCCCGTTTGCCGTGGTGACGGCGGCGGCCACCTTGGCCTTGATTTGCCTGGGTGGCGTGGTGACCAGCCGGGGGTCAGGGTTGTCCGTGCCGGATTGGCCGACGACGTATGGGTATAACATGTTCTTCTTCCCCTTCTCGAGTTGGGTTGGGGGGATCTTCGAGGAGCATTCGCACCGGCTGATGGGGTCGTTGGTCGGGGTTCTGACGACGGTGTTAGCGTTCTGGCTTTACGGGCGGCGGGCGCGGGGGCCGATGCGATGGCTGGGCGGGTTATGTTGGTTGGGGGCGGGGTTGGTGGGGTTAGCCGGACGAGGGCGGGGGGAGGATGCGTTGACGTTGTTGGTGGTGGGATTAGCTCTGGCGGGGGCCAGTTGGGTGTGGCCGGCGGGCGATCCGGCGCCGCGCTGGCTGCGTCGCTTAGGGGTAGTGGCGTGGGTGGCGGTGGTGGTGCAGGGGGTCATGGGAGGATTGCGGGTGACGATGTTGAGCGACGTGCTGGGGGTGGTGCACGGGGTATTTGCCCAGGTGTTCTTCGCCGGCATGGGGTTGATCGCGTTCTTCTTGTCGCCGCTCTGGCGGGGGCGGCCGCAGGTGTATCGGCAGCCGGATCCAGGGCGGCTGCGGGGGTTGGTGTTGGCAACGACGCTCCTGGTATTGGGCCAACTGGTGCTGGGGGCGACGATGCGCCATCAGCGGGTGGGGTTGGCGATTCCGGATTTCCCGAAGGCGCATGGGAGGTGGTGGCCGGCGACGGATCGGGCCGCGATCGAGCGGTATAACCAGCAGAGGATGGAGGTGGCGGCGGTGAATCCGATTCGGGCGGTGGACATTCATCTGCAGATGGCGCATCGGCTGCTGGCCGTGGGGTTGGCGGGGTTGATCGGGGCCTGCTGGTGGCGGGCGCGTCGGGTGGGAGGGAGCGAGCGAGCGATGGGGCGGTTAGCCGGGGTGTGGTTGGGGTTGGTCTTGGCGCAGGTGGGGTTGGGCGCGGCGACGGTTTGGACGGGGAAATCGGCGGACATTGCCACGGCGCACGTGGCGGTGGGGGCCTTGACGTTGGCGACAGGCGTTGTGCTAACGGTGTATAGCCGGGCGGTATTGGGGGAGGGGGAGAGGGCCGGCGAAGGGGTGGGGGTGAGGGTGTGGGCCCCGGGGCGGGCAGGATGAGGGCGGAGGCAGTCAGTGGGTCGGGTCTGTTGGGGCGGGAGCCGTCATGGTTCTCCATGATGGCCGACCTGACCAAGGCGCGGGTGAACCTGCTGGTATTGATTACGACGGCGATTGGATTTGTGGCGGGGTCGTGGGAGGGGGTGCGGTATGGGGTCTTTTTCCACACGCTGATGGGGACGGCGTTGTTGGCGGGGGCGGCGGGGGCGTTGAACCAGTATTTGGAGAGGGATCGCGATGCGTTGATGCGGCGGACGGAGCGGCGGCCTTTGCCGACGGGTCGGTTGGAACCGGACACGGTGTTGGTGGGGGGCGGGGTGGCGGCGATGGTGGGGTTGGGGCAGTTGGCATGGTGGGTGAACCTGACGACGGCCTTTTTGGGGGCGCTGACGATCTGCTGTTACCTGTTCATTTACACGCCGTTGAAGCGGGTGACGACGCTGAACACGGCGGTGGGGGCGATCCCCGGGGCGACGCCGCCGCTGATGGGGTGGACGGCGGCGCGAGGCGAGGTGGGGTTGGAGGGGTGGTCGTTGTTTGCGATCCTGTTCTTTTGGCAGTTGCCGCACTTCATGGCGATCGCGTGGATTTACCGGGACGACTATGCGCGGGGGGGGTTTGCGATGGTGCCGGTGTTTGATCCGGAGGGTCGGCGGACGGCCTGGTTGGCCGTGAGCCACACGTTGGGGTTGCTGCCGGTGAGCCTGGCCCCGTTCATCCTGCGGATGGCTGGGGAGTGGTATTTTGCGGGGGCGGTGGTGTTGGGGGTGGGCTTTTTGGGGTGTGCGATGGGCTTTGCGCGGGCGCTGACGCGCGTTTCGGCGAAGCGGTTATTTTGGGCGTCGATTATTTATTTACCGGCGCTGCTGGGGTTACTGGTATTGGATAGGGTGCGCTAATTCGTGGGGGAAGGGTGGAGTCTGGCGTTGACAGGGGGAGGGTGGGGACGTATGGGTAGCCGCGCAAATTTGGTCGTGCGGCAACAAAAAGCGACTCATTAAGGCGCCGTACGGCCTTGGTTAGAGCCAATTGTCCACGATGCACGTTGCCACCGCCTCGTCCGCGTTGCCCGGAACCGAGTCAGCCCACCACGGCGAACTCGGGTTCTGGCGCAAGTATGTCTTCTCGATCGATCACAAGGTGATTGGGATTCAGTATGGGATCACCTCGTTGATATTCCTGTTTGTCGGTTATGGGCTGATGGCGCTCATGCGTTGGCAGTTGGCCTATCCGGGCAAGCCGATCCCGGTATTGGGGCCGCTGTTGCAGGCGGTGTTGGGGGACGAGATGCTGAATCAGGGGGTGATGATGCCGGATCTCTACAATTCGTTTGGGGCGATGCACGGGACGATCATGGTGTTCTTGGGGGTGGTGCCGTTGGCGGTGGGGGCGTTTGGCAACTACTTGGTGCCGCTGCAGATCGGGGCCCCGGACATGGCGTTTCCGAAGCTGAACATGTCGAGTTACTGGGTTTATTTCGCGGGCGGGGTGGTGATGATGATCAGCTTCTTCATCCCGGGCGGGGCGGCGAAGTCGGGGTGGACGTCCTACTCGCCGCTGGCGACGGTGGCGGACATGGCGCGCACGTTCGATGGGCAGACCATGTGGTTGCTGGGGATGGTGTTGCTGATTACGTCGTCGCTGTTGGGGTCGGTGAACATCATCACGACCATTGTCCAACTGCGGGTGCCGGGGCTGACCTGGGACCGCCTGCCGTTTCACGTCTGGGCGCAGTTGGTGACATCGTTCCTGTTGTTGCTGGCGTTTCCGCCGCTGGAGGCGGCGGGGGTGATGCAACTGATGGACAACGCCTTTGGGACGAGTTTCTTTTTGCCGACGGGGCTGGTGGTGTCGGGAAAGCCGTTGGACGTAAGTGGGGGTGGCAGTCCGTTATTGTGGCAGCACTTGTTTTGGTTTTTGGCGCATCCGGAGGTTTACGTGTTAATCCTGCCGGCCTTGGGGGTGATTTGCGAGATCATCACCAACAACACGCGGAAGGCGCCCTTTGGCTACCGGTCGCTGGTGGGGAGTGCGATTGCGATTGGGTTTATCTCGTTCCTGGTGTGGGCGCATCACATGTATTTGACAGGGATGGGGACGACGATCAGCACCTTTTTCCAGACGACGACCATGTTGATCTCGGTGCCGTCGATTGTGATTTTGACCTGTCTGCTGATTTCTTTGTGGGGGGCATCGATGCGCTTCAACACGCCGATGTTGTTTGCGCTGACGTTTCTGCCGATGTTTGCGATTGGGGGGTTGACGGGTTTGCCGTTGGGGATGGGGGCGTCGGACATCCAGTTGCACGACACGTATTACGTGATCGGTCATTTTCACTACGTGGTGGCGCCGGGGACGATCTTCGCCTTGTTTGCGGGGATTTACTTTTGGTATCCGAAGGCGACGGGGCGGATGATGAACGAGTTTTGGGGGAAGGTGCACTGGGCGTTGTCGACCGTGTTCATGAATTTGATTTTCATGCCCATGTTTATTCAGGGGTTGGAGGGGATGCACCGGCGGATGTATGACGGGGGAGCGACGTATGCGGCGGCGGAGGGGGTGTATGGGTTGAGTTTGTCGATCAAGCTGAACACGGCGATTTCGCATGCGGCGTGGATGCTGGGGCTGGCCCAGGTGCCGTTCATCATCAACTTCTTCGTGAGCATTTGGAGGGGGAAGAAGGTGGAGTCGGACAATCCGTGGCAGGCGACCACCCTGGAGTGGCAGACGCCGACGCCGCCGCCGCACGGGAATTTTGCCCATCCGGTGACGGTGCATCGAGGTCCCTACGATTACAGCTTGCCCGGGCGCAAGGCCGATTTCACTCCGCAAACCGAGGCTTAATTCACGTCATGTCGCACGCTGCTGCCAGTTCCGAGATTCCCTACACCGTCGAGGTTCGTCCGGACACGGGGGTGTTCAACGCCAAGCTGGGGATTTGGCTGTTTCTGGCTTCGGAGGTGATGCTTTTTGGGGCGTTATTTTCGGCCTACATCATGTTGCGGGTGGGGGCGCCTGGGGAATGGCCGCGGGGGCTGCTGAGCATTCCGATGGGGACGTTGAACACCTTTATTTTGGCGACCTCGACGATTACGACCGTGATGGCTTGGTTTTCGTTGCGGTTGAAGGATTTCAGCCGGTTCAAGTTGTTTCAGGGGGCGACCGTGCTGTTGGCGGTGTTGTTCACGCTGGTGAAGAGCTTCGAGTATCGGGACAAGTTCACGCATTACTACGTGCAGTACCAGGAGGGGGGGGAAGTTCGGGAGATGACGGGCCACATTGAGGGCAATCCGTGGAACTGGTCGCTGGCGACCTTGAACGATGCGACGGCGCCGAAGGCGGAGATTCGATTTCACCCGGATGGGGCGGGGCATGGTCACGGGGCGAAGGAGGGAGCGGGGGCGGGATCGGAGACGTTGACCCTGGCGCGGGAGCGGATTGTGAAGTTGGAGAGTTTTGGCCCGTGGCGGAACACGTTCCTGGGTTTGTATTTTACGATGACGATATTGCACATGCTGCACGTGGTGGGGGGGGCTTTGGTGATGGCGTATTTTTGGGGGCCGGGCAGTCGGATGTGGCGGACGGAGCCGGAGCGCTTCACCAATCGGGTGGAGATTTCGGGGTTGTTTTGGCACTTTGTGGATTTGGTTTGGATCTTCCTCTTTCCGACCCTTTACCTCATTTAAGGATATGGATCACGACAATCCGGCGGAGATGCGGTTGGCCATACGCAAGTGTGTGTGGGCGTTCGTGGCGATTTTGATCGGGACGGTGATGACGGTGACCGCCTCGCAGATTCGGCTGGGGCATCCTGGGGTGAACATTGCGGTGGCGATGGCGATTTCCGTATTGCAGGCCTCGCTGGTGGCGGGCTTTTTGATGCAGTTGATTTCGGAGCGGCGGATGATTTTTGGGCTGTTGGCCTTGACGGGGGTGTTTTTCGTGGTGTTGTTTGTGTTAGTGATCGGATCGTATGCCGATCACACGTCGTTACTGTTTGGAAGTTAATGTCGCTTAAAGCCATTCATATTTGCTTCGTGACGTTGTTCACCTTGCTTTGCTTCGGGTTGGCGGCCTGGGCGGGGCGGACTTGGACGCATGAGGGAGGGGGGATGAACCTGTTCTTGTCGGTTCTGGGGGGGGTGTCCGGGGTGTTGATGCTTATCTATTTCAGGCTGGTGCTACGGAAGCTGAAGGACGTGAGCATGTTATGAGGGACGCGGGCGGAGGAACGCGAACGATCGGTCTGGGCCCGTTCCGATGGCGGGGGCCGGGGGAGAGTTGTCGGCGTGAGCGGGAGCGGGGGCGGTGGGGGACGGCGGGCGGGGGTCGGACGGGGTGGCTCTTGGTTTTGGGCGTCTTGGCGATTCGTTCGCAG
>CAZVRY010000069.1:0-27555 GCA_964629545.1 uncultured Verrucomicrobiota bacterium | reverse complement strand
GGGAGCAAGAGCAAGAGCAAGAGCAAGAGCAAGAGTACGAATTCTGCCTCTTGCACTCTTCCTTCTGCCTTTCCGGTTCATGGAGAGGATGGCGGGTCGAGGGTGGCTCCCAGATCGATCCATTGGACGAGGGTGGTGAGTTCCGCGGGGCTGAGCGGGGCGGCCTTGCCGACCGGCGGCATCGTCTTGACGATGCGGGTCGGGGTGGTGGGCAGACGATCCCACGGCCGGCTGGTGTTGGTGCCCATCACTTGCCAAGTCAGCCAGCTCGTGCGGGCCCGGCCGGCGTCGACATAGCGTCCGAGGGGCCAGTCCGTCCCCGCACCTGCAGGGGCAGGGTGGAGGGGGCGCCGGAGGGCCAGGTAGGTGGCCTCCAGCGCGGGCGCGGCGCCTTGGTTTGCGCCCAGCGCCATGGGCAGCGGGGAATCGGCGGACGCGTGACAGTCGGCGGTGGCGCAATGGTCCCGGAGGATCGGGGCGACATCGTGCCGGAAGCTGACGGCTCGCCGCTGTTCGGGTGGGAGGACGAGGCGGTGGGAGGGGCGGCGGAGCGCCTCGACGTAGAGGTTTTCGGGGATGAGTTCGGGGTCCTCATGGCATCCGACGCAGCCGCGGGTTTCCTTGGGTTGGACCCAGAGTTCGCCGCAGGTGGCCAGGGCCAATCCTCGTTCGTCGAGAGTCTGCAGGACGACCGGCACGCTGGCCGGCACTTCCACATTGAACGACCCGTCGGCCTCCACCGGGGCCTCGCCGATCAAACGCCGGACCCATCGCGGCGGGCCGGGGGATGCGCCGTGGCCGTCGCGGGCGGGGGGTGCGGCGACCATTTCCATCAGGCGGACCCGTTGGACGGATCCCGCGGGCAGGTTCGTCCGCAGGTGTTCTTCGGCGTCGTAGACGTTGAGTCCGTAGAGGACGCCCGTGGTGGCCTTGGTGTTGACGACCGTCGAGTGACCGTCCGGAGGCGGACGCGGGCCCAGGACCACGGCTTGCAGTTCGTCGTGGTCGGGCGTGTCGTAAAGCGGTTCCCAGCGCCCCGTCCTCATCTCCCAGATCCCGATGGCCCAGGAACCCCCGGCCGCTCTCGGTCGGCGTGCGACCAGGACGGCGTCATCCACCCAGGGAGAGGGGAAGGCGTAGAGCACGGTGGGATCGTCGGTGAGTTTCCGGTAGGAGGCATGGGGGCGGCTTTCGTGGACGGCGGCGAGCTGGCCGCCGATCGTTGGGTTCGGTGGAGGCAGGGGGTGAGGAGTGGGCCCGAGGGCGGCGGCGGGAGGACGCCCTTCGCTGGGAGGGGCCGGAGGGCTTTCGGTGAAGACCAACCAGCCGCCGGCCGTCGCGCACGGCCGTTGCGGGCAGAGATCCGGCGCGGTGGCGGCGTAGAGTTCGTGGTCGGCGCCCTCGAGGTGGATGGCGAACAGGCCGGATCGCATCTGGTCGGGGCCGGCTTCCAACTGCGGGCGTTGGGCGGCGTAGACGAGGCGTCCGTCCCAGCGCTGGATGGGGTCCAGCGCGGGCCCGGCGTGGAAGGTCAGTTGGCGAAGCTCGGTTCCGTCCAGTTTTACGTTGAACAGTTGCGGTGCGGCGCCGGGGTCTCCGGCGGCGGGCGCGCGGCGGCGTCCCACAAAGACCGTGGTGAACCAAGGTTCGGGGGAATCGAGGGTGAAGAGCGTGGACACGGAGATGGGGCTCCATCCTTCCATGTCCGGCGGCGACACGGGGCGTGGCGCGGAGCCGTCTGCGTTCATCTGGTAGACCCGCCAGGGGGCGTGGGGGGTTTGCTGGCCGGCGAAGAGGATGGTGCGGCCGTCGAGGCTGACGTTGGGATCGCAGGCGGAGGCAAAGGACTCGGTGAGGATCCGCCCGGGACCGTTCGGCGTGACGGCGACGAGGCGGGTGCCGGTCCAGAGGTTTTGGTCGGGGCGGCCGGCGGGGATCGTTGTGGCTGGCGGCCCTGGCGGGGCGTTGGTGCGGCTCCGTTGCGTGACCACCAGGGCAACCTCGGGTTGGGGGGCCGCCGGGAGGAGGCGATGCGACCCGGTTCCAATCAGGGCCAGGAGCACGCCGAGGCGCGACCAACGGGTCAGCGATGCTCCCCACGGGCGGCTGCAGGCCGGCTGCGGGCGTCGGAGGTGGGGGCCCACGAGGCTCATCAGGAGTTCGGGTTGCGGCAGAGTGCGGCCAGGGCTTCGATCCCGACCAGGAGGTCGGGGCGGCAGAGGCGGGCCTGGGTGCCGACGCTGGCGGGGAACGGAGTCTGCGGTCCTGATGCTGGTCTTGTGCCAAGTTCGGGAGGCCGCGTCCGACCGGAGGTGGGGCAGCGCGGGGGAACCGCCGTCGCGACCCGCTCACCCCGCGGGAACGCCGCCCACCCCGAGGGAGGAGCACCTCGCCCCAGTCCACCGAGCGCCCCGGGGTGGGGAGGGGGAGGGCGGGGGCGGGGACGCCCCGAGTGGTCCTCCGTCCGCGGCATGGCAAATAGCCACTCTGCGCGGGGTGTGACCGTGGCAATTCGCGTGGCTGGGGGAGGGGGCGGGTTTCTGAACCGGGCGGGATTCCACTTTACCCCGCCAGACCACCGTTCCGCCCCGTCTCCTTGGTTTGGCACCTCCGCTGCTATGCCAGTGGTGGTGCCTGCGGTTGGCGCAAGGTGACGTCTATGATTTGGATCACTTACCTCGTCGAGAACACCGTGTATGGGCCCGGGTTGCAGGCCGAACACGGGCTTGCGGTGCACCTGGTCGTGGGTCGGCATCAGCTCCTGTTTGACACGGGCCAAAGCGAGCTGGTCCTCGCCAACGCCGATCGTTTGGGGGTTGCTCTGCGGGAGGTGGAGATGATCGCCTTCAGTCATGGCCACTATGATCACACGGGGGGGCTGGAGGCGGTTTGCCGACTGGCGCCGCGCGCTCGTCTGCATCTCCATCCCGCCGCGCTGGCGCCGAAGTATGGCGGCAATCCGGACGGCACCAGCCGCCCGATCGGCCTGCCCGAGCGCACGCGGCGGATCCTCGAGGCCCCCGAGCCGGGTTGGGTGTCCACGCGCACGCCGACGGCCCTGTCGGACCGGGTGTTTCTCACGGGGGAGATCCCGCGCGTCACTCCGTTCGAGGATGTGGGGGGGGCCTTCTTTCTGGACGCGGACTGTCGGCAGCCGGACCTGTTGGTCGACGATCAGGCGTTATGTGTCGACACCTCGGAGGGCGTGGTGGTCTTGCTGGGCTGCGGGCATGCCGGCGTGGTCAACACGCTCCTTCACGTCGAGAAACTGACCGGGGGAAGGCGGATTCGGGCGGTGCTTGGGGGACTGCATCTCCTGCAGGCCAAGCCCGAGCGCCTGCAAGCCACCCTGGAGGCGCTGCGCGCGCGGGACTTGCAGACGCTCGTGCCGGCCCATTGCACGGGGGCGGCGGCGACCGCGCGTCTCTGGGCCGCCTTCCCCGAGCGCATCTCCGTCGGCAGCGTTGGCAGTCGCTTTCAGTTCTAACGCCATGATTGCAGCCATGCCGACAACGGCGGGGCGGGTGTCGCCGGTGTTGGATGCCGCGGCGCGGTTGTTGTGGGTGACGCGCCGGCCGGGCCGGGAAGTGGGCCGGCGGGAATGGCTGATGGGCGTTCTTTCTCCCAGCGGCCACGAGCCCCTCGCGAGACCTGCCACCGCGGTCTGCGCTGCGCGGGAGTGCTTATTCATCAGTGCAGAAGTAAGCATACACCCCTCACCCCATCCCTCTCCCCAACCCTTGAAGGCGAAGCGATGGAGCGGGGTTGGGGAGAGGGAGATAGGGAGAGGGGAGCCATCCCGTGTCTGTCTACTTATGCACTCATCAATATGACGGGCGACGGCGCAACGGGGTCCGGCCTGGCATCCTGCGCGCGGGGCTGGGGACACCTTTTGTGGCTGGCCGCCCTGGTGGCGGGCTTGGTTGGGATGCTAGCGGACGCGGCGGCGCGGCGGGAGGCGCAGGTCGCTCGTGGCCTCTACGTGCATTCGATGGTCCGTTTGGCGGGGTGGGCCGACCTGGCCCTGTCCAGTTCCTCGCGCTGGCTGCGTCATCCCTCCCTGAGCGAGCCGGGGGCGGCCTTTGCGGATGGGCCGGCCCTGCTCGATAACGATCCGGCGGGCGCTTGCCTGGGGCCTCCCTATGAATTCTCCAGGGCACTCGAGGCGGGACGCCCCAAGATCCAACCTCCCAGCCATTCTCCTCTTGAGCCATGAAGGGCGCCGGAACGAGGTTTGAGTTCCTATCCGCGGCGGGCTTTGGCCGCGGGTGGAAGCGCCAGGCGGCGCTGGTGCGCTTTGCCCTGGGGAGCGTGCGGCGGCGGGCGGGGCGGACGACGGCACTGGGCGTGGCGCTGGGTCTCCTGACCTTCGCCCTGGCGTCGGTGTTGTTTCTCACCGAGGCACTCCGCCGGGAATTCCGTCTGGCGGCGGCGGCCTTGCCCGATTTGACCGTGCAGGCACTGGCGGCGGGCCGTCCGGCCTTGATCCGGGAACAGGAGCTGGCCGGCTTAGGCTCCATTCCGGGCGTGATGGAGGTTCGCTCTCGGGTCTGGGGTTACTACTTTGTCCCCACGCTGTCAGGCAACTTCACGGTGGTTGGCCTCGACCCGCGCGAGCCGTCGGCGGCGCGAGATCTTTCCGTCGTGTCGACCGTGGGGCGGATGCCGCGTCCGGACGGTTCGGGCGAGGTGGTGATGGGGCAGACGCTGGCGGCCTTCCTCGGGCTGGAGGTGGGCGAGGCGGTGACGTTGCCGGTGGGGGGCGCCATGAAGCGGCTTGAACTGGTGGGCCTGTTCCGGTCCGAGGTTGCCCTGTGGACCTGCGACGTGATCCTGATGACCGAGGCCGACGCGCGCGCGTTCCTGCAGATCCCCGCCGGCTGGGCCACGGATGGCGCCATCCGGCTGAGCACGCCCGACGAAGCCACGGTGGTGGCGCGCAAGATCGTGGAGCGCTGGCCGAGCGCGCGGGTGGTGGATCGGCAGCTGATGACGCGGACCTACGATCTGACGTTCGATACGCGTGGGGGGATGCTGGGGGCGATGTTGTTACCGGCGCTGACGGCCTTTTTGGTCCTGGCTTGGGATCGGTTGACGGGGGTGGGTCCGGGCGAGCGCCGCGAGATCGGCGTGCTCAAGGCGGTCGGATGGCGGACGAGCGACGTGTTGATCGCGCGGCTGTGGGAGAATGCGGTCATTGCGTTGTACGGGGCTGGGCTGGGAGTGTTGGCGGCCTACGCGTATGTGTTCTACGCCCGGGCCCCTGGGTTGGGCGACGCGTTGCTGGGCTGGAGCAGCATCTATCCGGCCTTGCGCCTGACGCCCGCGCTAGGCCCGGGGCAACTGCTGGTGTTGCTCAGTCTGGTGGTGTTGCCGTGGGTGGCGGCGAGCCTGGTGCCGGCCTGGCGGACGGCGACGCTTGACCCGCATGGGTTAGTGCGCGGCGAGCAATGAACGCGGCGGGGTCAGCGATGGTGCGCGCGGTGGCCTTGACCAAGCGTTACGCGGCCGGACGGAGGGAGAAGGTCGCCTTGCGGGACATCGACCTGACCGTTCCGGAGCGGGAGTTCTGGATCGTGAGCGGTCCGAGCGGTTCCGGGAAGACCACGTTGCTTGCGTTGTTGGCCGGCATGGTCGCGCCGACGGCCGGGGAGGTGCATTTGGCGGGCCGCTGCATCACCCACTTGCGCGATCATCATCGGGCCCTGGTCCGCCGCCACCTGGTGGGGATGGTGTTTCAGGAGTTTGCGCTGGCCACCGGCATGAGCCTGCTCGAGAACATCGTCCTGCCCCTGGTGCCCGCGGGCGGGCCCGGAAGGGAGGACCAGCGGCGCGCCCACGACCTGTTGGAACGGTTCGGCCTGACCCCCTTCGCCCACCAGCGCGTGGAGCGGCTCTCCGCCGGGGAACGCCAGCGCGCCGCCTTGATCCGCGCCCTGGTGACGGAAGCCCCGGTGCTGATGCTGGACGAACCCACGGCGGCGCTGGATACGGAGAACGTGCGCATCCTGGTGGAAGAACTCCTGCGCCTGCGCGCAGAAGGCCGGACGCTCCTGGCTACAACCCATGACCGGCGGTTGGCGGAGGATCCGAGGGTGGACGGGGTGGTCCGGCTGGTGGACGGGGCGTTGGAGCGTTGAGGGAGGAGGGATGGCCACGAACTTTCTCAACTTGTGGCTGCTGGCCCGGGTGCTCCAGACCGCGGTGGCCGCCGCGCTCTGTGTGGCCGGGGGCATCCTCGGGTTCCAGGTGGCGCGACGGTGGCGCCCGGGGCAATCGAGCGAAGCCCAACTCGCCCTCGAACGCCAGGCCGAGTTGGCGGCCTCGGTCCTCCAGGTCGCCCTGCTGTTGGAGATTCTGGGGCTGGGCCTGGCCGTGTTCGTGGCCGATCATTTGGTGGGGAGCATTCGCGGGGCGATGTGTGCGTTTGGGGTCCTCGCCTCTGCGCCCATGGGTTTTCCCAGCCTCCTGGCGAGCGCGTTGACCGCGCTGGTCTGCGGGTGGTGGGTCGTGCTGCACCGGTTCGACCTGCGATTGGAGGCCCCGGTCCTCACGCGACGCAAGTTTCTGGCCCTGCTGCCGGTGGCTGCATTCGCGGTGGCTGATCTGGGCCTGGCGCTGGCCTTCGCCTGGCAACTGGATTTCAAGGTCATCGCCTCCTGCTGTTCGGTCTGGGTGGACGCCGCGGTCGTGCAACACCACGCGGGCGCCCGTTTGCTGGCCCCGGGGCCGGCGGCCGTTCTCGGTCTCGCCGCCGTGGTGGTGGCGGGCGGGGTCTCGGCGCGCACCTGGCGGCGTCCGACCCGCGGGGCGGCCTTGGGGGCGGGCGCCGGGTCGGCGGTTGCCTCCGTGGCCGTATGGCCCGCGATACTGACCGTGGTCGCGCCGCACATCCTGGGCACGCCCACGCACCTCTGTCCGTTTTGCCTGCTGCACGCGCAGGGCGGCGGCCTGGGTTGGCCGCTCTTCGGCGCGCTCCTGCTGGCGAGCATCAACGGGGCGGGTCTTGGTCTGATCGAACTCCAACGCCCCGCCGTGGCCGAGCCCGCGTCCCTCGAGGCCATGGAGCGGACGCTGGGGGGCTGGGCGGCGTTGGCTTGGTTGGCCGTCCTGGTCTGCGGAGCGGTTCCGGTGGCGCGTTACTGGCTCCAAGCGGGCGGGGTCACGGTCTTTGGAAAGGTGTAGCCATGGGCGAGTGCGGAAATCAGCAGACACCCACCCCGCCCCCTCTCCCCAACCCTGGAAAGCGAAGTGATACAGGGGGGGTGGGGAGAGACAGGGAGAGGGGAGCCGTTGCATGTCTGCTTACAAATGAACTCAGCAATATGAAATTCATCCGAGCACGCGGTTGGTTGTGGTTGGCTTGTGCGCTGGTGTTGGCCGGCGGGTGTCGCCCCCAAGGCGACCGCTGTCGCAAGTGCGGCATGCTGGTGGACCAGGCGCCGCGCTGGATCGCCGGCCTGACCGACCCGCAGGGCCGCCCGGATCGCTTCTGCTGCGAGCGATGCATGTTCGCCTACTGGCGCAGCCCTCAGGGCGAGGGCAGCCGCGATGCGTGGGTGACCGAATACTACACGCAGCAGCGGCGCCCGGTCGGGGACGTCCTCTTTGTCAGCGGTTCGGACGTCGTGGGCCCGATGGGGAAGGCCCTCGTGCCCATCGCCGGCCGGGCGGCCGCCGAGCAGTTCAAGCAGGACCACTACGGGGACCGCATCTTGACGGCGGACGAGATCACGCTGGAGCTGCTGCGCCAGGTGGCGGGCCGAGCGCAGGCGGCGCCGACGGCGGCGGCGCCGTAGGGTCGTGTCCGCGAACCGCGAACGGCGCGCCCGGCCGCTGGTTTGGTCAGCGCCTGCGCGGACCGGGCGTCCTCGGGCGAGGGAGGCATGGAATGAGCTGCGCTGCCACCGCATCGCTGGAGTGATGCACATCAGCAGTTCTCATTTTGGCGCTGGGGCGGGCCAAGCCGGCGATCCCACGGCGACCGATGAACTGCTCCCGCTGGTCTTGGAGGAGTTGCGCAAACGGGCCGGGCATGTTGAATTATCGGCATGACGCCGAACCGCCAGACTGACGCGCTGCGGGAGCAGGCCCAGCCCTACGCGCCGCCGCCGCGGACCCAGCGGTTGATCGATGAGCTGTATCGCGAGGAGTTGCGTGAGGCGCGCGCGATGGCGCCGGAACAGAAGCTATTGCTGGGCGAGGAACTCTTCGCTTACGCGTGCTCCATCACGATGGCGGGCATCCGGAATCAATTCCCCGCAGCGGACGAAGCGGAGCAACGGCGAATCCTCGAGGACCGGTTGGAGCTGCTACGCAACCTGGAGGACCGCCCGTGACTCCGGAAGCGAGCTTGATGGTGAGGGTGGCTGATGCGCTTGCGGCATCGGGCATCGCCTACCTCCTGGCGGGTTCGTTCTCCAGTAATTATTACGGCATCCCGCGTTCGACCAAAGACGCGGATTTCGTCGTCGAGCTGAGCGGCGGCGTTGGACGCGATTTTATGGAACGGCTGGGAACGGATTTTGAAGCCGATCCGCAACTGTCTTTCGAGACGAACACGGGCACGTTCCGGCAGTTGATCCAACACACACAGAGCCCTTTCAAAGTTGAACTGTTCCTGCTCTCGAACGATTCGCACGATCAGGCTCGATTTCAGCGCCGGGTGGCGGTCAATGCCTACGGACGGCAAATCTGGCTGCCGACGCCCGAGGACGTGATCATCATGAAGCTTCGCTGGGCGCGTAGTCGCGATCAAGACGACGTGCGCGCCGTGATGGGTGTCCAGGGCGATAAGCTCGATTGGCCTTACATCGAGGGCTGGTGCGAGCGGCACGGTACGCGCGCGCTGCTCGAGCAGATCCGCCGCACCGTGCCTAAGATCTGAAGTCTCCCGGCCAAGGTTCAAGGTCCCTCCCAGTCCAAACCCAGCTCGGCCAACTGGCGGGGCACCCGAAAGTGCGTGGCCCAGGAATCGGTGTTGCGAATGGTTACAGCGTCGAAGGCCGCCTCAGCGCACCAACGACCATCGTCACTCATCGCCAATTGCCGCACGGCCTCCAAACCCGGGACCAGGCAAGCGCGCCCTGGTTCCAAAGCGCCGCCGGAGGTGATCGGGTGGATAGACAATCCTCCCGTCGACGCCACGCCCAGCGCGGCGCCATCCGGTAAGAAGCACGCCGCCCGGGTCCTTGGAACGGCGGCGAATGCCCGTTCCTGGCCCGCCTGCAACTCCAGCAAACGGACGCCGTCGTCCTTCGCCACCGCCAGCCACCGCCCGTCCGGACTGGCCTGGGCCTGGAAGACCTCGGCCGATCCCCAAAGCGCGCCCGACGCCAGGAAGACCGGGCGGCGCAGGACCCGCCAGACGCCCAACGACTGGTATTGATGAGTGCATAAGTAGGCAGACACAGGATGGCTCCCCTCTCCCTTTCTCCCTCTCCCCAACCCCGTTCCATCGCTTCGCTTTCAAGGGTTGGGGAGAGGGATGGGGTGAGGGGTGTATGCTTACTTCTGCACTGATGAATAACGGAAACCTGGCCACCCATGCGAGTTGACGCCGCGATGCGTGGGTGACCGAATACTACACGCAGCAGCGGCGCCAGGTGGCGGGCCAAGCGCAGGCGGCGCCGACGGCGGCGGCGCCGTAGGGTCGCGTCCGCGAACCGCGAACGGCGCGCCCGGCCGCTGGTTTCGTCAGCGCCTGCGCGGACCGGGCGTCTTCGGGCGAGAGGGAGGCATGGAATGAGGGGCGCTGCCACCGCATCGCTGGAGTGATGCACATCGAGCTAATTGACATCAAACGGGAGTAACAGCATCGTGAGGCCATGAGAGCGACACTGACTCTCGACGATGACGTTCACGAACTGGCCGCCCGCCAGGCCAGGCTGCGGGGCGTCTCGCTCGGCAGGGCCGTCTCGGATCTCTTGCGCAAGGGGCTGAACGCCTCCACTCCCGCCCAGGACAAGGATGGCCTCGTGGTGTTCGATCTGCCGGCGGATTCGCCGAGAGTGACCACGGACGACGTGCGCCGCCTCGAGGCGGAGGGCGTAGGAAGGGCTACCTGCTCGACACCAACCTGCTCCTCGCCTTGCGCTGGCCCAGCCACGAGCGGCATGACCTCGCATTGAAATGGTTCGCCCGCCAGCGCGCGAAAGGCTGGTGTCGAGTTGCACCCGCCGTTTCACCTGGGCCGTCGGGAGGCGACTTCGGCGGCGAGTGTTTGTTCAAGTTGGTCGCGCATCGCGGTGAAGAAGGCCCTCATTTCGGCCAGCGAGGGCGGGTCGGGCATGAGGTGACGGTAACCTTCGTCATCGGCTTGCGGCCGGCCGCTGCACAGGCGGCTCAAGCCGATGTCGCATTGGGGTTCAAGGCCGGCTTCGAGAAAGGCGGTCCGGTAATCCAGGGCGGTGAAGCCATGGTTTCGAAGCAGCACATACAGGTCGAACCAATCGCGGGTTTTCGAACGGAGGGCCGAAACAAGGCACTTGGACTTGAAGAGCTCGGGCAATGTCGCGACTCGGACCCTCGGCTCGGGCGGCCCGGTGAGCACTTTGGCCAGAGATGGCTCTGGCGTGAACATCGACAGCCGAATGCGGTCGTTGACCAGGTAGTTCTGCTGGTAATCGTGCAATTCAAGACCGCCCTCGGCGAACGCCATGACGGCAGCTTCGTCGTCCAGCAGTCGAAATTCCAGATTCTCCGCTTGAGCCGCCAGGCGCAGAACATCCAGCGGAGCCCGAGGCAGTTTCTGCGCGGGGAGAACCAGGTCGAGATCTTCGCTGATCCGGTGCTTCAACCGGAGCGCCAGGGCCGAGCCGCCCACCAGGACAAAGCCTGCCAGCGCTGGCTGCCTCTGCAGGAATTGCCACACGCGTTCAGTGTCGGGCAGCAGCATCCGCGAATCCCTTCTCGATATTGCGGAGCGCACGCTCGACCGCGGGACGCACGCGGTTTGTCTCCGCGGGCATTTCCGCACTCAGTGCGGCCCATTCCCTGCTCAACCGCGGCGGCCCGAATTCCGCGGCAATCGCGAGCAATTGGCTGAAACGAGGGTGCAGCAACGCCGCCCGGATGTGCACGGCATCCGTGGCGTCCGGATTCGACCAGACCAAGCCCCGATGCCTGGCCCAGAACGCTTGGCGGTGAGTGCTCACTGGAGGCAACGATACCCAGGACCCAAGGCGGTGGCAATGTTGCGCAGCGGTTTGGGGCGCAACCCAGGTTCTCGATCCAGGGTCCGTCAAGCAATAAGCGCAGTGCGTCGATTCGCAAATCCGCTCACGCATCGAGAGACGGTTGCATCATCGTTGTCTCGGCCTTTGAAGAGCCCTTCACCCGGCCACTGGCCACCCTCGCCCCGCGCCGTTGACCGCCGACGGCAGCCCAGGGGGCGTGAGGGAAGGGGAGAGGGGAGTCCTCCTTTCAAGATGAGAATGGCTGATCCGCGGGCAGCAATTCTCATTTTGAAAGAAGAAGTCCCCCTCTCCCCTTCCCTCTCCCCGCGCCTCGGCTGCCTTCTGGCATAAAAGGCGCGGGGAGAGGGTGGCCAAAGGCCGGGTGAGGGGCCGTCCGAGTTTCAAAATGAGAATGGCTGATCCGCGGGTCCGGGTCCTTCCCAAGGGCTCGACTTCTTGCCAAGCTCGGGGCATGAGCGAACTCGAACCGCTGACGCTGGAACAGTGCCAGGGCCTGCATGCCGCGGACCTGGCCGATCATTTGCAGCGCTTAAGCACGGAGGAAGCCGGCCGGGTGCTGGGACAGTTGCCTCCCGAGCAGGCGGCCGCCACGCTGGCCGAGGTGGACCAGGAACAGGTCGGCGGCCTGGTGGCCGCCATGGAACCCGCCACCCTGGCCCAGTTCCTTCAGCGCATGCCCCCGCAGGACGCCGTCGACGTGCTCCAGGAGGCGCCGCCGGGGTTGCGTCGGGAGGTCTTGGCCCGCTTGGGGGCGGAGCAGGCCGGGGCGGTGCGGACGCTCCTGCGTTATCCTGAGGACACAGCCGGGGGGATCATGGCCAATCGCTTCATCGCGCTGGCGGAGGACATGACGATCGAGCAGGCCCGCGAGGTGCTGCGTCGCCGGGAAGCCGACGCGCCCTCTCGGGACATCGCCTACCTTTACGTGACCGACGCGGAGCAGCGGCTGGTGGGCATCGTCAGCCTGCGGGACCTGGTCTTTCGGCGGCCCGACCGGCGGTTGCGCGAGATCATGAATCGGGAGGTGAAGGCGGTGCGGGTGGAGGCGGACCAGGAGGAACTGGCCCGGCAGTTCGAGCATTATCATTACCTGGGGTTGCCGGTGCTGGATGCGGAGGGGCGGTTGGTGGGGGTGGTCAAGGCCAACGACGCCCTGGAGATTGCCCGCAAGGAGGCGACCGAGGACATGCAGTTGATGGTTGGTTTGTCCGGGGAGGAGCGGGTGTTGACGCCGTGGACGAAGTCGCTGCGGCGGCGTCTGCCTTGGTTGCTGGTGAATCTGGGGACCGCCTTTGCGGCGGCGGCGGTGGTGGGGGTGTTCGAGAGCACGATCGCGCAGTGGACCGCGCTGGCGATTTTCCTGCCGATCATTGCCGGCCAGGGCGGGAACGCCGGGATGCAAACGCTGACGATTATCATTCGCGATTTGGCCCTGGGCGAACTGCCGCCCGGGGAGGGCCGGCGCGCGCTGGGCAAGGAGCTGATTTTGGGCTGGGCGAACGGCCTGGCCATTGGGCTGATCGTGGGGCTGGCGGGTTATCTCTGGAAAGGCAGCCTCGCGCTGGGCCTGGTGGCGGGGGCGGCCATGGTGCTCAACCAGGTGGCGGCTGCGCTCTCGGGGGTCTTGATCCCGCTGGGCCTGCGGGCGTGCCGGGTCGATCCGGCGCTGGCTTCGAGCATATTCCTCACGACGGTGACGGACGTGGCCGGGTTTTTCTTCTTCCTGGGCCTGGCCGCCCTGGTGTTGCGGATGTAGGGGGCGGGGGCGCGGCGGAGCGCAGCGGCCGCCCGGGAGCCGGGGGGCGGTGGGAAAAACGCGCGAGAATTGTATTGGCCCGGTTGGCGGGCGTTTGCTACTTCAGGGAGCGTCACAACTCATCCGGTCGTTCGCCGGGGCGGGCGTTGCGCGGGAGCGGCCGGGATGGAGCCATGCTAACGACTCGAACATCCTGAACCCACCTCACCTATGTGGCCCTATCTCCTTGGCGGTTTCGTGCTGGTGGCCGGCGCCTGTGCCGCCGCGCTGTCCTTGTTCTGCATTCGCAAGATCGAGCCGGGCCGGGCCGGCGTGAAGACGGGCTGGGGCGGGCTGAAGGTGGCGTTCGACTGGATGGTGCGGGTCCCGATGGTCCAGACCTATCACATCGTCGACATCTCGGTGAAGAAGCTCGAGATCCAGCGCAAGGGGAAGGACGGCCTGGTCTGCAAGGACAACATCCGCGCCGACATCATTGTGGCGTTCTACATCCGGGTGGATGCCAACGAGGAGTGCGTGCGGAAAGTGGCGCAGATGCTGACGCCGGAGCGGGTGTCGGACATCTCCCAGCTCCGCGAACTGTTCGAGGCGAAGTTCTCCGAGGCGCTCAAGACGGCGGGCAAACAGATGGAGTTCCACGAGCTGTTCACTGAGCGCATCAAGTTCCGCGACCAGATCCAAAACACGATCGGCAAGGACCTGGACGGGTTCCTCCTCCAGGACGTGGCCATCGACTACCTCGAACAGACGCCGCTCGACCAGCACGACCCCAACAACGTCCTCGATTCCGAGGGCATCAAGAAAATCACCGAAATCACCCAGCGCGAACGGGTCATCGCCAACGAGCATTCGCAGCGGGCGGGCGTGCAGATCGAGAAGGAGAACGCCGACGCCGACATTGCCCGGCGCGAGCAGAAGCGGCGCAACGAGGAAGACACGGCCAAGCAGACGCGGGCCATCACCGAGGTCAAGGCCAACGAGGAGGCCGAGGCGCGCAAGGTCATCGAGGGCCGCCGCCAGGAGGTCGAGGGCAAACGCCTCGAGGCCGAGGAGTCGATCCGGCTGCGGACCGAGGACATGAACCGGGCCGTCCAGGAGCGCGAATACACGGTCAAGAAGGAGAAGCAGCGGCTCGAGCAGGAATCGATTCAGGAAGGCGACCAGGCCCGGGTCCGCCGCGAGCGCGCCGTGGCGCTGGCCGAGATGGAGAAGGAGGCCAAGGTGGCCGAAGCCGGAGTCGAAGTGGAACGGAAGCGCGCCATCGTCGTCGCCGAACAGAAAGCCGTCGTGCAGCAGCAGGAGGAGAAGACCAACATCGAGGCGCGGATGACGGCCGAGCGGGTTCGCGAGGTGACGTTGATCGAGGCGGAGATGAACGCCAAGCGGGATCAGGTCGAGAAAGTGGTGGCCGCGGAGGCCCAGAAGGAGGCGGACCGCAACCTGGCCGAGGCGGCCAAGATCAAGACGGTCATCGAGGCCGAGGCCGCCCGCGAGGCGGCGCTGCGGGAGGCGGAGCGCATCCAGACGCTGGCCGACGCGGAGGCCAAGGCGTCCGAGCGCCGCCGGCACGCGATGGAGCAGGAGGCCGAGGGGTTTGCCGCCAAGGAAGCGGCCCCCGGGCTGGCCGAGGCCAAGGTGATCACGGCCAAGGCCGGGGCCAAGAAGGCGGATGCGTCGGCCATCAAGGAGCTGGGGCTGGCCGAGGCCGAGGTCATCAAGGCCAAGGGCGATTCCACCGCGGAGGTGACGCAGAGCCAGGCCGAGGCGGAGGCCGAAGGGACCAAGGACAAGGAGTTGGCGACGGCGACGGGCATCGAGGCGAAGCTCCTGGCCGAGGCCAAGGGCACGGAGGCCAAGATGTTGGCCGAGGCCAAGGGCATCGAGGAGAAGGCCAAGTCCATGAAGCTCCTGCACGAGGCCGGTCAGCAGCATGAGGAATTCCGGCTCCGCCTGGCCAAGGAGCGCGACGTCGAACTGGCCGCCATCCACGTCCAGCGCGACATCGCCTCGGCCCACTCGGCCCTGGTCGGCGAGGCGCTCAAGAGCGCGCACATCGAGATCGTGGGCGGCGAGAACGACTTCTTCGAGAAGGTGGTGAAGGCGGTCAGCGGCGGCAAGGCGGTGGACCGGCTGGTGGCCAGCAGCGGCACCCTCACCGACATCAAGAACACCTTCTTCACCGGCGATCCCGAGCGCTTCAAGACGCAGCTCCGGCAGTGGGTGGCCGACTTCGGCCTTAAATCGGAGGACCTGAAAAACCTGACCATCGCCGCGCTGCTGACCAAGCTGATGGCCTCGACGGCGGACCAGGGGTTGCAGGCGGTGTTGCAGTCGGCGCTGGGCCTGGCCCGCGAGCAGGGGTTGGCGGAGACGGCCGCGACCACGGTGTTGGCGAAGACGGTCTCGCGCTAAGGCTGGCCATGGCGGATCCGGCTCCTCAGCCCGCTGGGTCGGCGGAGGCGGCGGCCCCGGCGGCGGCCCCCGCGGCCCCCTCGCCGGCGCAGGCCCTCGGCAGCGCCACCTACGAGATCATCCGGCAACGGCTGCAAGTGCAGGGCACGGCCCTGCGGGAGGGGATGGCCCGGCTGGATGCGCGGCGCCGCGAGGTCTTCGGGTCGGTGGAGTTCAAACTGCTCCAGTCCGACCGCGTGACCACCGCGCACAACTGTGTCCCGCGCGACATGGTGCCGCTGGGGCGGGGGCGGTTCCTCTTCGGCTTCAACGTCCAGTTCGGGCTCAAGAAGGAGATCGAGCTGGGCGACGTGTTCGCGATTTACCAGCGCGATGCCGAGTCGGGGGCCTTCAAGGAGGCCGAACTGGCGCCCCTCCAGGACCGGACCTTCCTCACCGACTTCAAGCGCCTCTACAACATCTATGAGCGGGCGGCGTTCGCCAAGTTCTCGCTCATCGAGGGCAAGCTCTACATGGTGTTCCAGGTGGGGGCGGGCCTGGAGGACGTGGCCGTCTTCAAATGGGCCTTCCAGGGCGGACAACTCCGGTTCCTGGACAGCCGGGCCGAGACCGAGTTCCGAAAAATCGGCTTCCCGCCCCGGCACGAGTTCCGCTGGCAAACCCCCGACCGCGAGTCGTTCCGCTACGGGGACCATCCGCATGTCTCGATCGAGGACCGCCTGTTCGTGGAGTGCGTGAGCGGCGACCTGACCATCAAGGTGGAGGACAACACCAGCACGGGGGAGGGGATTTACTCGGAGCCGGTGGACGATGCGAACCAGAAGGTGGACGACGCCGAGATCGCCTACGCCATCTTCGAGCACCTGATCCTGCTGCGGGTGCGCCCCTACAAGGAGGAGGTGGCGCGGCATTTCATCTTCAACGAGAAGCAGCAGACGGTCGTGCGGGTGGACACGATCGGCCAATCGTGCGCGCTCCTGCCGGAGGGGCATGGGCTGATCTTCCCGGACGGCTACTACCTCGGGACCGGCGAGCTCAAGCGGTTCGAGAGCCGCGAGCAGAATCTCCGCCTCGAGCGGGTGGTCCACGGGCCGGGCGGGGAGGATTCGCTCTTCGTCTTCTACCATCGCGAATCGGGGCTCTACGTGCTGATGCCCTACCGGCTGATCACGCAGAAGGTCGAGGAGCGCATCACCTGCCACGGGTTCTCCCTCTTCGCCGATGGCCACCTGCTGTTGTTCCGGGGCGACGAGGAACCGCAGAAGCATCACACGATCCAGTTGCGGCAGACGCCGTTCTTCCAGCCCGGCTATGAGCCCGAGGGCCAGCGCAAGGCCTTCCTCTACCAGGTGGGAAACAAGGACGTGGTGCGCTGTCTGGCCGAGGGCAACGAGGTGCTGACCCTGATCGGCCGGCCGACCCCCTATGCCGAGTTGTATGCGGACGTTGTGCGGCGGTGCGGCACGATGTTGGACGCCTATCCGTGGCTGGCCAGCGAGGAGGGCTTCGGGCTGCACGAGTCGCTGCGCCAGGTGCGCCAGACCGCCGATCAAGCGGTGGAGGAGTTCGACAAGGTGCGCCGCCTCCAGCGCGAGGCGATCCAGCGGGTGCAGGACGCGCGGCGCCGTTGCGAGGAGCGCGGCCACACCATCCGCCGGGCCAGCTTCCGCACGCTGAACGAGTTCGTGGTCAACCTGGCCGCCCTCCGCCACCTGCGCGGCGAGCTCATCACGTTGAAGGAAGCGCGCTACGTCGACCTGGCGCAGGTGGACGCGCTCGAGGGGACGGTGGTGGCCCAAGGCGAGGAACTGGCCCGCGCCTGCGTCACGTTCCTGCTCAAACCCGAGGCGCTCGAACCGTATCGCAAGCAGGCCCAGGAACACCTGGCCGCCGTCGACCAGGTCGGCAAAGTGGCGGAGGGACGGAAGATCGAGAAAGCGGTGGCGGAGGCGGGGGGCGAGCTCGAGATGCTGATCGAGATCGTGAACAGCCTCCGGATCGAGGACGCGACCGAGGCGACCCGGATCATCGACGGCATCACCTCGATTTACGCCACCCTGAACCAGGTCAAGGCGGGGCTGAAGAAGCGGCTGCAAGCGCTGGTGGCGAGCGAGGGAGCGGCCCAGTTTGCGGCCCAGGTCAAACTGCTGGGGCAGTCGGCCTCGAGTTACCTGGACCTCTGCGACACCCCGGCCAAGTGCGACGAGTACCTGAACCGCATCACGGTGCAACTGGAGGAACTCGAGGGGGCCTTCGCCGATTTCGAGGAATACACGGTCCAGCTTTCGGAGAAGCGGGCGTCGCTCTACGAGGCCTTCGAGCAGCGGAAAGTGGCGCTGGTCGAACAGCGCAACCGCAAGGCGTCCGCCCAAATGACCGCGGCGGAGCGGATCCTCAAGGTGATCCAGAACCGGCTGGGCACCTTCCAGCGGGTGGAGGAAATCAACACCTACATGGCCTCGGACCTCATGATCGCCAAGGTCCGCGAGATCATCGCCGCCCTGCTGGCCTTGGGGGACTCGATCAAGGCGGATGATTTGCAGGGTCGGCTCAAGAGCGTGCAGCAGGAGGCCGTGCGCCAACTCAAGGACCGGCAGGAACTCTTCGTGGGCGGGGCGGCCGTGATCCAACTCGGGCGCCACCGGTTCAACATCAATACCCAGCCCCTCGACCTCACGGTGGTGCTCCGCCAGGAGGGGCCGTGTCTGCACCTCACGAGCACGAAATACTTCGAGCCGATTCGCGACGAGGAACTGCTGGCCATCCGGGACGTGTGGGATCAGGAGGTCGTGTCGGAGAATCCGGACGTTTACCGGGCGGAATATCTCGCCTGGCAGTTGCTGCAACATCTCGGCCAGGGCGCCGCGCCGGTCCCGGCCGCGCCCTCCGAGCTGTCCGCCCCCGCGCGCTGCCGGTGGGCGGAAGCGCTGGCCAAATCGGAGGAGGAACGCCTGGTCCTGGTGCAGGAGTTCATGGCGGGACGCTACCAGGAGGGCTACACCAAAGGGGTGCACGACCTGGACGGGGCGCAGATTTTCCAGGCCCTGCTCACGACCCACGTGGCGTTGCAGTTGGCGCGCTACCATCCCGCGGCGCGAGCCTGTGCGGTGGTCTATTGGCTGCGCTTCTGCCCCGCGGAAACCAAGTCCCTGTGGGCGGCCAAGCTCAAGGGGTTCGCCGCGCGCAACCGGCTGTTCCCGGGCGACGAGGTGCAGCGGGACTACCTGGCCGGGCTGGAGGGGTTGCTCGGCGGGTTCGTCCAGGACACCGGCCTGTTCCCGCCCGAGGTGGCGGCGCCGGCGGCGGAGTACCTGTTCTACGAATCCATCACGGGCGACGCCTTCACCGTCAGCGACGAGGCGGAGCGTTTGGCCCGCGCCTTCCGCCAGCACCTGGTGACCAAGGGGAGCGAGCGCACCTTCGTCGAGGCGCGGCAGGCCTTGGCCGCCTCGCCCGCCAGCGAATGGCAGTTGGTGCGCGACTGGGTGCGCGGGTTCCTCCTCGAGCAGCCGGCCGGCCTTCCCTTCGTCGAAATGGTCGCGGCCCTGGTGTTTTGCGGGGAGACGATGCGTTACACGGTGGTGCAGGCGGGGCTGCGCCGGGAGTTGGAGGGGATGAAGGGGGTGCATGGGCGGATCGCGGGCAACCGTTACACCTTCGATTACCTGGATTACCGGAGGCGGCTGGAGCGGTTCGAGCGCGCGGTGGCGCCGCGTTTCACCCGGTTCCAACAGATCAAGCAGCGCCTCCTGGACCGGGCGCGCGAACAGTTGCGGCTGGAGGCGTTCAAGCCGCGGGTGCTGACCTCGTTCGTGCGCAACCAACTGATCGACGAGGTCTACTTGCCGCTGGTGGGCGACAATCTGGCCAAACAAATCGGGGCGGCCGGCGACGCCAAGCGCACGGACCTGATGGGGATGCTGTTGCTGATCTCACCCCCGGGCTACGGCAAGACCACCCTCATGGAATACCTCGCCAACCGGCTGGGCATCATCTTCGTCAAAGTCAACGGACCCGCCCTCGGACATGGGGTGACGTCCTTGGACCCCGAGGAAGCGCCCAACGCGGCCGCGCGCGAGGAAATCGAGAAGCTGAACCTGGCCCTGGAGATGGGGGACAACGTGATGCTGTGCGTGGACGACATCCAGCATTGCCACGCCGAGTTCCTGCAGAAGTTCATCTCCCTGTGCGACGCCCAGCGCAAGATCGAGGGGGTCTGGCAGGGGCGCCCGCGAACCTACGATCTGCGGGGCCGCAAGGTGGTGGTGGTGATGGCGGGCAACCCCTACACCGAGAGCGGCCAGAAGTTCAAGCTGCCCGACATGCTCGCGAACCGGGCCGACACCTACAACCTGGGCGATATCATCGGCGGCAGCGCCGACCGCTTCAAGGCCAGCTACCTCGAGAACGCCATCACCTCGAACCCCGTCCTTGCCCCCCTCGCCAACAAGAGCCAACAGGACGTGCGCGCCTTCATACAGATGGCCGAGACCGGCGCGCGCGAGGGCATCGCCTTCGAGGCCAGCTACTCGTCCCAGGAGGTCGAGGAGATCCTGGCCGTGATGAAAAAACTGGTCGCCCTCCGCGAGGTGGTCCTGCGGGTCAACCAGGAGTACATCCACTCCGCCGCCCAGGCCGACGAGTTCCGGACCGAGCCGCCCTTCAAGTTGCAGGGTTCCTATCGCAACATGAATCGCCTGGCCGAAAAGGTCGTGGCCATCATGAACGACGACGAGGTCCGGGCGTTGCTCCTCGATCATTACCGCAATGAATCGCAGACCCTCACCACGGGGGCCGAGGCGAACCTGCTCAAATTCAAAACCCTCTTCGCTTGGCAGACCCCCGAGGAACAGGCGCGCTGGGAGGCCATCAAGCAGACCTTCCAACGCAACCTCCTCATGGGCGGCGGCGGCCAGCAGGACAGCGTCGGACGCATCGTCGGGCAATTGGCCAATTTCCAGTCCGGTCTGCAAGCGATCCAAGAGACCTTAGACCGCCAACTGGCGAAGGCGCCGACGCCCGTGGTTGTGGACCTGGCTCCGCTCAGCCACGGTCTCGAGCAACTGAGCGCGGCGGTGGTCCAAGGCCTGCGGACGCCCCCGCCGCCCGCGGCCCCGCCCCAGGTCGTGGTGGATTGGACTCCGCTGGGGCAGGCGCTCGACCGGCTCGGCTCGGCCCTCGAGCAGGGGCGGGCCTCGCCGGCCGCCCTGCCACCGTCTCCGACGCCCTCGCTCGCCGTCGACCTCGGTCCCCTGGCCCACCAACTCGAGCAACTGCGGGCGGCGGTCGAGCGCAACCTGGCCAGCCCGGCCACGCCGCCCGTGTTGGCGCGAGAACGCGAGGGCTCGATGCTCGCGGCCCAGCTCCAGGAAGGATTGCGCGCGTTGCGCGAAGACCTCAGCCGGGCCATCACCGCCGTCCACACCGGTTCCATGGCCGAGAAGGTCAGCAGCCTGTCGCACGAGATGGAGATGATCCACAGCACGCTGGCCACGCTCAAGGACGCGGCGGTGCGACAGCGGGATCACTTGCGGAATGTCGAGGACCTGCTGGTGGCCCGGGCCAAGCAAGGCACGGTCGAAATCGAACTGACCCAGGAAATGCTCACCAACGAGCGCGCCTTCCTCGAACGCTTCCACCAGGCCCTCGAGCAAAGCCAGACCCCTCCCCCCACGCCCGGTCCCGAGTCCCGGACCGGCGGCTAACCCCTGCGTCCCATGAAAAAATACGCCCGCCGCCTGCAAACCCTGCGCGAGAAGGCCGCCCAGGTCCAACAGATCATCGAGAGCGTCCCGCCCAAGGTGGCCGATATCCGGGAGGCGCTGGTCAGCACGACGGGGCAAGTCCAACAGATGCGGGCCGACGTGATGGCGGCCGTGTCCGGGCTGCAGGCGGACACCGAGGAACGGTTGCTCCAGACCTTGCGCGAAATCGATGCCGGCGCCGAGACCTTCCGCGAGGCCGGCTTCGAGTTGATCGGCGTCGACATGGAACTCGGCCTCAACCGGCGCCTGGTCGCCCGTTTGGCGTGGGTGGAAGAGGTCCCGGAGGCCCGGCTGCGCTTGATCCTGTCGGGGTCCCAGAGCCAACGCACCGTGCACGCAATGCTGAGCGCCGTCGTCCAGGCCGGCAGACTGGCCGACAAGGTGGACCTCCAGCATCTCGGCTGCGAGGAAATCCTCGTCAGCGCGGGACCCGCGCCCTCCGTGCGCGTCTGCTGGCGGAGCGCGCCCGAGGAAGAGGAGACCCAGGTGCTCGCCGCCGCCTCCATCCCCGCGGCCGCCCCCGCCCCGGCGGCCGCCCCCGCGGCCTCCCCCTTCGCCTCGAGCTCGTTCTTCGAGCCGCGGCGGCCTTCCGAGCCCGGGCCGATCCCCGCCCCCGCGCCGCCCGCCACACCCCCCGCCCCCACGGCCATGCCCACGCCAACTCCCGTCGCCCCGTCGCCGAGCGCGCCTCCTGCCCCGGCCGAGCCTGGCGACTGGCGGCGCGGGGCTTTGGACCGGTTCAAGCGGATGCCCAACTTGACCGGGACGAGATAGGAGGCAGGTCCCATTCGTGGGACAGGCGGATCCCAAGAACGGACGCGAGGGCGACCCGGATCGATTCCCGCCGTCCTTCCTCAGGCCGTGGGCGGAGCGCGCAATGGACCTCACGGCAAGAGGCTCAAGGCTGAACCCTGGCTCCTCTCCATGAACCGTCCCCTCACCCCATCCCTCTCCCCGACCCTTGAAAGCGAAGCGAGGGAGAGGGGTTGGGGAGAGGGAGAAAGGGAGAGGGGGACTCATTCGTTCACAATGAGAATGGCTGGGGAGGGGCCATGATCGCGGCCCCCTGGGTCACCCGGCACGCCCCTTGCTAGAGTTCGGAACCAGATCCGTTCGGATGCGCGCAAGCGGTTCGACGATCTGTTTGGGTTCTGGGGCGGACGGAAGGACCGGCGACGACCCGCACGCAACCGTCGTCGTTCTTTTTCCGTCCGCCCTTTGCTCAGCTCGATTCCCGCCGTGACTTTCCGATGGGGCTGGGTTTGGATGGCGGCCATGACTCCCTGGATGCGCTTCTCGCTGGGCTGTGCCTGCCTGCTCTTGTCCACCCTGAGCCCCTGTTCCTCGCACGCCGCCGCTCCGCAAACTCACCAGGTGGCGATGCGCGACGGCACCAAGCTGGCCACCGACGTCTACGTGCCCGAGGGTGAGGGCCGGTGGCCGGTCATTTTGCTCCGTTTCCCCTACAACAAGGCCCTGGGCGCCGGGCTCGGCCCCGAGGCCAATCGCCGCGGTTACGTCTTCGTGGCCCAAGACACCCGCGGGCGGTTCGCCTCGGAAGGGGAGAATTTGCCGTTCGATGCCGACGGCCAGGCAGAGGGCCAGTGGGACGGCTACGACACCGCGGCGTGGATCGCGCAACAACCGTGGTCGAACGGACGACTCGGGACTTGGGGCGGCTCGGCGGGCGCGATCACCCAGTATCTGCTGGCCGGGACGGGGGCCGCGAACCTGGTCAGCCAACATCTCACCGTGGGCACGCCCAGCCTCTTCCGCGAGAGCATTTACCGGGGCGGCATCTTCCGCCAGGCGATGACCGAGGATTGGCTTCGGCAGACCAAGTTCGCGCCTCACGCCCTGGATCGATGGACCACCAATTACCCGCTCACGCGCTTTTGGCGGGACCGCGAGATGATCGCGCATTACGACAACGTCAACGCGGCCGGGGTGCATATCGGCGGCTGGTTCGACATCTTCGCGCAGGCCACGGTGGAGGCCTTTCAGGGGTATCAGCATCACGGCGGACCGGCCGCGCGGGGCCGGCAGAAACTGGTCATGGGCCCGTGGACGCATGGCGTGTTGAAGGAGAAAGCGGGCGACCTGGAGTTCCCGGGGGCGAACCGGACGCCGGGCGACGTGCACGATTCGTGGAAGTGGTTTGCGGCGACCCTGCAGGGGGAGGCCAACGGGCTGTTGACCGCGCCGGCCGTCACTTACTACGTGATGGGGGCAGCGGGCGAAGCCGGGGCGCCCGGCAACGTGTGGCGGACGTCCCCCGTGTGGCCGCCGGCGGAGGTCAGGACCAAGGTGCTGCACCTGCGCGCCGATCGCACGGCCTCCTTCGACGATCCTGGCCCGGCCGGCAGCCTGTCCTACACGAGCGACCCCGCCCAACCGGTCCCCACCGTGGGGGGGTACGAACTGACCATCCCGGCCGGCCCCAAGGATCAGCGCCCGATCGAAGGCCGGGCCGATGTGTTGGTCTTCACGACGGCCGCCCTGGCGGAACCGTTGGAAGTGACCGGGCATGCTTCGGCCCGCTTGCACGTGCGCTGCGACGCGCCCGACGCCGACCTGATCGTGCGCGTGTGCGATGTGTATCCGGACGGACGTTCCATGATGGTGTGCGAGGGGGCGTGGCGGCTGCGACTGCGGAACGGATTAGACCGGGAAGAACCGATGCAGCCGGGAGACACGGTGGCCCTGACCGTCCCGCTCTGGCCAACCAGCATCGTCTTCAATCGCGGTCATCGCCTCCGGGTGCACGTGGCCTCCAGCAGTTCGCCCGCGTTGGAAATGAACCGGCAGAATGGCCAGCCGCCGCGCACCGGCGACCCGCGTCGGGCCGAGTTGACGGTGTCGGTCGGAAGGGACGGAAGTCAGATCAGCCTGCCCGTCGGGCCGCCGGCACGGTGAGAGGCCGGGCCGCCGGTCGAACCGGTCGGCGAGTGCCTTCGCGTCGTTGGGGGTCCACGCTTCAGCGTGCCGTCCACCCCAGACCGCCTAAAGGCTGGACACCATGCGGGGGACCTGGCGGCACGCGTTGCCCAGCCTTGCCGCGTCGTCGCGCTTTCTCCATTCTCTCGCCCTGTATGGCCGACGCCGATTCAGGTCTCGTCACGGGTGCGGACGGGCGCTCACGCTGCTGGTGGTGCGCCGACGCCCCCGACTACATCGCCTACCATGACGACGAATGGGGCGTCCCCGTCACCGACGACCGCCGCCTCTTCGAGAAGCTCATCCTCGAGGGTTTCCAGTCTGGGCTCAGTTGGCTCACCATCCTGCGCAAGCGGGAGAACTTCCGCCGCGCCTTCGCCGGCTTCGATTTCAGGGAGGTGGCCCGATGGGGAACGCGCGAGGTGGAACGGTTGCTGGGGGACCCCGGGATTGTGCGGCATCGGGGCAAAATCGAATCGACCCTCAACAACGCCCGCCGCGCCTGCGAGTTGGCGGCCGAGTGCGGTTCGCTGGCCGCGTTGGTGTGGCGGTTTCAGCCGGCCCCCGGCTCGCGCCCGCCCCGCCTCACCCGCGCCCTCCTCGCCGGCTTGAACCAATCGCCGGAGTCGAAAGCGCTTTCCAAGGAGCTGAAGCGACGCGGGTGGACGTATGTGGGCCCCACGACCCTCTATGCCTTCATGCAGGCCATGGGATTGGTCGATGACCACCTCGACGGGTGTTGGCGAAAGGGGGCGGCGGGAAAGGGAAGCCAGCCCAGGTCCGCGACCTGATGTGCCCCTGAGAAGGATGGGTTCAGCCGGGGCGGGCTGGGTGCAGGCCCCGGGTCGGGAGCGGGGGGCGCGGCGGTGGGGTCGGGCCGGAGGCGCGCACGTTCAGCGGCGCTTCCCGCCTGCCTTGCGGCCTTCCGTGAGCCACCACACCACCATGGCCGGCCCGAAGCAGAGGGCCACCCCGATCGGCATCGTCATAATGCTCCAGAATTTGTCCATAACGGCGGGCGAATGTGCCCTGAAGCCGGCGAATGTAAAGACCAGAATCGAGATCCCAGACTTCCGCGGCAGGTGGCGTGCTCAGGGATCCCTCAACCGCACCCGAAAGAAGGCCGCGCCCGCTTCCGGGACGATGTGCGCAGGGGGCGCGGCACCCTCCACCGGCGCAAACTCGCCCCCCGCTCGGGGAGCCCATTCCAGGATGCCGTCCCCTTCCCATTGCAGGATCAACCCGCGCGTCAACGGCCCCCGGACCACCGACAATCGAGGCGGCGAAGGCAAGGGGGTCGTCGTCCGCAATACGACATCGTCGATGGCCCACCGATTGCCGGCATCGAAGCCAAACTCGGCCAGCACATTCCAGAAGTTGAAATTCACATTCATCTGCCGCACCTCCCCCCGATGCTGTTGCCAGAGGGCTGCCGATCCTCCGACCACGCGGGCTTCATCCAACCGGAACGTGAAGGACGTCAACTCCGTCTCTGCCGCCTCGAAGTCGCCGGCCAACGCCACCAGCGTGTCCGCGTCGAGGTCCGCGTCCGCGGGAACAAGGAAGTCATCCGCCACTTGGAGTTCGAGCTTCCAGGAACCGCGCGACCCTGCCGCCCCCGGGAGCAGGCCCGAGAGCGCCGCCGCCCTGAATTCGAGCGTGTAATCGCGCAGGTCGTCGCCCGCAAACGAGTTCGTCCCCCGATCGAGTGTCCCCGCACCCAGCCCCAGCCCGGCGTAGGCCCACTCCACGTCCTCGCCGTCCCCCGCCTGCGTCCCGGGTGGCGGCACGCCGCGAAAGTCGCCCTCCGCCAGCAAGACGCTCGATCCTCCCATTTCCGGCCACGCCGCGATGACCCCCGCATTCGGCAGACGGGTCTCCGGCACGAGTCGCTCCGGATAACCCGTTCCTCCATACCCTGCGTAGGCATACGCATAGGTCCAGGCCGCCGGATGGCCATCGAAATCCATCGTGAAGATCGCAGGGTGGCGCGACCACGACTCTCCCCCGAGTGGAGCCCCCAGCGTGGTCACCAACGTCCGCAAGAGTTCGTGATCCGCGGCATCCGCGTCGAGCGACCAACACATCACCCCCCCGAGGTCCGCTTCCCGGATGAACCGTGCCTTCAGCTCCAGCGCCCGCGGATTCTCGTAAGTAATAAAGACCCCCGTCGACGGGTTGTAGAGAAACGGCGCGTGCGCGGCCGCATCCCAATGGGGCTCGAAACCGTTCCCCTGGAGATACCCATGCCCGCGAACCCCGTCCCGCAAATCGCGATAGTCAAACCGCCCCGGCACCCAACTGCCCTCCTTAGTGGCGCCTCCATGCGATTGGAACAGACCGTTCCCCGGCCCGCCGACGCCTTGAAATCCCTGCCCGAAGAAAGGGACCCCCACGACCAACTTCTGCCGGGGCACCCCACGCCTCACCAGATGCAGCACGCCCTCCGCCGCATGACCGTCCCCCGCAGCCGACCGCGGATTGCCGTAGAGCGGCGCCTGATGAGCGGTCACCGGCGACCACGGGCCCGCCAACGGATAGGCCATCACCTGAATCCAATCCGCCAGTTCGCTCAGACGAGGGAAATCGTGGCGGACATCGAGGGAATCAGCCGAGGCCGAGACGGAAAGGGTCAACAGGTAATCGCGCCCATCCTGCGCGGCCTGCGCATCCAGTTCCCCTCGCACCGCCTCCACCAGCAGGACCTGGTTGGTGGCATCAGCCGGCCGATGCACGACGTCGGCCGCCCCGCCCGTGACCGGGAACTCCCAGTCCAGATCGACCCCATCGAAGCCATAGCGAACCAAGATCTCCCGACAACTCTTCGCGAACGCCGCCCGCGCCGACGCCGACGCCGCGAGGTCCGAGAACGCAGCCGACAACGTCTCCCCACCCACGGTCAGCAACGTCCTCAGATGGGGGTGCGCCCGCTTGAGCTGGATAAGTTGACCGAGGTTCCCATGAAACGGGTCCGCGTCGGAATCGCCGGGGAACCGTTGCTCCACCGCCGCATAACGGTCCACCAACTCGACCCGCGCCGTGTCGTTCGATCGGACATACACCGGCCGCAAAAACGCATAGTGCAGATGCGTCAACCACTCCGCCGGAACATCCCCCACCTGGTAGTTCGGCGCATAAACGCCCCATTCCGTAAAATAGCCGACCACGCGCCGTCCTCCCGTCTCCGGCGGCGTCTGCGCCACCGCTTGCAGCATTCCCATGCCCAGAACTGCGAAGGCCACACCTCCGCAGAGCACCCCCCAACGCAAAACTGCGAACGGCGCGCCTCGGATCCTGAGGTCTTTACCCCAGCCCGGGACGCGGCGCGACGATGCCGACCTGGGGAGATCGGCCGGCAGGCGGCGGTTCGAGTCCATCCTCGCCGGCTCAGCAGGAAGCCAGCCAACCGGTGCCGCCCGCGACAAGTTCATCGCTTAGGGTCTGTGCAAAAATAACTTCCGATTTTGGCGGGAGCGCCACCGGGCCG